>NZ_CP180556.1:3130978-3496468 GCF_047778125.1 Neptuniibacter sp. QD29_5
GAGAAAAGAGAGACGAGGCCAGAAGACTGCTAATAGATGGCATAGACCCTTCAGCCTACAAAAAATCTCAGAAAGCCTCAGAAAAACTTAAAACAGCTAATTCATTCCAATCGATTGCTCTGGAGTGGTTTAACACCCACCAAAGCGACAAAACCCCCGGATATCAGAAACGAGTATTACGAGCTCTGGAACACGACCTATTCACCTCAATCGGTGACACTCCCATAACCGAAATAACGGCCCCTATGCTGCTAAATGCTCTGAGGAAAGTGGAAGATCGAGGTGCTATAGAAACAGCCCATAGAGACAAACAAATTGCCGGACAAGTTTTCAGGTTCGCTATCGCGACTGGAAGGGCTGAGCGGGACCCCACTCCAGACCTTAAAGGAGCTCTTAAACCAGCACCTACCAAGCACTTTGCAGCCGTCACTACCCCTAAAGAAGCTGGACGGTTAATGGCTGCCATAGACCTGTTCGAAGGGACTCCTGTAGTTTCTGCTGCCCTAAAATTGTCAGCCCTCTTCTTCTGCCGTCCTGGAGAGCTAAGACACCTGAAATGGTCCGATATTAATCACGAAGAGTTACGCATAGAGCTGGTGGCCGAGAAAACCCACCAGCAGCATATAATCCCTCTAAGCAGTCAGGCCCTAGCCATACTGAAAGAACTACACGCCCTCACAGGGCGAGGCGAATATATTTTCCCATCAGCTCGAGGCCGAAGCCGGTGCATGTCGGAAAATGCTATCAGGGTAGCTCTCAGGACCATGGGGTACGATAACGAAACGATGACCCCGCACGGCTTTAGAGCAATGGCTAGAACCCTCTTAGATGAGCAACTTAACTATCGGGTAGAGTGGATAGAACAACAGCTAGCCCACGCCGTTAAGGATGCTAACGGTAGAGCTTATAACAGAACTAAGCACCTCGCCCAGCGTACTGAAATGATGCAGCACTGGGCAGATTATTTAGACCAACTTAAAGCCCAGGCATTAACTGGGAATGTTATAACCGCTAACTTTGGGCAAAACTAATACCCATCACTCAGTTATCAAGGAGAGATAACTCATGACTACTTTTTCCGAGCTACCTATTTTTGTTGAACACTTAATCAATCAGGCTTCTACCGATCCAACCAGCGACCTTTCTGATAAAGCCGAGACAGCCTTAGCGGAGTGCTTACAATTACTAACCCTTCTCAATAAAACTGCTTTCTATGCAGCGGATAACGAATCAGCAGATATATCGACATCCGATTTAGCTGAAGCGACCACCAGCCTGTCAGAGCTAACAAGGATCCTCGCTCAGATTTGCAGCCAAAAGTAACTAAAGTTTTTGATGGACCAGCGCATACGGCACCAAGGGATAACTCTCTAAAATCTACTCCATAACCTTCCAACTGAGCCTATCTTCATAGGGAGCTAAAATGAACAAAAAATATTATCTCCAGGGTTCAGGACGAACCATTACAACTCCCCCAAGAACCACAATCGTTCATCGAGATATAGATCTAATGTGCTCTACTAGCGTCAAGGTTGGAGAAAAGTTATTTGATCCTTTTTGGGATAGTACCGACAATGAATTCCACGAATACATGCTGTATACAGAAACTCACGCATCCGATATACACGAAGCATATTTAATTCTTAACCTGCTAGAACTCGAATACTCGGCGGGCAACAAGTGGAGTATAAGCAGAGCACTGGCACTTTGCGCCCTTAACGGAATCCCCCTGCCTAAATGGGTAGCAAGCACCACCCTAAATGCTTTTGAAGAGATCCATTCTGGTAGTACGAACAAAAGTTGGGACGACTATTTCGGGAGCCCCAGAGCACCTAAACAGTCTAGAAAAAAATATAACCGAGATAGAACTCTAGCTCCTCTGATAATATTTACTGTCCTCGAAAAAATTCTTATTAACCGTCCTATTCATGCTGATACTTTCGAAGAGATTAGCGAAGAACTGAAAAGCCATCCCACAAATCCAATCGATATAGGAACAACAAAAATAAAGGAATTATTTTTCTCAGCTCGACAAAGATCCCCAGCTTTAAATCTCATAATCCAAAAAATTAAGAATAAAGAGATTACACAAATCAGTTACTCAAGCGATTTATCTGATTTAAATAATCTAATCTCTGAAGACATTTTTCTGTCTTTATGGCATTGGGCAATTAGTGAATTCTCTTCTAAGTCCGATATTAAAATTCCGGATTTAGAGCTTTAAGCACGACTCTACATTCTTTTTTCAATACTTAATCATCTCTCCTGATTCCAACAACGACTCAGGAGAGACATATGGATTCCAAAAGACTAATACGCCGCCCAGAAGTTGAACAATTAACTGGCTTAGCACGCAGCACGATCTACTTCCGCATTAAGTCAGGAAGCTTCCCAAAACCTATCAACTTAGGTGGCCGGCTGGTGGCTTGGCTAGAATCAGACATCCAAAAATGGATCGATGACCGTATTTCAGAAGCTGAAACAGAACAGACTGCATAAAGAAGGAGGAGCTAAAAATGAAAAAGCAGCCAGCAGCTCTCAATACGAAAGCCACCAGCACCAAGAAGCTAAATAAGCCTACCTCACCCCCAACGAAACTTGAACTCTGCTCTTATGAGCTACTAAAAGCCGGTACAAATGGTATCCATAAACTAGGAACTCCTACCAAGGTGTATGGCGAGACGGCACTACCATCAACCATATCTAATCTAGTTCGAAGAATTGGACTTACCCTTTCCAAAAAGCGTACAAAACACACCCATCGAGCTGGTGGACTAACTTTCTTTACTTGGTACTGGCTACCAGATCGCAAAGAGGCGGAAAAAGCACTGGCGTTCGTAAACGAAAAGAGAAGCCTCCGAGCCGCCTCCCTGATAACTGAGAAGGAAAGCCAATACCTTCTTGATCAGTTTCCAAACCCACATCCTTAACCATCAGTAATTACAGTGTAAAGCCTAGCATGATGAGGTACTAAATATGGGAAGTATGAAACGCTCCCCAAAAAAGAAAGGGCGATTTGTGGGGATACCTTATCACGTAGCCAAAAGCTTACCCTTTGCTCAACTAAAGGCTGCCGAAGTGAAGCTATTAGTCGATTTACTTTGTCAGTGTAACGGGCGTAACAATGGATGCCTATCTGCCTGTCACGCTCAAATGAAGGAACGAGGCTGGGCGAGCTCGTCACTTCATCGAGCCTTCTCTGGGCTTATTAGTAAAGGATTTCTAGTGGTAACCCGACAGGGCTGGAAGCAAAGAGGTAGGCCAACACTAGTAGCTATAACTTGGAATGGGATTGATGATCCTGTTAAAGGTATTCAATACGATGATGGCATTAGCCCAGGCAATATCCCTCTAGGGTACTGGTGCAAATCCCCCTCATCCTGGAAATAACATTATCAAAACAACTCCTCCTATATGGAGTAGGTTTTGATAGTTACTCCTCCTATATGGAGTAGATAACTGGTTGCCATCCTGCCACCTACTCCATATAGGGGTAGTAACTGGGGCATTTAGACCTATGATCTACTCCATATTGGAGAGTCTTATATATAACCATACACGTACCTATAATTTAGGGAGGTAAAATATCACCGTTCGCTTAAAGTTCGTTTTGCTCCTCCTCACAATGAATAGATTTTAAACCTAACCCTTTTACACCCAATACGACGAAGGGAACTTGGTCGCGTTTTAAATGCAATCAAAATTAAAAGGGTATTCGAAATATCTGGTTGAAATTCACAGTTAGAGGAGTAGTGAATTAATTTTTCGAACAAGTAGTTGAGCATACATATCGACTTCCACTTCATTCCAAAGCGGACATGTTCGATCTATGCCTCTGTGGATAGAAAGCTTCTTAAACATGACTATCTATACAGTATATTTGGATAACTCTGAGTTATAGGCTCGTTTTTATCGGAAGAAAATGACAGTGCAGTCTAAAAGACATTTAAATTCAATCTGTTACTGTTATGCATGCTTTTCTCCAATAGCAGAAAAGCGCTCACACTCGTTATTAAAATGCTGCCGCTGAGGTCATCTGTAATTTGAGAGCTTAGCAGGGCTTTGGATAGAGCCATTTTTTAGTGGAATATCTCAATGGAAGAGAGTGTATTACTCGGTGTAAAAATCAGAAATTTTCCTATATCTGTGAAATCACTGACATGCTACCGTGAACCGCGAACGGCACTCTTGAACGAGTTCAAAGGACACCTCACGAGTTTCACTGAAGGGCCGATTCACTCTATGCAATTAGTTTGCTGCTCAGTGCCAAGAGTGAAGTACATGTCATCATTCTTATCCAGTGACACCAGTATTAAGTCTTTCCTGCACGGGAGTTTTATTACGGTCGGGCCAGGACAACAAGTCACACCACGAGACCCTTTCTTGCTTCGCAAGTCGGACTCGTGTGTTAGTCGTTATACAAACAATTAGAAGTTACATAAGCAGGAAATATGACAAAACTAGATCAGTTTCTAGAAATTCTAGAAAAGTCTAATCGTGAACAAGAAGTTCAAGACTACTTAGAAGAAAATCCACATTACATAACTGGCACGAAGTACGTCGCCAAAAACATACTAATCAGAAAATTTAAGTTTGGCGCTGATTATATTAGTGACTTTGCGTTCATAGAACCCACCTCTGGAGGTGTGTTTTTACACTTTGTAGAGATTGAAAACCCACAGTTGGAGATTTTCAAAAGATCAGAAGATCACTTTTCTGAGGATTTGAACAAAGCTATGCAGCAGACGCGTGACTGGGCTGTTTGGTGCTCTGAGAATCGTGACAACTTGGAAACAATGCTGAAACCTATTCTCTTAAGAGAAGGTATTTCCGGCCATCCATTAACGCCAAGATTCCATCTAATCGCAGGAAGGCGAGATCAAATTGAAAGTAACGAGCTCAGGCGAGAGCGTTGGAAATCAATTAAAGATCAGTTTTCTAATAATGGTATCTTTTCATTGAAAACTTATGATGGCTTTATCAATAGCATCCAGCATTTCTTTGATAACAACATAGAAAACAATGGACCAGATCCAATTCGATGTACTAAATACTCTAGAAGACAATACATAGACATCCACAGCAAAGAAGTAGTTGTATAGCAAAAAAAGTAAGAGGGACGCCTACTGTTTAGGCGCCACACCCTTAAGCGTTAAGCATCTTTAGATCGCAGTGAATGGTAAGTAAAAATGGATGAAATCAACAAGCTAGCCTTGCGCTTGAAGGGTTTAGATATTCCGAAAATGCCGGAGCCTCTAAAGATACCTGACATCAAGCCTATAGACAGGCGATCTAGAGCCGAGATTAGAGAAGATTTCGAGAAAGAATTATCGAAAATAGACAAAAAACATATCGATGATTTAATTAGTTTCTTTCACGGAGTAGAAGAAAGAGGTCCTGACGAATCCGTAGAGGAACAGTTTCTTAAGGAGTCAGAATCAATAAAAAATACGCTAATAAAATTTTCTCGAACAATTGAGGACTTCAACCACCTAAATTCCGAGCAAGAAAGAAAGCTATCTTTAAAAGAGCAAGAGCTTAGCCTAGAAGCATCTCACGATTGGCGAGAGAAGTTTAGGCTGTTTTTCTTTAGGGTATTGGCATCTGGTCTTCTTGTGGTAACACTATTTGCTATTGGGTATATCGAACATGAATATGACTGGGCTCATTTACCAATGTCAAAATATCTAAGCGTAAATCCGAGCAAGCCCTAATGCTTAATTTTTGAGTTATCTATGAACCTGAAAGAAGCAGCAGAGAAAATACAAAAAGATTCCATAAATGCATGGACGAGAAGAGTCAGCTGGCGCTTTATGGATGAACGTATTCAAGCCGAATTTGATAAATACAAGTCCCACAGTGATTCTACTGGTATTCTTGGAGGGCTATTTATCAGCAGAGCTAAAGACGATGAGCCATTGAAAAGTGCAGATCTGATTAGCTCCCAGCATGTTAACTCCACACATATATTTACAGGTGAAAGATTTTTAGGGGTTAGTGTTATCAACCCAAAAAATAAAGCTTTAAAGATTGCCGCTGAAAGAAATGCGCAACTTTGGTATTCACAGAGCCCATCTGGTGAAGTTCTTGTCTTCGTAGCCCCCTATCGATCGGATGCAGGGAAATTTGATGAAAGCGAAATAATAATCGGCAAATATCAAAATCCATCTCAAGTAACAGCTCAGCGCATAAACAAACACTTTTCAATATTTTTCAAATATTGCAGTTGTACAGCGCAACATTCCGCATCGAGCCTAAGAAGCTACTTATACAGGCAATATCTGATTTTTAATGACTTCAGGTACAAGTCTACCTATAAGCAAAAGTTCCTAAGGGCTTTGGAGCGGTTACTTATACTAGTTCTTGGCGGGGCAGCGGTATGGGCTTCACTGTATGCCGGTGGAAAAATATAACAAGCGGACTTAGGCATCAATAACACAAGGATCAAAAATGGCAGAAGAAGCGATGGAAGCTATGACCTATATGGCTCAAGCTGTGAAGAAAGAAGCCAAGAACAAGAAGACGAAAAATGGCTGGCAACGCCAGAAAGGTCATTAAAGATAAGGATAAATGATACTGAACAGTGTTCCGACCACTTAATTTGGATACCCTTATAATTAAGACCACGGGGGATAAGCAAACCCTGGTTTAAAGTCATTTTACGAACTTTTATACGCCTCACCACCAGAGGTATATAAGCCCTATTCTTTCAATAAGTTAAGGGTGAGGAAGGTGAGGCGAAGCACACAGATATTCTTACTACAGCTCAATGGATCACGAATAAAAAGCAACTCTTCTAACCCCCTAATCCCTAGGGACCCTGGAGGCAACCTCCCACCACGGGGGTCAAGCAAACCCCGGTTTCGGGCTATTTTTCAAGCTTTTATAGGCCTCCACCACACCCATACCAAATCCCTTATATTTCAAAAAGTTAGACATGAGGAAGATGAGGCAAATCACTCACTAAATCTATTGATACTTCCTAATGATTATTTCTAAATTCTGCTTATACTTCTGCTCAGCACTACTCCCACAATGCCCTTTCTGATCATCAAAACCTACATGCTTACCATACTGGACATATCGCCCATCTGGATAAATATACTGATCAGAATAACTACTCTCCCATTCCCATCGTTTCTTAGCTGAGTTGTACTTAAAGTCTGTCCCCTTTCCCCATCTCGCTACATCAAGATAAGTACCATCCAAGCTACGGATCTCGCAATAGAAGTACTTCTGTTCCGCATAAACCTGAACACTGGTAAGCAGGGAAATCAAAATAATGATAAGAGCTCTCATAACCACTCCTTGGCGATTTAGCTGAAGCCAGCACCCTACCATGACCTATTAATCAAATAATTAAGAAATATTCCTAAATTTTAAGTTAAGGAACCTCAAGCTGGGGGCTTATTTGGGGGCTTTAATAGAGCAAAGAAAAAATAAACCCTAAATATTTCAGATAATTATAACTACTATTCAGTAGACGCCATCCCAAATACAAATAAAAAAGCCACCTTCGGGTGGCTTTTTTATTACTCTTAAAAACTAGCTTCTACACACCAAACACTGCTGGAAGAACAGTTACGCTAGCAAGCGTAATCAGGCCTATTGCAACAAAATTCAACACGAAGCCTGCACGCATCATATCTGCCATTTTCAGTCTGCCTGAACCAAACACAATTGCATTTGGCGGCGTAGCCACAGGCATCATAAAGGCGCAGCTTGCAGCAATCGCAGCAGGAATTACCCATACAAGCGGTGTGCCCGTGATAGATTCAGCCACAGGCCCTAGCAAAGGTAAAAAGCCAGCCGCCGTTGCTGTGTTACTCGTGATTTCCGTCAAGAAGGTAATCAGCGCTGTAACAATCAACACACCCACTAATAGAGAAACAGCGTCTGCACCTTGAATCTGTAGAGCGATAAATTCAGCTAAGCCAGAAGACTTAATAGTCGCTGCCAAAGTTAGACCGCCACCGAAAAGGATCAAGATACCCCAAGGTACTTTTTGTGCGCTTTCCCAATCTAGAACACGCTCGTTATCGCCAGATTTAACAGGCAGGGCGAATAGTAGAATAGCCGCTGCCATTGCGATTCCGGTGTCAGAGATACCAATACCTGTCCACTTAGCAAGGTATGGGCGCATTACCCAACCGATTGCCGCAAATAGGAAGATAAATAACACTTTCTTTTCACCAGCAGACATCTGCCCTAGCGCTTGCAACTGTTCTTTAAATACAGATTTAGCACTAACCGCACCAGCCTGATCGACTTTATAGCTGATTTTGGTAAGTAGAACCCACGCTACTATCAGCATGATAATTGATAGTGGCAGACCCATTGCCATCCATTGTGCAAAACCGATTTCCATGCCGTAGCTATCAGATAGATATGCGGCCATCAGCGCGTTTGGTGGTGTACCAATCAACGTTGCTATACCACCGATACTAGCAGCATAAGCGATGGACAATAGCATTGCTTTGGCAAAACTCTCGTTGTTCGGTTCACGATCGGTGACAATTTTCACTACGGATAGTGCTATAGGTAGCATCATTACCGCTGTAGCTGTATTGGACATCCACATCGATAGAAACGCCGTCACTAACATAATGCCCAAAATCTGGATACTGGGTTTGGTGCCCGCTAGTAGCATAGTTTTTAGCGCGATACGCTTATGCAGATTCCAGCGTTCCATTGCGATAGAGATCAGGAAACCGCCTAGGAATAGGAAAATCAGCGGGTGAGCATAAGGTGCAGCAACCGCTTTGATGTTTGCGATACCTGCAACCGGCACCACAAATAAAGGTAATAGAGAGGCCGCAGGGATTGGAACAGCTTCGGATATCCACCAGCTCGCCATCCAGAACGCTAATCCGGCGGTGCGCCACGCTTCAACTGAAAGCCCCGCGAAAGGCGGATCAATCAGTAATGTCATCAACATGACTAAAGGGCCGAGAGATAACATTAGCCAAGGTATCTTTTTATTTTTGTCATTCATACTCTTCTTCCAACCTTAATTTAAACGGTATTTAAATTGGTGAACGTTTACTTTTCACGTCATGGGAAGAAAAGGTAGCAAGAGTATTGCCAGCTTTGAAAACAATCTCAAAAGCGATTTACTTTCAATGAGTTAAAAAGAATAGAAATTTTTAATCAAGGTCAATAATGTGGATAGCCACACAGCCCTAACGGGCGCTTTGTCACTAAAACCACACACAGATAAACTGCGAAAAACAGGGCTAATTAAGTCAACGTTTTGCGGTATAAACCACGCCAACCCACTAGCTCATTCTTTTACAAAGCTACGTCTTTGGATTCCGTATTTTGCCAACTTATCGTAAAAGGTTTTTCTGGGGACGCGCAGTAGCGAGATCGCCTCTTTTACGGAACCGGAGGATTGGCTCAAGGCCTCCTCTATTACAGCGCATTCAAAAAAAGCGACCTTTTCACTTAAGGAAAGATCCTCTGGCATGGCCACACTTGGTTGATCTGCGTCGATCGAAATTGGCATCCCAAGCAACACCCTTCTTTCAGCGGCATTGCGCAGCTCACGAACATTACCCGGCCAATGGTAAGCCATGAGTTGATTGGACTCTTCACTAGCCAGCGCTGTTAGCGGTTTGTGGTAACGCCCAGCAGCTATAGAGCTAAAGTGTTTAAACAACAATGGGATATCGGCTTTGCGCGCACGTAAAGGCGGTATATCTACTTTAACTAGGTTCAAACGATAATAGAGGTCGGTGCGAAACAACCCTTGTTCCGCGAGTTCTAGCAAATCAATTTTAGTTGCTGCAACAAATCTAACATCCAGCGGGATAGCAGTATTACTGCCAACGGGAGTAATGGTTCTGTCTTCTAACACCCGCAACATTTTTACCTGCATAGACATCGGCATACTTTCTATTTCATCTAGAAAAATAGTACCGCCTTGGCCGAAACCTAGCTGCCCGGTACGGTTTTCTGTAGCGCCAGTAAAAGCTCCCTTTTTACTCCCGAACAACTCACTCTCAATTAGGCTTTCAGGTATAGCACCACAGTTAATCGCAACAAAATTTGCATCAGCGCGACTGCTCATCTCATGTAAGTAGCGCGCTACCATCTCTTTACCGGAACCTGTTTCACCACTAATCAAAACATCTGCTGGAGTATCAACTACGGTATTAAGCAGCGCCATCATATCTTTCATTTCAGGGGTGTCGCCAAGTATCCGCACCCCTTTTTCTGGCACTGCTTTCAAGCTGCTTTTAAGTGCTCGATTTTCTAGGACAAGGGCTCTTTTTTCACTGGCACGCTTAACACTATCCAACAGTTGCTCTGTGATCGGCTTTTCAAAAAAATCGTAAGCTCCTTGATGCAAACATGAGACTGCAAGCTGTACATCGGCATAACCGGTTAGCATGATGACCGGTATATCGACATCGATGGTTTGGATTTCACTAAGAAGCTTAGTGCCGCACATCTCTGGCATATTGATATCTGAAATCACCACACCTTGGAAATGCTCATCCAGTGTTTTTAAAGCCTGCGTACCGTTCGCGAACGCCTGGACTTCATAACCTTCTATCTTGAGAAGCTGGCTAAGGGAGTCACGAATGATCTCTTCATCGTCGATAATCCAAACTTTTGTCATGTTATTTGCTTCCAGTGTTACTTGATTTCAACGAGATCGTGAATGTTGCGCCAGTCCCTACATCAGCATTTCTAGCCGCTAGCTCGCCATCGAAAGAGCGAATAATGTTACGCGAGATAGACAAGCCCAACCCCAAACCTTGGTCGGACTTAGTGGTAAAGAAGGCATCAAATATAGTGTCTATATTTTGCAGATCTAAGCCAATACCGCTATCGGTAATATGAATATCGACATACCCTTCTCTTTGACTAAAGCAGATATTAATAGATTTCGCCTGCTGCTCAGACATAGCATCTATGGCATTAGATAAGAGATTAACCAGGACCTGCTCTAACTTTAATGCCTCACCCCAAACAAAACCGCTGTAGCGCTCCACAGACAAATCCACTTTATAGTTTGTGATCTGGGGCCCTACCACAACTAAAGCGGCATCAAGGCATTTAGACCATTCACACCAAGCTAATGCAGGCTCTTTATTCCGACTGAACTGTTTTAACTGCGAAACAATTTTATGCACTCGCTCAGTCATATCCTGAATGGTATTAAGTGTTGCTCTGGCTTGCTGGTACTCGCCCTTATCAAGTAATCGTCGACAGGCCGCTATATAAGCATTCATAGCACTGAGCGGCTGATTGATTTCATGATTGATCGAAGCTGACATCTGCCCAATCGTAGCTAGCTTCGTCGACTGCATAAGTGCTTTATGCGCTTTATCTAACTCATCAGTGCGAACCGATATCTCCTTTTCTAACGCCCTACGGGTATACAGCAACTGGCGATAACCAGCAAAGCGTCGATAGAGGTAGAAAGCCAAAACAAAGACCACGCTATAACCCAGCGATAGCCAAATCATAAAATTGGTAATTTGATAACCCACCGTTGCCGCGGGGCTGAACGTAACAAGCTTGAGATTCATGATAGGCAAGGGAGATTCACCATAAAAATACAAACCCTGCTTGGCCTCGGCGTACTCTATTTGCCACTGCTGCAAATCAGCAAGTGCATACTTTCTTTTGCTGTTATTTAAAGCATTTTGTTCTAGATCGAGGTAACGCTGGCTCTCTTTAATCTGGGTCCAACTCAATACTTCGCTTTCGCTGAGCTGCTTAAGGCGCCAGAATGGATGATTAGACATAAAGATGACATTATCAGGCCCATATACCATAAACTTTGTAGAATGCTGGCCAGACAGCCATTCTGTATCCTGTTCAAATCTGGAAACATCTACTTTTACAGCAGCAACACCGATGATTTTTTCGTCTACGTAAACCGGAGAGGAAAAAAAGATGCCACGTTCTTTAGAACGCACACCTAGGGCGTAATACGTCGAATTCTGACCCTTTATTGCCTGCTGAAAATAGGGACGGAAAGCGAAGTTGCCGCCAATAAAACTCGATGCGTTTTGAAAGTTACTTGCAGCAACAACATCGCCTTTCAGATCGAGCACATACACTTCACTTGCACCGGTCGTTTTTGCGATATCAAGTAACAGTAGGCTTAATTCCTGCGCTCCAGTATTGAACTGCAGTAGTTGACGAATTTGGTAATGGTTCGTTAACAGCTCTGGAATATGTGCATAACGGGCAAGTTCTTTATTGAAATAGGTACTGACATTTTCAGCTTCATTCTTCACTTTTTGATCAAGTTCGATATAAAGACTTCGCTGAAAAAGAGAAACGCCAACAGACAGAGTAAGACCTAGACATACGAGGTAAATTAAGAATACAAATAAGATTTTCCTGTCTCGCATACCAGAGCCCATACATTATTACCCGCATACTATGCCGTAATAACTATTTTAAATCATCGTGCGCAGGGTATCTTGATGTTATAGAACGCTCTTAGTGCATTGTTTAATGCTCCAAAAATACAAAAAGCCCTGCTAGCAAAACTAGCAGGGCTTTTTTAATATGTCTTTTTCTATCTGGCTACTGCGTTAGCAGGCAAAACCCCAAAGGGTGTCGAAATCCAGATTTTCCCAGCCGTCTTCGCCATCGTGAATCCAGAATGCGCCACAGCATTCACAGCGATAGATCGAGCTTTCAGGGATTGAGCTAATTAGCTTTAGGTCAGCATGTGGAAAGCCGAGTCTTTCTTGCTTCTCACAATTACTGCAGGATCTTTTGTCATCTTCCATGATCTTGTACCTAAGTTTTTTACCTAGTTAAGCTTACTGAATAATACTCTATGTGAAACTAGGAAAAATTCTTAATTTCTTAAATTCCGAACAGAAACCTATATTTTTTTATAGTTTTCTACAGACACAAAAAAACCGGCCTAAGCCGGTTTTTTTTAGTACCCCAGTGTCGATTAAGACAGTGGGTAGTTGTCTGGTAGTGGCAGACGAGCAACACCAGAATCGATCGCTGCTTGAGCAACTGCAGTAGATACAGCACCCAGTAGACGAGAGTCTGTTGCTTTAGGGATGATGTAATCACGACCGAACTCTAGAGAGTCTAGACCGTAAGCATCAAGTACTTCTTGAGGAACTGGAGTCTTAGCCAGATCAGCAAGAGCGCGTACAGCTGCTTCTTTCATCTCTTCGTTGATTGCAGTAGAACGAACGTCCATTGCGCCACGGAAGATGAATGGGAAGCCAAGTACGTTGTTTACTTGGTTAGGGAAGTCAGAACGACCTGTCGCCATGATAACGTCATCACGAGTTTCGTGAGCAAGCTCTGGGCGAATCTCTGGATCTGGGTTAGCACATGCGAATACAACTGGGTTAGCAGCCATTTTAGATAGCTGTTCAGCAGAAAGCAGGTTAGGACCAGATAGACCAACAAATACGTCAGCACCGTCGATAGCATCGTCTAGAGTGCGCTTGTCTGTTTCAGACGCGAACGCTGCTTTCTCTGGAGTTAGGTTTTCACGGCCAGAGTGGATAACACCCGTACGGTCGATCATGTAGATGTTTTCAATCTTAGCACCCATGTTCACTAGCAGCTTCATGCAAGCGTGAGCTGCAGCGCCAGCACCTAGGCATACGATTGAAGCTTCTTCTAGCTTCTTGCCAGCAACTTCTAGTGCGTTGATCATGCCAGCAGCTGTTACGATAGCTGTACCGTGCTGATCATCGTGGAATACAGGGATGTTACAACGCTCGATCAGAACACGTTCGATTTCGAAACATTCTGGAGCTTTGATATCTTCTAGGTTGATACCACCGAAAGTGTCCGCGATGCGCGCAACAGTGTCGATGAATGCCTGTGGGCTTTCAGCGTCAACTTCGATATCGATAGAATCAAGGCCAGCGAAGCGCTTGAACAGCAGTGCTTTACCTTCCATTACTGGCTTAGAAGCCAATGGACCTAAGTCACCTAGACCTAGAATTGCAGAACCGTTAGAAATTACTGCGACTAAGTTACCTTTAGCCGTGTAACGGTATGCATTTTCAGGATCTTTTGCGATTTCACGAACCGGCTCTGCTACACCCGGGCTGTACGCCAAGGAAAGATCACGCTGAGACTCAGCGTCTGTAGACAGTTCCACACTGATTTTACCTGGACGTGGGAACTCATGGTAATCAAGAGCGGCTTGTTTCATATCATCAGACATAGCTGCTGTTCCAATCTAGTTAAAAAGTCGAACACAGAACTATATAGAAAACAGATTTGTCGAACAACTATTCCGCACCTGCAACAGGCTTTTTTTCTTTAGGTTAAACCTAAAGTACTAAAAAAACCTGCAAGAAGTCGCATAAAGATAGGAATATTGTTTAATGATCTATATGTGCAGAGTGGCTAATAGTCATCAACCAAGGTTGGTAGTGTGCAGGTGCGTTATGACTTTTTGGCTTAATCCAGCCCCTTACTGTAAGGGCTTTACCCTCAAAATCTTCAATTTTTGCCTTGCCCCCTAGCTGCTCTGCAACAATAGGGCTAAATTTTACGGCTAACTCGTCACCAATCTCTAAAATCCAACCAGAACGGATCTTTTTAACCGCTGCCACTTTACCCTTTAAGATTCTAAAGCCTGATTCACGATTTTTTAGCGAAGCCACATCTCGAATCGGAGTTTGATTCCACAACCCAAGCTTGGCATCTACCGCACGTAGTTCTGCAGATTTAAGGCAATCAAGGTAAGCAAGATTTGGCGGTACCGCTATATGGTAGGCCAAACCGTTCTCAAGCAGAGATTCTCCAGCATGCTGGCCATCAGCATAAAGATGAGCCAACCAACGCTTGTAGCGATCTTTTGGCTCTTTACCGACCACTAACGCTAGATCAGCACCTTTTAACAAGGTTTTCAGATGAGTGGTTGCTTGATCAGCATAAGCTTCAGCAGGTTTGTCTTCCTTGGCAGTTTCTGGGGTATTAAGACCGATAAGACGAACACGACGACCATCGGTCAGTTTTACTGTATCGCCATCATAGATATGCGCAACGCTTACCGTTTCAGCATGATGAGGTTGTTCACACTGAGCTGCGGTAACAGCAGCACTGTAACCAGAAACAAAAAAGGCGCACCACAATGGGAGCGCCTTTTTCAAAATTCTCATAAGTGACATCACTTATTTTTTCATGCCGCGGCCGCCAAAACGCTTGTTGAAGCGATCGATACGACCACCAGAAGTAGCTTCTTTCTGCTTACCAGTGTAGAACGGGTGGCAAGAAGAGCAAACGTCCAAGTGGATGTCTTTGCCCAGAGTGGACTTAGTTTTAACAACGTTACCGCAAGAACAAGTAGCGTTAATTTCTGCGTATTCCGGGTGGATACCAGCTTTCATGATAAACCTCATTAGATTCATGCCGCCACCTGATCTTCTGCCAGGCACCGCATTGATTTAAACTACCAGCAAAATAACTGGTACGTTAAGTAGGCGGCGAATTATACGCATCGATATAATGCTGCGCAACTTAAAACCGTTTAAAAAGTGAGCAATTTAAGCATATATGAGCATTTTACGGCTTGCCATTCCTAGCCCCCTACGCAGACTGTTCGATTACCACTGCCCGGAAGGGATCGATCCCCTTTCATTAAAGCCCGGTATTCGCGTTCTAGCCCCGTTTGGGAACAGAGAAGTCATTGGTATTTTAGTCGAGGTGGCGCAAAGCAGTGAGTTTGATCATAACAAGCTTAAAAGTGCCTCACAGATCTTAGATGACACACCGCCTCTGCCTGCTCACCTGTTTAAACTGGCACGTTGGTCTGCAAGCTATTATCAACACCCCGAGGGCGATGCCCTACAACAAGCACTACCGGTTTTACTGCGTAAAGGTCAAGCCTGCGAATATCAGCACGAAACTTTATGGCGCGCCACCGAAGGCGCTTGCTTAAGTACTATCAAGAGCAACGCTAAACGCCAATTGGAGGCATTGCAGCTATTACTCGATCATCCCCAAGGAATCAGCGGCGATGCTTTCCGTGCAGAAGGCGGGCAGTCCGCCACCCTTAAAACCTTACAAGAGAAGCAGCTCGCCGAATCATTTAAGCGCGAACATAAACAACACACAGGTCCGATTCTGCATGAGTCACCTCTTCCTTTAAATGAAGAGCAAGATAATTGCGTAAAGCAGATCGCTCAATTTGATGGTTTTAATGCCTGTCTATTAGAAGGTGTCACTGGCTCAGGTAAAACCGAGGTTTACCTGCAAGCGATCGAAAAGATAATTAATGAAGACAAACAAGCCTTAGTACTCGTACCCGAAATTGGCCTGACACCGCAAACCGTAGCGCGCTTTCAGCAACGCTTTAGCGTACCTATTGTTGCCCTGCACTCCAATTTAACCGATCGCCAACGCTTGGATGCATGGTTACAAGCGCGCGAAGGCATTGCGAGGATAATTATTGGTACCCGTTCGGCTATTTTTACGCCGATGAAAGCGCCCGGCATCATTATTATTGATGAAGAGCATGATGCTTCGTTTAAGCAACAAGACGGCTTCCGCTACTCCGCTCGCGATCTGGCGGTCGTTCGTGCCCGTTCGGAAGAGATCCCTATTGTTTTAGGCAGTGCCACACCCTCTTTAGAGACGCTACAGAATGCGATCGAAGACCGCTATCACTGGCTCAAGTTGACTCAACGCGCGGGTAACTCATCTCCTCCTGAATTCAGGTTGTTGGATATCCGGCAGGAGAACTTATCAGATGGCCTGTCGCCGCAATTGATACTGAATATAAAGAAGCACCTAGAAAGCGGCACTCAGGTTTTGGTGTTTTTGAATCGCCGTGGATTCTCGCCGACGTTAACCTGTCACGATTGCGGCTGGATAGCAGACTGCACCCGCTGTGATGCCCATATGACGTTGCATCAACGTCCTGCGCATCTGCACTGTCACCACTGTGACAAACAAGCCGCTATTCCGCATCGCTGCCCTGAATGTAATAGCGATCAACTGCAGCCGGTTGGCGTAGGAACTGAGCGCAGCGAGCAAGCACTGCAGAAGCTTTTCCCGAACTTCCCGGTGATTCGTGTCGACCGCGACAGTACCCAGCGAAAGAACGCGATGCAGGAGATCATGAATCAGGTAAACAGTGGCGCCCCCTGCATTTTGGTCGGCACGCAGATGCTCGCCAAAGGGCACCATTTCCCACGGGTTACGCTGGTCGCAATCATTAATGCCGATAGCGGCTTATTTAGCGCTGATTTCCGCGGTATGGAGCGTACAGCACAGTTAATACTGCAAGTTGCTGGACGCGCAGGCCGTGCAGACCATGCGGGTACAGTCATGATGCAAACCTACCACGCAGATCACCCAACCCTGCAAACACTGGTTCAGCATGGTTACAGCGCATTCGCGCAAGAGGAGCTGCATAACCGTAAAATGGCGCAACTACCGCCGTTTACGCACTACGCATTGCTTCGCGCAGAAACCACACAAAATGGTCGAGCCGAATCATTTTTGAGTGCGATTAGACAGCAGTTGGAAGATGACATGCTGCTACCACAAGATGCCCATTGGATCGGACCTTTCCCTGCACCTATGGAAAAACGTGCGGGTATGCATCGAGCACAGCTGATGATCTATGCGCAAAATCGTAAAGCGCTTCATCAGTTATTAGCCAACCTGTGTTGGTATCTGGAGCAAAATAAAGAGTCTCGAAAAGTACGCTGGTCTATAGATGTCGATCCAGCGGATACTTTTTAAGCAGATCTCGCCTTTCAGCTCTTAACATAGGCAGATTTTACAGGGATAATACGCGGTTCTTCTGAAGCCCCATCCGATCAAATTGATCGACCTTGGGCTCACCGACTTACTTCAAACGGTATTTGTACGCTAATGAAAGAGATAATTGCAGAGCTGATTGACTCCGCCCTGAAGACACTGATTGAAAATGGCACTTTGCCTGCCGACGTAGAACCTAAAATCATGGTGGAAAACACCCGTGATAAATCTCATGGTGACTACGCTTCTAACATCGCTCTGACATTAGCTAAACCAGCTCGCTGCAACCCTCGCCAACTGGCTGAGAAATTGGTTGACGCACTACCAGCATCAGACAACCTAAAACGCACAGAGATTGCGGGCCCAGGCTTCATCAACTTCTTTATCAGTGGTGCGTCTACTAGCTCTCTGTTGAAAAACATTCTGGAGCAGAAGAACAACTACGGCCGTAACAATAACGGCGAAGGTAAAAAAGTTCAGGTTGAGTTTGTATCGGCAAACCCGACTGGTCCTCTGCACATCGGTCACGGTCGTGGCGCAGCAGTAGGTGACTGCCTATGCCGCATCATGGAAGCGAACGGTTGGGATGTGACACGTGAGTTTTACTACAACGATGCTGGTCAACAGATCAACAACCTAGCGCTGTCGGTACAAGCACGCTGCAAAAACCTAACACCAGATGATCCAAGCTGGCCTGAAGATGGTTACCGCGGTGACTACATTATCGACCTAGCGAACAGCTACATGGCTGGCGATACGGTTGAATCTGAAGACCAGTCTTTCACTGGCGCTAAAGATGCAGATGATCTGGAATCTATCCGCCACTTCGCTGTTGCTTACCTACGTCGCGAACAGGATCTAGACCTTAAAGCGTTTGCAGTAGATTTTGATGTCTACTTCCTAGAGTCTTCTCTATACGCAGAAGGCAAAGTAGAAGCTGCCGTTCAAACGCTGATCGAAAACGATTTCACATACGAAGATGGCGGCGCACTTTGGTTACGCACAACGGACTTTGGCGATGACAAAGACCGTGTAATGCGCAAGAAAGATGGCGGTTACACTTACTTCGTACCCGACGTGGCTTACCACCTTGATAAGTGGCAGCGCGGTTTCGACACGGTTATCAACGAACAAGGTGCCGACCACCACAGCACGATCACACGTGTACGTGCAGGTCTTCAAGCACTTAAAGCAGACATCCCTCAGGGCTGGCCTGACTATGTACTTCACCAGATGGTTACCGTTATGCGCGGTGGTGAAGAGGTTAAGATCTCCAAGCGTGCAGGTAGCTACGTAACCCTACGCGACCTAATCGACGAAGTAGGCCGTGATGCAACACGTTACTTCCTAGCAGCACGTAAGTCTGACAGCCATCTAACCTTTGATATCGACTTGGCGCGTTCTCAGTCTGCTGATAACCCTGTTTACTATATCCAGTACGCTCACGCGCGTGTTTGCTCTATCTTCCGCAAACTAAGCGAAGGCAACTTGGAGTGGAACGAAGCTGAAGGCATCGCTGCACTAGATAAGCTAGAGCTAGAATCTGAAAAGAACCTAGTGATCAATCTGGGCAAATACCCAGAAGTGGTTAAGAATGCAGCCAATGCACGTGAGCCACACCAGATCGCTAACTACCTGAAAGATCTAGCGGCAGAGTTCCACACTTACTACAACTCAGAGAAGACTCTAGTAGAAGATGCGGATGTACGTAACGCGCGTCTAACACTGGCTGTAGCAGTACGTCACGTACTAGCAAACGGTTTGGATCTACTAGGCGTATCTGCACCGGAGCAAATGTAAGTAGATGGCATCTCGTAAGGATTACGCCAAAACCAAGCGTGGTAAAGCTTCAGCTAGCCGCGCTAAGCCTGCCCCAAAGAGAGCCCCTGCTAAGCAGAAAAAGCGCTTTCCTACTGGGCTACTGGCGTTAACCTTATTGCTGCTGGGCGGCCTTGGTTACGGTTTATATAACCTAACTAAGGTTGATCCTGGCGAAGCCAGCACGCCACTGGCCAACAGCAAGCCTAAGCCTTCTCAGACGACTGAAAAGCCGAAACCAGCTCCATCAAAGCCAGTTAAAAGTCAGGCACCGGTGGTTGAGAAGTCGACAGCGTCAACTGATAAGAGCCGTTTCGAATTTTACGAAATGCTTAAAGAGAGCGAAGTTGAAGCACCTAAGGATGTGTATAAATCCACGCCGAAAGATGCCAAAACTCAGCATAAGTATCTGTTACAAGCCGGCTCATTTAAGGCCAAAGCCGATGCCGAGAGAATGCGCGCTCAGTTGATACTACTTGGACTGCCAAACGTCCACACCAATATCAGCACCAGTAAAGACGGCACCCAATGGTATCGGGTGCGTGTCGGCCCATTCGATAACCGCTCGCGCTTATCTAAAGCCTACGACAAATTGGTTCAGCAAAATATCCAGCCTTTGCGAATCAAACAGTAAAAGCTAAAAGCCCATCCTTAAGTCGATGGGCTTTTTGTTTTTACAGCCTTGAAATTCATCTCTTAGTCACCATCTTTCTTTAAACCTATAAAGAAACAGTGCAATACGCTTCATCGATTTATAGCGCACTGTTTAAGATTCACTCCCATTAGGAGCAGATAATGACAACGATAGTATCCGTACGTCGTGGCGATAAAGTAGTTGTAGGCGGTGATGGCCAAGTATCGCTAGGCAACACTGTAATGAAAGGCACTGCACGTAAAGTTCGCCTTCTGCCTAAGCACGATGTAATTACCGGTTTTGCCGGCAGTACCGCTGACGCAATTACCCTACTTGATCTTTTTGAAGCTCAGCTAGAGAAACACCAAGGCAACATTTTCAATGCCGTTGTAAGCCTAGCGAAAGAGTGGCGCGGTGACCGTGTGCTGCGCAAACTTGAAGCACTTATGCTGGTTGCTAACAAAGAAAAAACGTACCTAATCTCGGGTAGCGGCGACATTATTGAACCAGAAGATGGCGTTATCGCTATTGGTTCTGGCGGCAACTTCGCTTTGGCTGCTGCACGCGCCCTAACCGACAATACTGAGCTTTCTGCTAAAGATATTGTTGAGAAGAGCCTACATATCGCTGCTGGTATCTGTGTATTTACCAACGGCAACCTGACTATCGAAGAACTTGATTCAGTTCAGTAATCCAGCCACAGGAGCTAAAAATGTCTAACATGACACCACGTGAAATTGTATCCGAGCTGGATCGTCACATTATCGGCCAAGACGAAGCAAAACGCGCAGTAGCTATCGCACTTCGTAACCGCTGGCGTCGTATGCAACTTGATGATGAGATGCGTACTGAAGTAACCCCTAAAAACATCCTGATGATCGGTCCTACTGGTGTAGGTAAAACTGAGATCGCACGTCGTCTAGCAAAACTAGCTAACGCACCGTTCATCAAAGTTGAAGCGACTAAATTTACCGAAGTCGGTTATGTTGGTCGTGACGTAGAAACCATCATCCGTGACTTGGTTGATATGTCGATCAAGATGCTGCGTGAGCAGGAGATGGATAAAGTACGCTTCCAAGCTGAAGAAGCAGCAGAAGAGCGTATTCTTGATGCCCTATTACCACCAGCACGTCCTGCAAACTTTGGCGAAGAACCTACTCGCGAAGACAGCGCTACGCGTCAGGTATTCCGTAAGAAACTACGTGAAGGCCAATTAGACGATAAAGAGATCGACATCGAAGTGGCTCAGCCACAGATGGGTGTTGAGATCATGGCGCCTCCGGGCATGGAAGAGATGACTAACCAACTGCAAAGCATGTTCTCTGGCATGGGCGGTGGTAAGAAGCAATCTCGCCGTTTGAAGATCAAAGATGCCTTTAAAGCCCTAACTGATGAAGAAGCAGCTAACCTTGTTAAAGAAGATGAGCTGAAACAATCTGCAGTTGAGCTAGTTGAACAGCACGGTATCGTCTTCCTAGATGAGATCGATAAAGTCTGCAAAGGCGGCTCTAACAGCAGCGGTGACGTATCTCGTGAAGGTGTACAGCGTGACCTACTGCCGCTAATCGAAGGCTGCACAGTCAGCACCAAATACGGCATGATCAAAACAGACCACATTCTGTTTATCGCATCCGGTGCATTCCACTTGGCTAAGCCATCTGACTTGATCCCAGAGCTGCAAGGTCGTCTGCCTATCCGTGTTGAGCTAAACGCTCTAACACCAGAAGACTTCCGCCGTATTCTGAAAGAGCCAAATGCGTCGCTGACTGATCAGTACACAGCGCTACTTGGCACTGAAGGCGTGAGTGTTGAGTTTACTGATGAAGGTATTCATCGTGTCGCTGAACTGGCATTTGAAGTAAACGAAAGCACAGAAAACATCGGTGCACGTCGTCTACACACAATGATGGAACGTCTACTAGAAGAGCTTTCTTTTGCTGCATCAGACTGCTCTGGTCAGACTATCAAAGTAGACAAAGCTTTTGTTGATCAGCAGCTTAGCGAGCTAAGCAAAGACGAAGACCTAAGCCACTATATCCTGTAATTTGGATCCTTTAATTAGGGAGTTAGATGATGTCTAAAGCACCATTACCGACTCAGATTAAGCTGCACAAGAAATCTCGCACGCTGGAATTAAGCTATGAGGATAAAACCTTTGAGCTAAGTGCCGAGTACCTACGCGTGCACTCCCCATCTGCTGAAGTACGCGGCCATGGTATCGGCAATGGCGTGCTGCAAACAGGTAAAAAGCATGTGGGCATTAAAGAGCTGATCCCTAGCGGCAATTACGCTCTAAAGATTGTGTTTGATGATGGTCATGACAGCGGCATCTATACGTGGGACTGCTTACATGACCTTGCCTACAATTACGATCAGTATTGGCAAGAGTATCTTCAGAAACTAGCTGATGCTGGCGAATCACGCGATGGCGGCATGATCGCTATCGGCCGATAAGCTTTCCACATCGTTAATAAACACTTAAAAGGGCTATTCATTAATAGCCCTTTTTTATTTCTACGTCAGTTCTACCTAAAATAATCCCTTTTCAATCGCAGACAATTTCAGCAGATAAGGTTAAAATCCCCCTCTAATCTAAGATTTTCAGGACATCCGGATATGGCAGATCAACACAACGACAACACCACTCACTTTGGCTATGAAAACGTCAAAAAAGAGGAAAAAGTACAGCGTGTTGCTGATGTCTTCCACAGTGTTGCTGGCAAATACGATCTGATGAACGATCTAATGTCCGGTGGCGTTCACCGTCTTTGGAAACGCATCACGATTGAACAAAGTGGCGTTCGTACAGGTAACACGATACTAGATATCGCTGGTGGCACCGGCGATCTAACCATGCGTTTCTCTCGCCTTGTAGGTCCTACCGGTAAAGTTGTTCTTGCTGACATCAACGACTCTATGTTGAAAGTTGGCCGTGACAAGCTAATGGATAAAGGCGTAACAGGTAACGTTGAATTTGTTCAAGCAAACGCTGAAGCCCTGCCATTCCCTGATAACACCTTCGATGTGATCACAATCGCATTTGGCCTGCGTAACGTAACCGATAAAGATGCAGCGCTACGCTCTATGGCACGTGTACTTAAGCCAGGCGGTAAATTGATGGTATTGGAGTTCTCTAAAACAGATAACCCACTGCTAACTAAAGCGTACGATTTTTACTCGTTCAATATCCTACCGCACATGGGTTCTGCAATTGCAGGCGATGCTGATAGCTACCGCTACTTGGCTGAGTCGATCCGCATGCACCCTGATCAGGAAACACTGAAAGGCATGATGCAGAATGCGGGTCTGACAAACTGCCGCTACCAGAATATGACTGGCGGTATCGTAGCACTACATACTGGTATCAAGCCTTAATCGCTTTTTAGGATCTAACCCATGCTCGAGATGCTTCAAGCTACCCTATTCACGACTGCAGAAACGGTATGCAACCAACTGCTCAAACGTGACCCGGTTACCCTGCAACATCTTGAGCGCCTCACTGGCAAAGTGATTGCGATCGAGTGCACTTCACCTGCACTAAACCTATACCTACTGCCTAATGCCGATGGCCTTCAGATCCAATCGGTTTACAACGATGAACCGACCACCACGCTTCGTGGTAACGCCGCCGATTTTATCACTCTGCTAACCAGCAAAGATAAGTCTGATGCGATGTTTGGTAAGACGGTTCAGGTCAGCGGTGACAGCGCTTTAGCTACCCGCTTCCAGCAGATTCTGAGCGATGCTCAAATAGATTGGGAAGCGATGCTAGGTGATGTAATTGGCGATTTGCCTGCACACCAAGTAGCTCTGTACACAGCTTGGAAAGCTCAGTGGTATAAAAACAGCGCTTCTAGCTTTATCCACAACTTGGATGAGTTTGTAAAAGAGGAAGTAAGGTTTATCCCTACACGTCCTGAGATGGACCTTTTCACCAATGAAGTTGAACAACTTCAAGAGAGAGCTGAGCGACTCGCCGCTCGCGTTGAACAAACGCTGGCAAAGCACAAAGCTTAAGTTACCAACATCTGTTCCATTCGTTCTGAATTAGAACGGTTTTACGACAACAAAGATCAAAATCGGAATAAAGATCAGTAACGGTAGCTCGTTAAACAGACGGAAATAACGACCACTGCGGTCTAAAGTTCCTGCTCTCATTTTGTTTAAGTACGCTTTACACCAGAAGTGATAGCCGATCAGCAAGCCGACAAACGTCAGTTTTGCATGCATCCAGCCACCGCCAATACCGTAACCAAACATCAGCCATAAACCTAGGCCTAAAGTAAATATCGCCATAATGCTCATAAAGCCATAAAGCTTACCGGCCATGATCTCTAATCGAGCAACATCCTGTCCTGCTTCACGCCCTTCAACGTAATGAACAAAGATACGTGGAAGGTAGAAGATACCTGCCATCCAACTGGTCATCGCAAGAATATGAAAGACTTTTATCCACAAAAATGACATACAAATTCCTTAATAACCGAGCAGCGGATAGAGTTCTCCGCGCTTAACAATTTTATGAGCTGATTGAATCGTACCGTCACTCTGCCATTCTGAGATAACTTTCTTCAACAGAGGTAAAGCTTGCTCTTCAGTCATACCCGGTTTAAGAACCGGCTGATAGAGCAGCTTGAGCAAAAGGTAATCTAAACCGGACAGCAGTGTCTCTGGAGTACGATCATTAAAGATAGAGGGAAAAACCTTGTCCGAATCGTTTGGCAAGCCCATCACCTGTGTGATCTCTTCGACAATGCAGGTAACTAATTTGCCATGCATCCTTGCCTGATCAACTGGAATAATCACCGCCGCCTGATCGATCTCATGACGGCCATTCACTCGGAAGTTAGCCATGCAAACCGCGCCATGGACGATCTTTTCCGCACGCTTACCAAAGAGTTCACTCACCTGACGTTTCCACAAAGACTGCTTAGTGAAAACCATAATCAGGTTAGCGTCCTGTTTACGACTTACGGTCTTAATCGATAAACCGGTGATCTCAGACAGGTGCTTGAGGTGCATATTTACCAAACTGGTGTGTACCTCAGCGTCAGGCACTTGGTGATCCAACCACACCCGTATTGGTTTATTCCAGCGTCTAACCATACGCCCTTGAAGACTGTATTCATTGCGCAGCGCCACCTCTTTAAAAGCCTGCAGAATAAATTCAGGCTGCTGCCAGCGAACCGCAGGATCGACTGCCGCCGCAGGTAAGGTATATAGCATACTAAATAACGCAAGAAACAGAACGAAGCTTTTCACTTATTACACGGCTTCTGTTGTAACGGAAAGAAGACCTGTCAGCTCTACCTGCAGTTTATCTCCAGGTACTACTGGGCCGACCCCCGCAGGTGTGCCGGTTAACACTACATCACCCGGTTCTAGGGTAAAGAACTCACTGGCATGACTAAGTAGCGGCAACACTTGATTCAACATAGCTGCACTGTTTCCCTGCTGACGGATCTCACCGTTCACGGTCAGCTTGATCTCTACATCTTGCAGATCGGCAACTGCGCTTGGAGCAACAAAAGGAGAGAGAGGGCACGAACCATCAAACGCTTTCGCTTTCTCCCAAGGATGGCCTTTCTCTTTTAGCTTTCCTTGAAGATCACGCAAAGTTAGATCTAAACCTAAGCCCACGCCGCTAATTGCCGCTTTCGCTTCCTCTTCAGAAGCATTGCTCAGTTTAGAACCAATAAGAATCGCCATCTCCGTTTCAAAATGAACAGAACCATGCCCTTGCGGCACAGTAAACGGTTGAGTCATATCAACCACACTCGTAGCGGGTTTGATAAACAACATAGGCTCGGTAGGTATTGGATTATTCAGCTCTGCAGCATGATCGGCATAGTTACGACCGACACAAATCACTTTACCTGTTGGCAGGTTTACCAAATCTCCGTCGACATTACTGTGTTGATAGCTCATAGGTACTCCTTTAATTATCGTGGGGTGAAGTTTACCCCCCTGCCGCACAGCGCTCCAGTTTTACGCTGGTTTTATAGTAGAGCATTAAACTGGATAGCAAAGTAATCAGCAGAATAACCAACGATCCAAAGACCACTCCATCCCAGCCCCACGAGTGCCAAAACGGATCTAAATAGAAACCACCGCTACTAGCCCCCAGATAGTAGAACACCAGATAAATAGACGATGCTGTCGCTCTAGCGTGCAGCGCAGTATGGCTAACCCAACTACTTGCACAGGAATGAGCTAAAAAGAAACCAAAGGCGCTGACCAAGAAGCCTAAAATGATCGCCCATAAACTGCCCTGCAGAGTCAGCAGCGTACCGGCCATCAAGACAATGATCCCCATAGCCATGACTAACGGCTGCGGTATATTTTTGGCAATACGCCCGGAGAACGCAGCTCCCACCGTACCGCTCAGGTACGTCAGGAATAGTAAGCCAAGCACACCCGCCGATAGGTAATAGGGCTCATCGGCCAACAAAAATGTCGCATAGCTGTATTGGTTGATAAAGATAAAGAAATTTAGTCCACCAACAATATAAGCGAGTAACAACAGAGGGTTGGAAAGATGCTGATAGGCATCTTTCATCATCTGTGTTGGCACGATCTTTCTTGCGCTGAAATTCTCTGATGGCGGTAACAACCAGACAAACAAACATAGACATAAGAAGCTAATAAAAGTCATCAAGGCGAATGCTTCCTGCCAGCCAAACAGTTCACCGGCAAAGCCACCAATAAGACGCCCACCAATGCCCCCTAAAGTGTTACCGCTGATATACAAACCGACTGCGGCAATTAACCCTTTCTTTGTGAACTCATCGCCCATATAAGCGATCGCGATAGCCGGCAAACCTGCTAAGCAAATACCTTGCAATGCTCGCCAGAACAGCAACCACGTAAAGTCAGATACCTGTGACAATACAAAACTACAAAGCACTGCCCCGCACATAGTCATAAGCATCAAACGCGTGCGCCCAAGGGCATCAGATAGGGGGCCAAACACCAACAGAGACAAACCTAAGGTCAAAGTAGTCACCATTAAGCTCCAACTGGCTAATAGTGGGCTAATCTCAAACTCCTCAGCCAACATCGGTAGCAAAGGGTGCGTGATGTAGAGATTGGCAAACACCATAAAAGAGCCTATGCATAAGGCCATAGTTGCGCGCCAAAATTGACTTGTACCTGCTTCGATCATGTTCCACCTCTCATTCGTGGTGGAAGACTAGCAATCGCAAAGCCATCATAAAAATATATACTTCTTATAGCCTTCATAAGAAAATATGATGATGGATATAAAACACCTACGCTATTTCAAAACCGTTGCCGATCTAAACAGCTTCACTAAAGCCGCTGAAAAGCTACACATTGCACAGCCTGCGATGAGTATGGCGATCAGAAAGCTAGAAGAAGAGTTAGATCTAAAACTTCTACATCGATACGATCGTAAAATCAGCCTGACTGATGAAGGTGAACACCTTTATCGCCACGCCAATAAGATATTGCAGGCTACCGAAGATGCCATTTTGGAGATGCAAGAGCTGAAAGGCTTACTCAAAGGCGAAGTGCGCGTAGGCATTCCAAGCATGCTTGGCTCTTATTATTTCCCGCCTATTTTGATGGCGTTTCGGCATCGTTATCCACAACTGACATTAACCGTTATTGATGGCGGCGCTGGCAAACTGCAACGACTTTTAGAGCAAGGGGAACTCGATCTAGCAGTTATCGTAGATAAATCTATCCCCAGTAAGAACCTAGAATCCAAAGTCTTTCTGCAAGAGCAGATGATGGTAATCTCTCCGCTCGACCACCCCTTTGCCAGTTTAGAAAGCGTTGAATATTCGCAACTATTTGCGGAGGAACTGGTGATGTTTAATACCGGATTTTTCCACCGCAATGTAGTCGATGATCTGGCGGCACAGGCGGGTATCACGCCCAAGATCAGTTTCGAGACTAACCTGATCCCTCTGATTAAATCGATTGTAAAACAGGGCTATGCCATCTCAACTCTGATGGCGATGGTGATCGAAGATGAACCTGGATTAGTGGCGCGCCCTTTCACAAAACCGGTCTGGCTGGACCTTTCAATCGCGTGGCGTAAAGATGGCTATCTATCTCAGGCCAATCAAACCTTTGTCGATTTTGTTTTGGAAAACAGTCCGATTAAATCCTGAAATTTGCAGCGATTAGCATTTAATTTTATGATTCGCGCAAATTTTAGGAGATCAAACATGCTGAACGTAAACGAATACTTTGACGGCAAAGTAAAATCTATCGGCTTCGAAAACAGCGAAGGTAAAGTAACTTCTGGCGTAATGGCACCAGGCGAATACGAATTCGGCACAAGCGAAGACGAACTAATGAAAGTAGTTAGCGGCGAGCTGATCGTTAAACTACCTGGCAGCGAAGAGTTCCAGTCTTTCCCAACAGGCACTGAATTTAAAGTTGCAGCGAACCAGAGCTTCCAGCTTAAAGTTGAGCAAGCAACTGCTTACCTTTGCTTCTACGGCTAAGGAAAAGCAAGGCTTCTATAATCTCAATATAGAAGCCTTTTCCCTCCAAACATCCCCTTTATACAATCCATCTCATCTCAAGATGAATATTTTTCCGCCAATCTGAGCTTATCATTCATCCTTTTCAACTTTGGCTGTGCTAATATTCGCGCTTAATTTTAAAGCGTTTAAACCTGTGGCCCTCCTAGATACTAGAAAAAGCCACGCAAATTAAAGAGCTGCACACCATGAGCCAAACAACCTCTCTCGATAAAAGCAAAATCAAAATTTTGCTTCTGGAAGGCGTACACCAATCTGCGGTGGACACTTTTAATCAGAATGGTTACACCAACATCGAATTCTTAACTGGTTCTCTACCAGAAGAAGAGTTGATTGAGCGTGTTAAGGACGTTCACTTCATCGGTATCCGTTCCCGTACTCAGCTAACTGAAGAAGTATTTGAAGCTGCTGAAAAATTGGTAGCTGTTGGTTGCTTCTGTATCGGTACTAACCAGGTAAATCTGGAAGCCGCTACGATGCGTGGTGTTGCGGTATTTAACGCACCTTTCTCTAACACTCGTTCTGTAGCAGAGCTAGTGATCGCTGAAGCAATTCTTCTGCTTCGCGGTGTTGCAGAGAAAAACGCTAAAGCTCACCGTGGTGAGTGGCAGAAGTCTGCTAAAAACTCTTACGAAATCCGTGGCAAGAAGCTAGGTATCGTAGGTTATGGTAGCATCGGTTCTCAGCTAAGCGTTATTGCTGAAGCGATGGGTATGGACGTTTACTTCTACGATGTAGTCACTAAGCTTCCGCTAGGTAACGCAACTCAAGTTGGCTCTATGAAAGAGCTTCTAAACATGAGTGACATCGTTTCTCTACACGTACCAGAAACACCAGCTACTAAAGATATGATGGGCGAAGCTCAGTTCGCTGAGATGAAACAAGGCTCTATCTTCCTGAACGCTGCTCGCGGTACTGTTGTTGTAATCGATGAGCTATGTAAAGCACTAGATTCTGGTCGTCTACTAGGCGCGGCTATCGACGTGTTCCCTGTTGAGCCACGTACTAACAATGACGAATTCATCTCACCACTACGTGAGTACGACAATGTAATCCTAACTCCACACGTAGGTGGTTCTACGATGGAAGCTCAGGAAAACATCGGTTACGAAGTAGCTGAGAAGTTGATCAAGTACAGTGATAACGGTTCTTCTATCACGTCTGTTAACTTCCCAGAAGTAGCTCTACCAGAGCACCCACACGTTCACCGTCTACTTCACGTACACAACAACGTGCCTGGCATTATGTCTGCTATCAACACTGTATTCTCTGAAAACAGCGTTAACATCAGCGGTCAGTACCTACAGACTAACGAGAAAGTTGGTTATGTAGTGGTAGACGTTGATGCAGATTGCTCTTCTGTAGCACTAGAAAACTTGAAGCAGATCGAAGGCACAATCCGCTGCCGTCGTTTGTTCTAAGTTGATCTGATTTGATCAAAACGGGCAGCCCTAGGGCTGCCCGTTTTCGTTTTCCCAGCGTTTAAATATCGAATCAATCTGATTGAACACCTGATCCCGGTATTGCGGTGTTTCGTTCACCAGATGATGTTTCGCCTCATCAATCAACGTTAACTCCATCTCGGGATAAAGCCTGCCCAATACAGCCATATTGTGCTGCCAATCGACCGTACTATCGAGGGTTCCCTGAATCATATGGATGCGCCCTGACACAGGCAGATGCGCTTCTATCCAATCCCCCCACGCCAACATAGCACCTACCCAACTCACAGGGATTTCGCGGTGCTGCAAACAATCCCCTTCCCGTAGAAAGCGAATAAAATCATCGTCATGAGAGTTTTGGCTATAACGTCTTGGTACCCGGCGTAATACGTATTTCAGCCAGCGAAATTTGCGCTGTATGCTGCGCCATAGACTTGGTCTTACTAAGGGTGCCAACAACACTCGCTCACCCAATGAAGGCATGGTTTGATCGGTAAACAACAGCTGATGCGCCATCACCACCGCCCCACCTGTGCTCTGACCAACTAAATGAACGGGGTAAGATAGCTCCTGATCTAATTTCGCAAGAAGCTCCGCTAGCTGAGTCGCATAGTGCTGAAAATCATCCACTGCCAGCGGATCGCCATCGGATAAACCATGACCACTCAAATCGTAACAGAGCAGATCAAAGCCGCTTTTTATGAGGTCATCAATCAGGTGCTGATATAAGCCAACATGATCCATATAACCATGCACTAACACAACCGTGCCGCGGTTACGGGAACGGTCTAAAACCGAGAAGGATTGCAGGGTCACAGAGACCTCATCGAGCGCTATACGACCAATCCGATAATTGGATTTTTCAGCGATATCCAACAAGCCATAACAGGCTAAATACGTGCGAACACTTTCGCTCGGTATCCCAAAACCCGTTTCAATATAAGGCCTTAGCCCTTTCACGAGGAGATCACGATCAAATAAGGTCATAGACACCACCTTAGGGACATTCCCACACAACTTAGATGATCATTTCATACTTAACCTTAGCTAATACCGCAGCCATTCGCTCAATTTATACCGAATATAAGGCCCATTTATCATACTTTTGGGTCGACTTAGGCGACAATAAGACACCATTGCGCTACTGTGCGATGCACAAATTTAGCTGCAAATTAATCGACAGCGATCATTCACTCAGCTACCGGTAGCCTCGCACCGGAGCTGGCAGAATATTTACTGGGGCAATTCATTATGAGTCAAAGAGTACAGAGTGGCGGTCTTCAGGTTGCACAGGCTCTATACGATTTCGTTAACAACGAAGCACTGCCAGGCACTGGCGTAACTAGCGAACAGTTCTGGGCTGGCTTTGATGCCATCGTTCACGACCTGGCGCCAAAGAACCGTGACCTACTAGCTAAGCGTGATGCTATCCAAGAGCAGATCGATGCATGGCACCGTGAGCGTCAAGGTCAGGCTTTCGATCTAGAAGCATACAAAGGCTTCCTATCTGAGATCGGTTACCTATTGCCAGAAGGCGAAGATTTCGAAGCGACTACTTCAAACGTTGACCCAGAAATGGCGACAATGGCTGGTCCTCAGCTAGTAGTACCTGTAATGAATGCTCGTTTCGCACTTAACGCAGCTAACGCACGTTGGGGCAGCCTATACGACGCGCTTTACGGTACTGACGCAGTATCTGAAGAAGGCGGCGCTGAGAAGTCTGCTTCTTACAATCCAGCTCGTGGCGCTAAAGTTATCGAAGCTGCACGTACTTTCCTAGACACAGCGGCTCCACTAGCGGCAGGTTCTCACAAAGATTCTGCAGGCTACAGCATCCAAGACAACAAACTTGTTGTTGTAATGCGCGATGGCAGCGAAACTACGCTAGCACAAGCAGAAAAGTTGATCGGTTACACTGGTGAAACAGCTGCTCCGACTTCTATCCTATTCAAAAACAACGGTCTGCACTTCGAAGTACAGATCGACCGTGAAAGCCAGATCGGTAAAGACGATGCTGCAGGCATCAAAGATATCGTGATGGAAGCTGCTCTAACAGCGATCATGGACTGTGAAGACTCTGTTGCTGCTGTAGACGGCGCTGACAAAGTTGTTGTTTACCGTAACTGGTTGGGTCTGATGAAAGGCGACCTAACAGAAGAAGTTACTAAAGGCGGCAAGACTTTCACTCGTTCTATCAACGCTGACCGTGAGTTCACTGCACTAGACGGTTCTAACCTTGCACTTAAAGGCCGTAGCTTGATGTTCGTACGTAACGTTGGTCACCTAATGACTAACGAAGCTGTACTAGACAAAGATGGCAACGAAGTTCCTGAAGGCATCATGGACGGTGTTGTAACTACCCTTATCTCTATGCACGATATGCAAGGTAAAGGTAAATTCAGCAACACAACTACAGGTTCTACATACATCGTAAAACCTAAGATGCACGGTCCAGAAGAAGTTTCTTTCGCTAACGAACTATTCGCTCGTATCGAAGACATGCTTGGCCTAGAACGCTTCACTATGAAGATGGGCATCATGGATGAAGAACGCCGTACAACAGTTAACCTGAAAGAGTGTATCCGCGCTGCTAAAGAGCGTGTTGTATTCATCAACACAGGTTTCCTAGACCGTACAGGTGACGAGATCCATACATCTATGGAAGCTGGCCCAATGATCCGCAAAGGCGACATGAAAGCTGCTGCATGGATCGGTGCTTACGAGAACTGGAACGTAGACAACGGTCTTCTATGTGGCCTACAGGGTCGCGCTCAGATCGGTAAAGGTATGTGGCCAATCCCTGATCAGATGGCTAACATGCTTGAAGCTAAGATCGGCCACCCAATGTCTGGTGCTAACACTGCATGGGTTCCATCTCCAACAGCCGCTGTTCTTCACGCGACTCACTACCACCAGGTAGACGTATTCGCACGTCAGGACGAGTTGAAAGTACGCGATCGCGCGAACCTAGACGACATCCTAACTGTACCAGTTGAAGCTAACCCAAGCTGGACTGCTGAAGAGATCCAAGAAGAGCTAGACAACAACGCACAGGGCATCCTAGGTTACGTTGTTCGCTGGATCGACCAAGGTGTTGGTTGTTCTAAAGTGCCTGACATCAACGATGTTGGCCTAATGGAAGACCGTGCAACACTACGTATCTCTAGCCAGCACATCGCTAACTGGTTGCGCCACGGTATCTGTTCTGAAGAGCAGGTAATGGAAACGCTTAAGCGCATGGCTGCAGTAGTAGATCGTCAGAACGAAAACGATCCTCTATACCGCCCAATGGCTGGCAACTTCGAAGACAGCGTTGCATTCGCAGCAGCGTGCGAACTAGTAATCGAAGGCTGCGTACAGCCAAACGGTTACACTGAGCCAGTTCTGCACCGTCGTCGTATCGAAGCTAAAGCTAAATTTGGCGCATAATCTGCCAAATTAAAAAGCTTTAAAACTAAAAAGCCGTGCTGAAAAGCGCGGCTTTTTTGTTTAAGTCGCCTCACCTTAAAATGGGTTACACTGATAGCATTCTTTGCCTTTGTGAATAACCTATGTCAGAAGCTCAGCAACTTGCCGAATTTATTCGCTCTTACCCCAACCTTGTTGTCCTAACGGGGGCTGGTGTAAGTACAGATTCGGGCATTCCCGCCTACCGAGATGCCAAAGGTAACTGGCAGCACTCTGCCCCGACCCAGCATAAAGAGTATATGGAGAGCCACTACGCCCGTCAGCGCTACTGGGCACGCAGTTTGATCGGTTGGCCTGCCATAAGGGATGCCAAGCCGAGCGCGGCTCACACAGCGCTCTCTGAGCTAGAAACCATGGGATTTATTCGTTTACTGATCACACAGAATGTCGACCGCTTACACCAGAAGTCCGGCAGCCAAGCCGTTATCGATCTTCATGGTCGATCTGATCGAGTCAGCTGCATGAGTTGTGCACAGAATTACGATCGTAAAGATATCCACAGGCATACTGAAGCGATCAACCCCCATTTCGAGATCCCTGAAGCTCCCGTTCGTCCCGATGGTGATGCCGATCTAGAAACCCATCTATTTGAAGATTTCTCTGTACCTGAGTGCCAAGCGTGTGGCGGAATTTTAAAACCGGATGTTGTCTATTTTGGTGATAACGTCCCGAAAGAACGTGTGTTTAGTGCCTTGGATGCACTAGAAGATGCCGATGGCTTACTAAGTGTTGGTAGTTCTTTGATGGTCTATTCAGGCTATCGATTCTGCAAACGAGCCCATGAATGGGGAAAGCCGATCTGTTCTTTAACGATTGGGGTAACGAGAGCAGATCCACTTCTGGATCTAAAGCTGGACGCTCCGATTGCAGAGACGCTGACCGAAGCGGTAGAGATACTAAAGCGAGAAAGTTAAGCAGGAACTGCCAGATCGAAATCCATGTCGTCTAGGTGTTCTTTTATTACCTTACGTGCCATGCACACACACTTACCGCACTGACTACCAACGGCAAGCTCTTTGTTTAGATCACGCACACTTCGCGCGCCTTGATCTACGGCATCACGAACATCACTACAGGTAATATTTTCACAAATACAAACGAACATTGAAACAATAACCAATCTCAATTAAATCGGGTAATGATAATAGTTATCAAATAAGCAATTTTCAATACATTTAACGAGAATCTTGTTGAAAATTATTCTCATTGAATTGCAATTATTGAATGCTCTTCATAACTCGCCAACTAATTGATTTACTTATTAAATTTATTTTCAAAAATCACACAATAAAAAACTGGTTATTTATTATACAGAATGGCAATGAGAATCTAACGCATTAATCTTTGCAACTTATTGTTTTGTAAGGATTTTTTTGATTTAAGTCATTTTGTAAACTAGACTCTTGATCACTTTGAAATTGCTAACCCACACATAGCTGGGCGGTTATTACTAAAGGAGATCCCCCATGCAAGGCGACAAACAAGTCATTAGTCACCTGAACAAGGTCCTGACAAGTGAGCTCACTTCAATCAACCAGTTTTTTCTTCACGCACGTATGTACAAGAACTGGGGCCTAGATGAACTAAACGGGAAAGCTTATAAAAAGTCCATCAAAGATATGAAACAGGCAGACGATCTAATCGAGCGAATTCTGTTTTTGGAAGGGCTACCCAACCTGCAACAGTTAGGTCGACTACGCATCGGCGAGCATACTGAAGAGATGCTGCAATGTGATATGGATTTCCAATTGGAGCAACTGACAATTTTGCGTGAAGCGATCGCTTACTGCGAAACGGCGCAAGACTACGTCAGCCGTGATCTGCTGGAAGATATTCTGGAATACGAAGAAGAACACGTAGACTGGATCGAAACTCAGCAATTCTTAATCAGTAATGCAGGTATCGAAAACTACCTGCAATCTCAGATTTAACGGGAGAAGACAATGAAAGGCAATCAAAGAGTCATTGACGCACTAAACGGCCTGTTAGCGATGGAACTAGCAGCAATGGATCAATACTTCATTCACTCCCGTATGTATGATGATTGGGGCTTACATAAGCTGTACGAGCGTATCGATCATGAGTTTGATGATGAGAAAGGCCACGCTGCAGCATTGATTGAGCGTATGCTGTTCTTAGAAGGTACGCCAGACATGACCACCCGTGATGGTTTTAAAGTCGGTACTGACGTTCCTTCAATGCTTGAGTCAGATCTTCGCGTTGAATATGAAGTAGATAAGAAGCTTAAAGACGCGATCAAAGTCTGCGAAGAAGAGCAGGACTATGTCAGCCGTGAAATTCTCGAGAAACTTCTAGAAGACACCGAGGAAGATCATGCTTACTGGCTGGAGAAACAGCTAGGTTTGATCAAAAAGATCGGCCTACCAAACTATCTTCAGTCTCAGATGGGCTAATAAGCTTATCCACTAAAATCTTTCAAAGGCGCTGTTTATCAGCGCCTTTTCTTAGCCTACGATCAGCAGCCTGCAGTCCTACCCTTTTTACGGTAAAATTAGCCTATAAATTTTAGGAGAGCAGAACATGGCTAACCGCGCTTGCGCCCGACACATATTGGTTAAAACCCGCGACCAAGCGGAAAGGCTGAAAATGCGCCTTAAGTTAGGCAATGACTTTGGCAAGCTCGCCAAAAAATACTCCCTATGCCCATCGGGTAAACGCCAAGGTGATCTCGGTGAATTTCGTCGCGGCGATATGGTAAAACCGTTTGATGACGTCGTATTCAAAAAACCACTACATGAAGTACATGGCCCAATAAAGACTAAATTTGGCTGGCACCTTATCGAAACCATTTACCGTAAATAAATTAGGGTTAATTTCTAACACGTAAGACTATGTTAAGGTTCGGTCAGTATGATTAAGTTTTTATCTACTACTAACCATAAGCGCCATGCCTAAACTGATTAAAGACTTTCCTGATTACCAATTTATTTATTACTGGTATGAAAAAGGCACTGGTAAACTTAGCCCTTACCTACCAACCCTGACACATGCCGAAGAGTGGATTGAACAACACCGTTCAACTCAGTTTAATGGCGTTGACCGTCGCAGAAGTGAACAGTCTTCCATCTATCAACGCCGTGCATCGGACCGTATCTTGCGTGTTGATGTCGATATTTCGGTACAAAAGATTGCTGATCTCAAACAATCTTTTGCAGCCTAAGGTTCTTAAATAAAACTTAAGGTATACGATTTACGCAGGTCTAGGCACAGTCACCACATCGCCGAAGGTTTGGTAATCCGAGCCACCCAGACGTGCCAATGGATCCACTAACGCTGCATCAATTTTAGGTCGGCCCTGTTGATCCATTTCTACAACCGCGTCATCCAACCATATTTTCTCTATACGGCCAAAGATCAGTCGCTGTGGAGCATTACCAATCTCCTGTTGCTGATATAGAGAACAGGACATAGCGATTTTAGGACCTAGGATTCTGGGTAGACCAAAATCCTCAACCTCTACTGTTTCCAGATCGCATAGCTCGATTTCTGATTCTCCCCTAGGCAGCGTCACGGAACTATGGGTCACCTTAGTCGCAAGATCTGAACCTTCGATATGAATCACGAACTTTTCAGTATCTGCAATATTCGCGTAAGTATCTTTTGGCGAACCATCAGGCTTTGAACCAATCGATAGCATGATCAATGGTGGATCACTACACACCGCTGAAAAGTACGAAAAAGGCGCGAGATTGAGCGCACCTTGTTGATTAGAAGAGAGTACCCATGCCACAGGGCGAGGTACCACAACTTGCGTCAGCGCATGATAGACATCTGACTTTTCCATATTATCTAGTTCTAAAAGCATATCCTTACCTGCAATAAAAAAGCCGCTTTCTGTTACCAGAAGCGGCTTTAGTAATCAGACTAACTAAGCAATTACAAAGTTAGAACTTTCTCGCCACGTGCGATACCAGAAACACCTGAACGTACAACTTCCATAATGTTAGAAGTACCTAGTGCTTCAATGAAGGCATCCAGCTTACTGCTTGCACCCACCAACTGCACGGTATACGTGTTTGGTGTCACATCAATGATAGTGCCGCGGAAGATGTCCGCAGTACGTTTGATTTCAGCACGAACAGTACCATTGTTCGCCTTCATCTTAATCATCATCAATTCGCGCTCAAGGTGTTCACCTTCAGTTAGGTCAACAACCTTAACAACATCAATAAGCTTGTTTAGCTGTTTAGTGATCTGCTCAACAACACGGTCATCACCTAGCGTAGTCACTGTTAGACGAGACAATGTTTCATCTTCAGTTGGCGCAACGGTCAAAGACTCAATGTTAAAGTTACGCTGAGAGAACAAACCAACAACACGAGACAGAGCGCCTGGCTCGTTTTCCATCAATACAGAAATGATATGACGCATGATTATGTTCTCTCCGTTTTGCTCAGCCACATGTCACGCATAGAACCACGCGGTACCTGCATTGGGTATACGTGCTCAAACGGATCAACTGCGATATCCATGAATACCATACGATCTTTCATTGCAAAGGCTTCACGCATAGCACCTTCAAGGTCTTCAAGACGCTCAACGCGGATGCCAACATGACCGTAAGACTCAACCAACTTGATAAAGTCTGGAAGAGACTTCATGTAAGACTGAGAGTGACGAGATTCGTAGTTCATATCCTGCCACTGACGAACCATGCCCAAAGACTGGTTATTCAAGCAGATAACCTTAACCGGAATATCGTACTGGCTAATGGTAGATAGCTCCTGGATGTTCATCTGGATACTACCTTCACCTGTTACACATACTACTTCTTCATCAGGGAAGTTCAGTTTAACGCCCATCGCAGCCGGAAGACCGAAGCCCATGGTGCCCAGACCACCAGAGTTAATCCAACGATTTGGCTTGTTAAACTTGTAGTACTGCGCTGCAAACATCTGGTGCTGACCTACGTCAGAACAAACGTAAGCATCGCCATTAGTCACTTTGCTAAGCATCTCGATAACTTGCTGAGGTTTCATTAGCTCAGAATCATCTGTGCGGTAGCGACCACCGTGACGTGCACGCCATTCATCGATCTGTTCCCACCAAGCTTGCAGGCTATCAGCACAAGGCGCTTTCTTAGCCGCTCGAACCTGTTCTAGCATCTCTTTTAGAACAGCCTGAGCTGGACCTACGATTGGCACATCCGCTTTGATAGTTTTAGAGATCGAAGCTGGATCAATATCAATATGAACAATCTTAGCTGTTGGGCAGAATTTATCTGTACCATTTGTTACACGGTCATCAAAACGTGCGCCTACAGCCAAAATCATGTCACTGTGGTGCATCGCCATGTTTGCTTCATAGCTACCGTGCATACCCAACATACCAATAAACTGCTTATCAGTTCCTGGGTAACCACCCAAGCCCATCAGTGTATTAGTTACTGGGTAGCCAAGTTCTTGAGCAAGCTCAATCAACTCAGCACTCGCATCACCTAAGATTACACCGCCACCTGTATAGATAACTGGGCGTTTGGCAGCCAAAAGCATATCTACTGCTTTTTTGATCTGACCAGTGTGACCTTTAGCGATCGGATTGTAAGAACGCATTTTTACGCTCTTAGGGTATTCGTATTCGTAACGCTCTGTAGGCGTAGTCATATCCTTAGGAATGTCGACTACAACCGGACCTGGACGACCACTTTCAGCGATGTGGAATGCCTTCTTAATAATTTCAGGGATCTCTTCCGGGCGCTGCACGCTGAAGCTGTGCTTAACTACCGGACGAGAAATACCGATCATGTCGGTTTCCTGGAAAGCATCTTCACCGATCAGGTGTGACATAACCTGACCCGTAATAACCACCATTGGAATAGAATCTGTGTATGCAGTAGCAATACCTGTTACTGCATTGGTTGCGCCTGGACCAGACGTAACTAGCGCCACACCCGCTTTACCGGTAGCTCGTGCGTAAGCATCAGCCATGTGTGTAGCAGCCTGTTCATGACGGACCAAAATATGTTCGACTTCGTCCTGCGTAAAGATTGCATCGTAGATGTGCAGCAATGCACCACCTGGATAACCGTAGATGTATTTAACGCCTTGATCACGAAGCGCGCGAATTGTCATCTCTGCGCCTGAAAGTAATTCCACTTTTCTCACCCTCTAACGACGTCAGTGTCTCGTTACTGACGAAATTAACAGTTTTTGTTTCTGTAACGTTGAACGTGCCTGTACTAGACAATATTTGTTGAATCTCTAGCGATCTCACTCTGAACCATTCCAGGGGTAGAGCTGTAGGTTCACGTTCGGGTGTGTGCCGGTGTTGGGGATCGCCCAACCGACAGACCTTTGAGAAACGGCCCTCAGAAAGCTGTCTCCCTGAGCTTCGGGTTGTCCTACGCACTCAAGGCCTCAAAATTCGAGGCAGAAATTATCTCACATAGGTGCTTATTTTTTCAACTAAATTCATGCTGCACCTGCGGAATAACGGGCGATTGCAGTCAAATACTATGCTCAATTTCAGTATCAGGTTATAGTTTTGCTATACAGAACTCAGGACAGAGCCCTACACTACCCTTCATCGGCTCTGAATATACGTTTACAGGAGATCCCTATGAGTATCGCTGAGATTAAAAACAAAGAGCGAGTAATCAACGAATTGATGTCTTTTATCCGTAAAGTGTTAGTAGAGCCGGATATCAGCGAGAAAGCTTTAGAGATTGCGCGTGAGCACTTAAATGATGAAAACGCGGCTCAGGTGATTGCTGATAAGCTATCTGCGACGACTAACATCAAGATCCCGCTAGAACATAGCGAAGCGGACCGCTTGTTTTTGGAAGTTCTGATCGATGTTATTAAGGATGAGCAAGCGCTTTACTAAGCACTGCTTTTATAATAAAAAAGGCTGCACTATGCAGCCTTCTTTATTGGGAATAACAATAGGTTATTTCTTGCCGAGACTAGAGATATAGCTCGTCAGTACTTCCAGCTTCTCTGGGTCATTATCCATAAACTGCACATCAACACCGATAAACGTAGTTTCAATGCTTCTCTCATTTGCAGATAAGCCACTAATATAACCGTTCATCTGCGCAACTTTGCCACCCTTCGTCTGCTCAATATCCACTACCACTTGCTCAAGCAGTACTGGGATGCCTTCTTCACGTTTCACCATAACTTTTACTTGCTGCAAGGTGATGTCTTTAATTGCACAGCGTAATACGCCTGAAGATATACGTAATTGAGCTAAACCTTTTGGTTTTTTAGTTTGTTTTGCTGCTGATTCACTTTTCCCCGCAGCAAGCATTTGAGCAGCTTTTCGACGAGACGCCGCGCTAGATTCAAAACGTTTTCCTACGTACTTTTTAACCTTTTCTACCAATTGTGAATCTTCAAAAGGTTTACCCATATAATCATTTACACCCGCCTGAATCGCTTTCAGAACGTAGTCTCGTTCACCGCGGCTGGTTACCATGATAAAGGGGATATCACTATAGTGCTGCTGCTGCCTTGCCCAGTGCAAAAGATCTAAGCCAGACATACCAGGCATTTCCCAATCGCATAAAATCAGATCGTAATTAGTCGCTTCCATTTTAGAACGACCGTCGTCACCGTCTTCCGCTGCATCGATTTGGTACTCAGGGAAATGCTCTTTCACTATTCGTGAAACGTGGTCACGAATAAAACGCGCATCATCAACGATTAGCACTTTGATTTGACTCATCCTACCTCTAGTCCTTCTAATATCTAAGAGGGTTTTGGCTTTCTAAGCTGGCCAAGAATCCACTTCTACTTTCAAAGTTTACACTTCCAGAATAGCTGATCCGATAGGGAAATTGAAAGATTTATTCCATACATCACATCTAGCTCAAAGACCACTATAACAACTGCCGCTTGCTATACCTCTGGAATCTGGAGTAACGGAAACTGAATTTTCAAAGCAACTAAAATTTGTTGCAATTGCCCTAAGTCTTTAAATACTAAGACAGTATCTTTCTCTCCAAAATAAGGACCTAAAGCACCTGGTAATCCATATCCAATTTGAAAAATAGATTTATTCGTCAAACCGGTACATTCAAAGTAACCAGGCTGAACAGGAAAAACCCATTTCCCCCTTTGCCACATAGGAGGTGAAGAAGCCTGTGTCACAAGGCACAGTTTGAACTGCTGCAAAACTAACGCGTAACCACTTCCAAAGTTTGGATGACTAAAAGAGATTACGTTGGCCACCGGCACTCTTCCTATTCCACTGGTAACGTAAGCCCAACTATCATCAAACTTAGATCTATAAGCAAATACAAGCTTACGTGGATCAGTCTCATCTATCTGCCTGTCAAAAACATAACTGTTCGCGATCCTTTTAGGATTAACTAAGTCGTAATACGGTTCTAACGAAAGGTTATAGATAAGAGGCTGCAAATAATCAGCTACAGGAGAGGATGGGTAATTAGTAGAATAGGGAACACTGATCGGCTTGGGTTCCGGTTGAACTGGTGGTGCCTGCTGTACGGTTTTCCCCGCACAGGCGGACAACAGCCCAACTAAAAGTACAATCGTTAATATTCTCACTGTAGTTCTCTCAATCAATAATCAAACTACACTTTAGAATTGTTACCCTTCGGGATCAATATGTGCGATACACAAAATGCTGAGCTTCTTCATAGTTAGGCAAAGCTGGTACCGTTAACACTGGAAACTGTCGTTTCAGGGATAAAATAACTTTCTTGAGTTCCTGTGGTTTCCTGAATGTTAATACAGTATCACCTTCTGAATAATAAGGACCAAGTAATCGAGGGAACTCAGAACGACCGTTGAAAATACTGCTTCGGGCTGAACCAGTACACTCAAAATAGCCGGGTTTCCCAGCAAACGTCCACTTTCCTTCTTCCCAAACAGGTAGCCCAGAAGCCTTGCTGACCAAACAGATCCTTACTCCCTTCAGCACAAGAGCATAAATCGAGTCTCGACGATCACTCTGTACTATAAAGGCATTAGCTGAACTTTGAGGGGCTACACTTGTGGTTAGATACCCCCATTGCGCCCCCTCTTCTTTTTTAAAACCCAGAATTGATTTTCTTCTATCTGAGGAGTTAATCAGGCCTTTATATTTATAAAAACCTCTCAGCTCAAAACCATTTTTAATCCGATAAATACTTCTTTCTGCAAGGTTTTTTAGTAAAGGGCGAGCATAACCACTATAGAGACCTACATTGAGTTGCTTCGAAAGGTTTACACTTAACGGTATAACTTTGTACTGGATACTTGAATCCAATATGTCTTTTGTCACTGCAGCCTTAATATTAGTTCCAGAAAAAGCACTCAAACTTAAAACAATACAAACAACCAACTGATACTTCACAGATCCCCCTATAAAATCTGACTTATTCAGTTATTGTTCGAGCATACACTACAGAACAAAAATCAACCAAACAGATGTTTAAATCATTTAGTTTGAACGACCTAGATCTATTGTCAGTTCAACCGAACTTATCGACCTCTATAGATAAACCTTTAGCTGAGAAAGAACTAGGCAGAATCCTCACTAACTTACGCCAGCAAATATTTCCGTTCTAGATTTCGAAGCACACAAAGACTCCTATACAAGAAAAGCCAGCTAAAAAGCTGGCTCTTCTTCTAAAATACAACTAAATCTGCGGATCAACGAAAAATAAAACTGCCTTGTTCAACATCAACCGCAATTTCAGTACCCGGTGCATAACGACCAGAGAGTATCTCCTGCGCTAATGGATTCTCAATCCACTGTTGGATCGCTCGTTTCAACGGTCTAGCACCATAGATAGGTTCAAAACCAACATCCACCAGCTTATCCATCGCTGTTGAGGTTAGTGTCAGACTTAGATCACGTTCGGCGAGACGCTTCTGCAAACGCTGCAGTTGGATCTTGGCAATACCGGCCACCTGATCTTTTTTAAGACTGTGGAAAACTACTACTTCATCAATTCGGTTAATTACTTCTGGACGGAAGTGCGTACCAACCGCTTCCATAACAGCACTCTGCATCAGCTGGTAATCGTCATCATCACTAAAGTTCTGAATCAGATCAGAGCCCAAGTTCGATGTCATCACTACAATAGTGTTGCGGAAATCGACAGTCCTGCCTTGGCCATCAGTTAAGCGGCCATCTTCTAATACCTGAAGCAAGATATTGAAGACATCAGGATGAGCTTTCTCTACCTCATCTAGCAGCAGTACAGAGTACGGTTTACGTCGCACAGCTTCGGTAAGGTACCCCCCCTCTTCGTAGCCCACATAGCCTGGAGGCGCACCAATTAAACGTGCGACTGAGTGCTTCTCCATAAATTCCGACATATCAATACGCACCATCGCTTCCTCTGTATCAAACAGGAAGCTAGCGAGCGCTTTACACAACTCAGTCTTACCTACACCTGTAGGGCCTAAGAAAAGGAAAGAGCCATTTGGACGGTTAGGATCGGCTAGCCCCGCACGAGAACGACGAACCGCATTAGAGACAGCGATAACCGACTCTTCTTGGCCAACTACCCGATCATGCAGCGCTTGCTCCATTCGAAGAAGTTTCTCGCGTTCACCTTCCAACATTTTACTGACAGGGATGCCTGTCCAGCGCGCAACAACCTCTGCAACCTCTTCCTCAGAAACTTTGTTACGTAAAAGCTTAGTCTCTTGCTGACCTTGCTCTTCCGCTTCTGACGCCGCAACTAACTGCTTTTCCAGCTCAGGGATTTTACCGTACTGAAGCTCTGACATTTTCTGCAGATCGGCAGAACGAGTGTGCTTTTCAAGTTCGATACGTGCTTGATCTAACGCTTCTTTAATCTTTTGTGAACCTTGCAGCGCGAGTTTCTCCGCCTTCCAAACTTCATCTAGGTCAGCGAACTCTTTCTCGACATTAGAAATAGTACTTTCAAGCTCCTTCAAACGCTGTTGCGCTGCACTATCCTTCTCTTTTTTAAGTGCTTCACGTTCCATTTTTAGCTGGATAAGGCGGCGTTCAAGACGATCCATATTTTCCGGCTTAGAGTCCATCTCCATGCGGATGCGGGATGCAGCTTCATCAATCAGATCGATGGCTTTATCTGGCAGCTGACGATCGGTGATGTAACGCTGAGAAAGCTTTGCTGCGGCAATGATCGCAGAGTCCGTAATATCAACGCCATGATGCACTTCATAACGTTCTTTTAGACCACGGAGAATTGCAATCGTAGATTCCTCATCAGGCTCATCCACAATCACTTTTTGGAAACGACGCTCTAGAGCTGCATCTTTCTCAACATACTGGCGATATTCATCAAGGGTAGTCGCACCAACACAATGTAACTCACCACGTGCTAATGCAGGTTTCAGCATATTACCCGCATCCATTGCCCCTTCACCTTTACCAGCTCCCACCATAGTGTGCAGCTCATCAATGAAGAGAATAATTTGCCCTTCCTGCTTGGAAAGCTCGTTAAGCACTGCTTTTAGACGTTCTTCGAATTCACCACGGAACTTAGCACCCGCAATCAACGCCCCCATATCCAGGGATAACACTTGTTTACGCTTTAAGCCCTCAGGTACTTCGCCATTAACAATACGTTGAGCCAGCCCTTCCACAATCGCCGTTTTACCTACACCCGGCTCACCAATGAGTACTGGGTTGTTTTTGGTTCGGCGTTGCAATACTTGAATGGTACGACGAATTTCATCATCCCGACCAATGACTGGGTCTAGCTTACCGGCTTCTGCACGCTCGGTAAGATCAATACAGTACTTATCCAAAGCCTGACGATTATCTTCTGCATTGGGGTCCTGCACTGACTCCCCTCCTCGAATTTGATTAATAACCTGATCCAATCTCTGTGGATTAACACCCGCCTCTTTTAAACATTTGCCAGCACTAGATTTGTCTTCTGCTAAAACCAACAGAATCAATTCACTCGCGATATATTGATCACCTTTTTGCTGAGCTAGTTTATCTGCTTTGTTGAAAACCCGTGCTACATCTTGAGAGAAACGCAGTTCACCATCAGGATTCTGAACTTTAGGTAACTGCCGAACAGCCTGATCAACTTGGTTTTTTAGTGCATGAACATTTGCACCTGCTTGTTCTAGCAGTGGCACTGTTCCTTGCTGTTCAATCAACGCACTTAAAAGGTGAATAGGTTCTATATAGTTATTATCTAATCCAACAGCCAATGATTGAGCATCAGCCAACGCTTCTTGAAGTTTGGATGTAAATTTATCCGGACGCATACAACCTCCACTTAGCCTTTAAAGAACCTGTACCTGACAACACAAAGGGTGTTTTTGGGATACAAAGTTATCGTTATAACAGAGGTATGGGGACAAGTGAGGAGCGCTTCAAGGGTTTAGCGGTCAAAAATTAGACAAGTCTTATGTAAAATAAGGATTCATTACGTGGAGAGTAGCGCTAAAAAACGTTGCTTGTTTTCGTCTATAAATTCTCTTAGATAATGCTGCCGTGCATCTGAATCACAAAAACAAATCAGGATCGTATTGGCATCAAGCTGATAACCACTATAATGATGATAACCAACTTCCATATGTGCTTCGTCGTAGCCTTCGCTATGCTGAGCAGCGCTCTTAAATATATAGAGTAACGCCTGACGTGCTGCAGCTAATTGCTTTTTATATTCCTCTGGAAACGTGGACTTCTTAATCGAACCTGACGACATCAAACATCCCTGCAGAATCAACTCTTTCTCTTGCATTTCACGCCAGATATTCATTTTCTTTACTCCATTGCAGAAGATCACTTGCCTGCTGCCTCAAAACAGGTAAAGAAATATCATTATCAGAACATAAACAAAGCGCCTGTTCCTGATCGGTAAACATAGAAAGGGTTTGGACATTAGGACCTGTTAAAACAATGTTACTCACTTCGCCCATAAAAGCGGCTTTCTCTGCTAATGCCTTAGAAAGTTTATTTACACTCTTTAGCAATGTTTTACGGGAAGAGCTGTCAATATTTGAACAGAGGATCTCTTGATTTTCATCAAGATGCATAGCTCCTAAAACACCACGCTTATTCATCGCGGCATCTAACATAGATTCTTCATAAATAGGCTTATAGAAATCTAGCGAGAAACCATTGCCATCCAATAGACGGTCGCATAATTCATCCCATTGAACGTGAAGCTCTACAGCGGAAATCAACTCTTCAACAACCCCTAAAACAGAACGAGGGTCGCGAGCGTCAATAAACATAACGGTTGCCATCACCCCCATCTCCCTTATGCAGGCGTGATAGGCTTGGATCGAAGGAGAGGGCTCTACATCAGAATGAGTAACCGCAATGATCAAACGACGTTTTTGAATATACTCACGGAATTCTTTGACATAAAAACGGATATCGCGGAAAGGGTCTTTACGGGTGTTATCCACCAATAACACTACCCCTATGGCATCTTGAGCAAATTCACACGTCAGCATTTCCCATATAAAGCTAAAGCGCTCTTGGCCTGGAGTACCATACAGGTGTACCCGTGCTTGATCATGCAGATCTAGCACACCGTAATCCATTGCTATTGTAGTATTTTTCTTACGGCGAACCGTAACATCACTGGCACGTGCATCAGTATCCAGCGTTTCAATATCACTTAACGATCGAATAGCTGTAGACTTTCCTGAACACACCGCTCCTGTAAAAAGGATCTTGTAGTTTTGCATGCATGCTTTCCTTGCTAAGCCGGTAACCATTACTTACAACATCCCCGCTGTTCAAAATCAGTACTAAATCAAATACATACTTAAGGAAGAGTGATCAATCTCAGGAAGTTAGTTTCTTTGCAACTTGCTCTTTTAAAAAAGCGGTATGGACTTCACGAATATGTTTTCGTACCAATGCTATATTGGAATTTTTTGCTGATAAGCAAACTAAAATCAACCCCGGCTTTAATTGATAGCCACTAATACGACGATCGCCTATCTCAAGATGAGATTCATTATGTTTTGTTCGCATCTTTGCAACATTAGAAAACACATAAATAAAAGCCTGCTTTCCGATTGTTGCATGATTTTTATATTCAGCCGGAAAACTGGATGCTAAAACCTCTTTGCCACTTAAAACCATACTACATTCAATCACCCCAGGCTTATCGACCTGTGTCAGTAGCTCAATCATTGATGGCTCCATTGCAGCAGATCTGACGCTTGCTGTTTCACAACATTCAAACTTAAGCCTCGATCAGAACACAAACCTAATGCCTGCTCTTTTTCAACAAATACAGATAAGGTTTCTTGATTAGGCCCGCATAATACAAGATCGTCTATACTCCCCATAAAAGCAGCTTTATTTTCCAGTGCAGCTACAAGGTTAACCATAGAACGAAGCAGTTCTTTATTACTCTGGTTTCTAACACTAGCACTGAGCACTTTCCGATCAGCTCCCAGATGCATTGCACCCGTAATGCCACGGGTATTCATTGCTGCATCCATAAGTGAAACATTATCTATCGCTTGCGACTCTGGTTTCTTTCCTTCAGCTAGATCATCATCAGAATCAGGCATTGTACTGTTTACTTCTAAACGTTTGCTCATGCCTTCCCAATCAATACCTTTTTCTAGGCTACCCACCAGCTCTTTAACAATCTTTAAGACTGATGAGGGGTCACGAGCATCAATAAATACAACTGTAGTGAAAAGCCCCATTGCCTTTAATTCGCTCATGTAATAATCATAATCAGGATCGCTTTCTATGTCTGAGTGGGTCACTGCAATAATCAGACGACGACGAATAATAAAATCTCGAAACTCCTCGACATAGAAGCGGATATCTTTGAAAGGGTCGTTTCGGGTGTTATCAACCATGAGAATTAGCGCTTCGGCATCATGCACAAGATCACTCATCATGAGCTGCCACATAAACTTGAAGCGTTCTTGCCCCGGAGTACCGTAAAGATGCAGTTTGGACGTACTGTTTAATTCCAGTATTCCATAATCCATAGCAATAGTTGTTTTTTGCTTTCTACGAATTGCCGAGTCACTAACATTCGCATCTGTATCAACGGTCTCTATATCACTCAAAGAACGGATCGCAGTCGTCTTTCCTGAACAAACGGAACCAGTAAATAACACTTTATAATCAGACATCTAAATCCCTCAGCGCTCTGCAAGGCTATTTGAGCAATTCTTGTAGACCATCACATCAACCAAAACTACGATAACAAAAGCTTGATTGGATAGACTTTTAACTAACTAATTCTTAGCCGAAACAACGAAAGTTTCAACCATCCTGTTGGATAACTCCCCTTGGGAATAAAACGCTATCCACACGAACATCTCAGCTATTCTTCCTATTATGGGCAGGTAACTGAATCATTAACGCAAAACTTGGGCCTCTAAAGCAATTATGTCTAGAGTATATTTTTTTGATTTGAGGAGCACATTGCTTTAAAACAGGATTATAACCCTACTCTAAACAGGTAATTGCAATAATAATCTCCACAGTATATTAATAAGTTCTTTACTGCCTGAATAATAAATACAAAAAAGTAAGGTGTGAGATGTACATCCGGTTTAATGATATTTCAGAATTAGTTTCTGCAATCGGAGGCGAAACGCTCAAGGACAATGAGCATTGGTTAATTTTTCTTGCTGACAAACATCAAGATGAGCTCGACAGCTTGGTCGAACAACTCAATCTTAAAGAATGCAGTTTCTTTGGCGCTGTTTTTCCTGGGCTAATACACGGAAAACGAATGCTTTATGAAGGTGCGTTAGCACTCAAGGTTAGCTGTTTAACCCCCCCCGTTGTTGTACCAATGCCCTCGGCAGAAGAAGTTATTGCGACTCTACCTACCTACAACGCTATTCCTGAAGAAGGAGCAACCTGCCTAACCTTAGTTGATTGTTTATCTCCTAAAATCGATAACCTTCTTAACCAACTGTACAACCGTTTTAGTAAACGCTGCAGTTACTTTGGTGCTGGAGCAGGAAACCATGATCTACGACCCGAAGCCTGTATCTTTGGCCCTTGGGGAACACAAAGAGATGCAGCATTGATTGCGATTATTGACCAAACCAGTCGCAGCATCGCCAAACATGGGTGGGTGAGACATTCAGGTCCGTTTGTCGCCAGTAGAACTACAGGTAATGTTCTACATGAATTAGATTGGGAGGATGCTGAAACCGCATACCGCAATTCCCTTCCTTCTAAGCTCCGAGGCACCCCAGCTGAACGCTTTTATAAAGATGTCACTCCTCGCTACCCTTTTGCAGTTGAACACCCGGGCGCAGAAGATGTTGTGCGAGACCCTATAGCCTTATGTGGCAATAACGACGTAATGTTTTTGTCTGATATTCCCCAAGGTGCACTCATGCACCTTGTTGAGGGTACTCCCGAACATTTGATAGAAGCCGCCCGCGAAGCGGTGGAAGAAACAGTGTCAGCCAACACCTCCAGTATTTTAGTCTGCGATTGTTTATCTCGCACCGTTGCGCTCGACAGCCAATTTCCCGCTGAACTTCGTACTGTTTATGAGCAGGTCAACCAAATTAAATCTGGGACAGATGTGTCCGGTATATTAGCCTTAGGTGAAATAGCAAGTAACGGCGAGCGTCCGGTAAACTTCTATAACAAAACTTTCGGCATATGCAGTTTCTATGAGTAAAACTCCAACAGACTTAAGGTCTGATATACAGCGGATGTATGAATTATCATTGGCTGTGGGGAATAGTCTCGACCCCGATCAGGTATGCCAAGAATTCACTACTGCACTGATGCGACAAAGTGAAATAACTTATCTTGGCATTTGGCTATTACCGGAAAAATTTACTCATTCTGCGCAAGAGTATAATCTTTTTTTCGCCTTCCCATTTAGTCGATCTAAAAAGACGAAACTTCCCTACAATCACCCAGCAATATCTCTTCAGGATTATGAAGATTTCTGCTGCTATGATCTAGCGGAAGCTACGACTGAACAACTTGCAGAGCATCACTGTTCAGAAGGCAGCGCTGCAATATTCCGCTTAGGGTCATTAGGTTACATTCGCCTATTGCGTGACGATAGTTACTTCTCGCAAAAAGAGTTACGTCAATTAAGACCAATTATTGAAAAGCTTTTTATAGCTTTAGGCGGTGCACTTGCCTATAAGCAGCTACATAAAGAGAGATCTTTCCTCGACTCTTTAGTCGACACTATCCCTGAACTGGTATGGCTTAAAGACCCAAACGGCACATACCTCGCGTGCAATCCCCGCTTTGAAGAGTTCGTTGGTGCACCTGAACATAAAATTATTGGCAAAACCGATTATGACTTTCTAAATAAGGAACTTGCCGATACTTTCCGCAAGCACGACCTAGCCACCCTGGTAATAGATAAAACCAATACCTTCCAAGAGTGGGTAACTTTTGCCAATGACGGTCACCGCGCGCTGCTTGAAACGACCAAGACCCCTATGAAAGCGGCTTCAGGGGAAGTAATTGGCGTATTAAGTGTTAGTCACGAAATTACTCAACTACATGAAGCACAGCAAGCTTTAAGCACCAGCGAAGCAATCTTCCGCAGCTATTTTGAACTCGGTTTAATTGGTATGGCTTTGATTACCACTGAAGGTAACTGGATCCAAACCAACACCTATCTATGCGAAATGCTTGGCTATGAACCTATACATCTGCAGATCACACCTATATCAGAACTGATTCACCCTGATGATAAAACTAGCTTTAGCTTGATGTGCAAAAGCTTACTTAACGGTGATTCAGAGCATGTCCGACAGGAAATCCGTTTAATCAGCTATTCTGGTCCGGTTGTACATACTGAGATTGCAATGAGTGCGCAAGAAAGCACAGAAGGTGAAATCAACCATTTGGTCACGCTCATATCCGATATTACTGAACGTAAACGTACCGAACAGCAACTCAGCTTAGCTGCCAGTGTATTTGAACATGCCAGTGAAGGCGTAATGATTACCAATGAACAGGGGATCATTCTGGACGTAAACAACGCCTTTTATCAATTAACTGGCTATAGCGCTGTAGAAGTCATCGGTCACTCTCCCAACATATTAAAATCGGGCCATCATAGTGAAGAGTTTTTCGCCGCTATGTGGCAAAGCCTTAGACAAAACGGGCGCTGGCGTGGTGAAGTTTGGAATCGCAACAAATCTGGAGAGATCTACGCAGAGCTACTGAATATCGCAGCAGTAAAAAGCCCAAATGGGGATACCACGCATTACGTTAGCATTTTCTCAGATATCACCCAGCTCAAAGAACATCAACATCAATTGGAGAAAATGGCTCATTTTGATGCACTGACTCAATTACCAAACAGAGTTTTGTTATCTGACCGTTTACAAACCGCTCTACAGCACTGTAAACATCACAAGCAGATAATGGCCGTCGCTTATATAGATTTAGATGAATTCAAACCAATTAATGACACTTATGGCCATGATGTAGGCGATATGCTTTTAATCGAAGCAGCTAAGCGAATGCAAGAGACCTTAGGGCCTGAACAGGTCATTGCGCGACTTGGTGGCGATGAGTTTGTTGTAATCTTAACGCAGCTAAAAAGTGTCACTCACTGCCAAGGCATTCTAGCCAATTTAAATCGCACCTTGGCAATGCCTTTTCAGATAAAGCAGCGCAACTTGTCCATATCTGCCAGTATAGGTGCGACACTTTACCCTGATGATAATTCAGATGCAGATACGATGATCCGTCATGCAGATCAGGCGATGTATACCGCAAAACAAACAGGGCGTAACCGCTACCACTTTTTTGATCCTGCTGTAGATCGACAAACTCAAGACCAACATAAAGCTCAAGATGAGATCCACGAAGCACTGATCAATAGAGAGTTTGTTCTGTTTTACCAGCCAAAGATCAATATGCAAACAGGCGAAGTCTACGGCATGGAAGCACTGATCCGCTGGGAGCATCCCACCTTGAACTTACTACCGCCCGATAGCTTCCTGCCGCATATCACAAACTCTGATCTTGCAACAAAACTAGGATCTTGGGTGATGAATGAAGCGATTCGTCAGCTACGTGTATGGAGAGCTGCGGGGCTTGAGTTATCCACCAGCATCAACATTTCAGCTGAACACTTACAAAACCCAGCATTTCCTGAACAATTGGCTGATCTATTAGCCAAATACCCAGAGGTTCCGCCAGAAGCAATTGAATTAGAAGTGTTAGAAACCACCGCTTTTAATGATGTCAGTGCAGCCTGCGACATCATCGACAAATGTCACAAGTTAGGTATTAAATTCGCTTTAGATGACTTTGGCACGGGCTATTCGTCTCTGACTTACCTTCGCAAAATTCCGGCTGATACCGTAAAAATTGATCGCAGCTTTGTTATGGATATGCTGGAAGATGAAGAGGATAAAACGATTGTTGAAGGCATTATTGGCTTAGGTAAAGCCTTTAATCGTGGGGTAATTGCTGAAGGGGTAGAAAGCGCTGAACATGGCCGCTGTTTGATGGAATTAGGCTGCCACCATGCTCAGGGCTATGGTATCGCCAAGCCTATGCCAGCAGACCTCATCCCCGATTGGTTAGCCTCTTTTAACTTGAGCCAACACTGGAAATAAACACCCTTAATCAGCTGATTTCGAAATCAAAATACTGATTCGGGAATGGTTCATCCTGCAAGGTAAAGTGCCACCATTCTTGATGAAAAGGCACAAAACCATGCTGAACCATCACTCGCTGCAATAACATTCGATTAGCACGAGCCTGTGCTGTTACCGCGCTTGAATCAAACCAAGACTCTGGGCCAAAGAAATCAAACTCTGTTCCCATATCCAGCTCCACTTTGGAATCTAAATCAATCAATGTCAGATCAACTGTACTTCCTCGGGTATGACTTGAATGTCGGATAAGATAACCTTTACTAAACAGTTCAGGCCGCTGTAATGTTGGGAAAAAGCGTTCCTGTGTATTACAGGGACCAGCTTGGTCGCACCACGCAATAAACTGATCAACTGAACGCTGAGGGCGGTATGCATCAAATACTTTGAGCCCCAAGCCGAATTCAGCTAAAGAGTGTTGAACCCTCTGCAAAGCCAAGGCCGCAGGCTTAGTTAATAGGCACGTTTCTGTCAGATAGCCACAAATTGACTCACCGACAAAGTTATCGCCGGTAAAATACTTCAAGTCCAAAGCGATACTGGTGTCGATATCTAAGACGTCAACAAAGAGTTCGGGTTTGGTAGTAATCAAATCCACGTTATTCAATCCAGATCAGGCTCGCCATTCGGCCAGTTACACCATCTCGGCGATAGGAATAAAACCTTTCTGCATCAGTATAGGTGCAATACTCACCGCCAGAGATTGATTTCACACCTACAGAATCTAACCTTTGGCGAGCGAGTTGATAGATGTCTGCTAGATATTTTCCAGGTGAGTCTTTGACAGGGCTGAAAGCCAGGTCTGCTTGAACTTGAAACGCGACAAATTGGTCTCTCACCTCTTCCCCTACTTCAAATGCATCTGGACCTATTGCCGGGCCTAACCAGGCATGCAAATTTTCTGGCTTTTCAAAACCCGCGACAGCTTGCTCCAAAATACCATCAAGCAGCCCTCTCCAACCTGCGTGCACTGCTGCAACACGCTTGCCATCACCATCAGCAAACAATACAGGTAGACAATCAGCCGTCATCACAATACATGCTTGACCCGATTCTTGGCTCCAGCATCCATCTGCTTCACGACAAACACCATCATCTTGAGCTTCGACGAGTTCAATCCCATGAACTTGCGATAGCCATTGAGGGCTACGTGATAGGTCCAGTTCATGTATCAAAGCCTGACGATTTTGTTTAACGTGCTCAGGATCATCTCTAACGTGATCTCCCAGATTTAAGCCTTTATAAACACCGCCACTCACACCATCAATACGCGTAGTGGTACATGCTTTGACCCCTTGGGGCGCATTCCAATCAGGGAGAATAAATTGCATTTATTTACACCAACTCATCTTCATGGGCATCTAAGTCCGCTTGAAGTAGCGATAACAGATGTTCAAAGTCGTCAGGCAAATCTACTTCCCAAGAAACCAGCTCACCTGTATCCGGGTGCCATAATTCAAGCTTTTTGGCATGTAGTGCTTGGCGTTTAAAGTCCCTAAGACCTTCAATCATCTCATCACTACAGCCTTTAGGTAGACGGAAACGACCACCATAAAGCTGATCACCTACAAGGGGATAATTTATATGTGACATATGTACACGAATCTGATGGGTACGACCCGTTTCCAGCTTTAAACGAATATGGGTGTGGGCACGCATTTTTTTCAAAACACGATAGTGTGTAGTAGCGTCTTTACCTACTCCAACAACCGCCATCTTTTGGCGGTTTTTAGCATGACGCCCCATAGGCTCATCAACTGTGCCACCACCGGTCATTACGCCATGAACCACAGCCTCGTATTCACGCCCCATTGAGCGTTCTTGCAACTGGTCAACCAGCTCTGTTTGAGCAGCTATGGTCTTTGCCACCACCATCAAGCCAGTAGTATCCATATCAAGACGATGGACAATACCTGCGCGAGGCACTTGAGCGATCTCAGGACAATGGAACAGTAACGCGTTTAGCAAAGTACCATCCCGATGACCCACAGCTGGATGCACTACCAATCCGGCTGGTTTATTAATTACTAAGATATGATCATCTTCGTAAACAATATCCAGCGGAATATCCTGTGGTTGATGATCTTCGATCATCTCCAACTGGGTCTCTATGACAATGGTTTCCCCACCGAATAATTTATCTCGAGGGCGCTTTACCGCACCATCAACTTTAAGAGAACCATCTTTAATCCAGCCCTGCAAACGTGAGCGGGAATAATCGGGAAATAGCTGCGCTACCGCCTGATCTAATCGTTTACCGACTAGATCATCTTCAATGCGCGCTTCTAAATAAATTTGATCAGACATTCGAACCTGTCATAACTTTCTAAATTGATATGTCTGGGTCTGTTAACAGGCCCTATCAGTTATGGTTAAATAGGCCGTTGAATTGCATATAGCCTCTTTCTGCCCAGTATAACCGTTCGGGCAAGAGACTACACCGGGATTAATATAAAGATGCGTATTACCAAGAGTCTTATTATTGCTTTATTCTGTCTAATGACAGTTGCATGTTCGTGGTTTGAAGATATTCAAGAATATCCAGACGTTCCTGAACAGCAGTTGTATCAGGAAGCAATCACTGCATTGGATAACGAAAGCTTCGATGTCGCGATCGAAAAATTCCAACTTCTTGAAGCCCGCTACCCATTTGGCCGTTTTTCTGAGCAAGCGCAGTTAGAATTGGTGTATGCATACTTTAAAAACTATGAACCCGAAGCGGCGCGTGCTGCAGCTGATCGCTTCATCCGCTTACACCCTAATCACGACAACATTGATTATGCATATTACCTAAAAGGTTTGACCGCGTTCGAACAAGATATCAATTGGATTACTCAATACCTGCCTATCGATGAAACTAAACGTGATCCAGGTGCAGCCTTAGATTCTTTTGAAAGCTTCTCTACGCTAGTTAGCCGCTATCCTGATAGCCAATACGCCCCTGATGCGCAAAAGCGTATGGTTTATCTAAAAAACCGCCTTGCTGCTTATGAAGTACATGTAGGCCGTTACTATATCCAGCGCGAAGCTTTTGTTGCGGCGGCTAACCGTGGTCGTTACGTAATTGAAAATATGCAAGAAACACCTGCTGTGCCTGACGCACTAGCAGTCATGATTGAAGCTTACACTCACTTAGGTCAGCAAGATCTAGCGGCAGACACACAAGCGGTATTGGCAAAGAACTTCCCAAATTACCAATACACACCAGTTTATAAAGGTGAGAAGACTCTATTTGATGCCGCGACGTTTGACCTGTTTAGCGATACTAAGGAGGTGCCAGTTGCTACTCCAGTTCGCATGAATGAGAGCACTGACGCGCCAAAACCTGATCGTTCCCTCTTCAGCACCATTACTTTCGGTGTATTTGATGATGAAGACGAAGAACAGAAGAAATAACTAAGAAAAACTTAAAGGCACCTAAAGGTGCCTTTTTGCTTCTTAGGGAACCTTAAAGAGAAATAAGAGAGACAAATATGCAGGCAGCAGCGATTATCAAAGAGATGCAGGTACTACCTGAAATCGACCCTGCTCAGGAAATTTCACGTCGAGTAAGCTTTATTAAAAACACTCTGAAAGCTTCTGGCCTTAAGAACCTTGTACTCGGCATTAGCGGCGGTGTGGACTCCTCAACCTGCGGCCGACTCGCGCAATTAGCAATCAATGAACTGAACGAAGAAAGTGCTGATAATAACTATCAGTTTATCGCCATGCGCTTACCCTACGGTGTACAAAAAGATGAAGATGATGCACAACTAGCGCTTCAATTTATCCAACCATCGCAATCTATCGCTGTCAATGTAAAGCCGGGCGTCGAAGGCATCCACTCGGAAGTCACAGCGTCTCTAGCCGAAGCTCAGCTTAATCAAGCTTCAGACAGTGCTGTTGATTTCGCAAAAGGTAACGTAAAAGCACGAGAGCGCATGATCGCCCAGTACGAAGTCGCTGGCATTGTCGGCGGGTTAGTTATTGGCACCGACCACTCAGCGGAAAACATTACAGGTTTTTATACCAAATGGGGTGATGGAGCTTGTGACCTTGCTCCGTTATTTGGTCTTAGCAAACGCCAAGTTCGTCAGCTAGCTCAAGCCTTAGGTGCTCCGGCACTTCTTGTGGATAAAACACCTACGGCTGACCTTGAGTGTTTAGCGCCTCAAAAGACTGATGAGCAAGCGCTTGGCCTGAGCTACGATCAGATTGATGATTTCCTCGAAGGAAGAAGCGTCGAAGCTGAAGTGAAGCAACGTATTATCGAAATCTACAATCGCACTCAACATAAGCGTCAGCCAATTCCAACTATCTACGATTAAGCATCACTATAAAGCCTGCAAACGCCACTACTGCTTGCAGGCTTTATTTTTAGCTTATCGATCCATCCGGTAAGGTTCAGCAGAGATTATTGTCTCTCGTCCCAATAGGATATCGGCAAGCAGTCGAGTCGAGGCCGGCGCGAGCACCAAGCCATTTCTAAACTGACCAGCATTGATAAATAGGTTATCTAGGCCTGCCACTTCACCTATAAATGGAATACCCTCTGGCGATCCTGGCCTTAAACCTGACCAATGGTGCTCAACTTCATAGTCAGCCAACAAAGGAATAATATCCAATGCCGTTGCATGTAAGGACTTCGCTGCATCCATAGTCGTGCGTTTAGTAAAGCCGATACGTTCCATTGTACTACCCACCAGCACACGACCATCATTACGCGGAATAACGTAACGACCACCTTTCAATATGACACGGTTTACCAAACCAGGTTTGGCTTTAAACAACATCATTTGTCCGTGTACTGGCTCTACAGGTAGTTCTCTATCTAACATAGATAGCAACTCTGCACTCCATGCACCCGCAGCGATAATTACTTTATCCGCACTAAGCCTATGCTCTGCCGTTTGAACGCCAACAACTTGGCTTCCATCAATATCAAAACCTTTAACTTCTTGGTTTTCTAGCAGCGTCACTCGCGGGTTTAGAACTAAGCTTTCACGTAGGGAACGACCTAAGCGTGGGTTACGGATACTACATACTTCGGGCATCCATAAGCCTTCTTCTAAACCAGAACAAAGATTAGGCTCCTTCTGATAAAGGAAATCGGCATCGACTTTACGAAGAGGGCGATGATATTTCTGCGCCCAATCGAGAGCATTTTGCTGATCTTCCACAGAAACCATCAACATACCCTTCTGGCGCAGCTCAGGATCAAAGCCTGTCTCATCTAAAAGATCTTGCGCCAGATGGACATAACTACTCTGCGACCAAGTAGCCAGCTCTGTGACAGCATCAGGATAACGCCAAGGGTATAGGGGCGAGACAATACCACCGCCTGCCCAAGAGGACTCTTGAGCGCAAGCTTTCCGATCTAAAAGCGTTACATCAGCATTTGCTTGAGCCAGCTCTCTAGCCAGCATCATTCCGATTACACCACCACCGATTATTAAAAAGTCAGACATCTAATTTCTCAATTGTCTTACGTTACTTATAAATTTGGCTATATTGCAGAATCGAGGAAGGGACAGAAAATTTTGTCAGCATGAAAACAGTGAAAAAACAGAACATACACGGCTTAGAGATAACGAAGGGGATAAACACTCACGTCCATCCCCTACTATTGTCAAAATAGTTCTTCCCAGAGTTTAATTAAGGAGTATCAGTGACAACAAAATCCTTCCCTGATGTTATGTCAGCTGTCACAGGGCTAGAAGAGAAATCATATTCCAATGGAGCAAAGTCAAATGATGATACCCCACCAGAGACAACAGAAGGAGTTACCGTACCACTCCAAGCATAATCAACAAAGCAGCTGTAACCAAGAATTTGATCTTCCAACACTTCTAGCTCACACTGCTGCGCAAAATCTGGCAAAGGGTCAATCCCAACCTCAATTTCAGATAATAAACCCACTGCTCCTGAAGCGACCGACGATACATCCAACCGGCCCGATATTTCATAGGCTAAATTTACATAACCGAGAATCTTCTCGCCATCAGGAATAATGGCCGTGCTTGCACCAACTGTATATGTATAATCATGCGTGCTTAGGCTTGGATAATCTGCAGGGACGTTATTAGTTGCCACCAAGAAGTCATCACAAACACTATTACCTTGAGTATTAATTACTAAAAAGTGCTGGTTCAGTAGATTGCCAGATGTATTCAAAATTGATGATTGAGTGTCTTCAGTATTAGTATCAACCTCACCATACATATAGTAATAACCCAGCCCCGGAGCCGCATTCGACGCAGCTAGGTAAGGTCCAGGCCCATTAGTAGTGGTAAAGCGAACCAAACCTGATTGACCGACAATATCAGTAGATTGAATTGCTCCAGATACTGTCGCGGGATCAACACCATAATACTTATACTCACGTGGTGAGATACAAGCTCCGGGCTTATTAGAACCGGAATCATCTGGCAACAACAAAGCGATTGTACCGTACCAACCTTCACCAAACAGACAGGTGTAACCGATCTCGCTACCTACTAGATATACAGCACATCCACCTCCTTCTGAGGTTAATACATTAGGGGATGCTTTTAAGTCCGTATACGTTACGGAAACACCGCTATCCACGTATATAGAGCCCTTAATTGTAAAGATAGGGCTAGTTAAGTCGACTAGCTCTATCACTGTAACAACCTGATCGCACCCAGCATCACCATTGATGCACTCATCATCGGTAATCTTGATGCCATACTTATTGTCAGCAAGTTCGATCCAATCACCTACCGATTTACTAGCATCATGGACCTCATCAGAAGTTGTTCTAGCCGTAGCGATTGCAGAACCCGTTGGTCTCTCAAAACTACCTATATCTTCTGATGAACCGATACCGGCCTGATCATTTGAATCAAGAGACTCTTTCGGATCATTCCATACTAGACGAGAATCTAAGGATATCGAATCTGCATTTCCTGTTGCATCAGTCCACGTGACATCAACTTCTAGCAAATAATGTGTTTGAAATGATGCAGCAGCAGCTGAGGCCAATGTATAGGAAACACTATAAGCGTTATTACCCACGGTAATATTCTCAATTTCAGGATAAGATGCTAAAGCTAAACTAGCATAGCTGCTCTCCAAGATTACAACTCGCTCTTGCTCAAGCTTCTGCTCAGCTAATTTAACAGCAACAGCCCTTGCTTTTGAGTTCCCGCTTTCGGTTACCAACTCGCTTTGAAAAAGTGCAGCTCCAATCAAACCCACTGCCACGATGACAAATGCCAGCAAAGCTTCTATCAGCGTAAAGCCCTTTTCATATTGACTATGATACATTTTCACCACCTTTATCAGTCCCTCGAAAGCTTACACTGCATTGATCACCAGTCCTTCCAACTACCACGCACCACTTCCTTAGCATTAATATTATCAAGATTATCAACAACATCCTGATCATAATAAATATTGGCTGTACCACTACCCATATCTAAATCGGTTTCGGATACTATTCCACCGAAGATATCCACGGTACCAACGACTTTATCAACGTTCCTCGCGATAATAAGCCCGTAAACATCTGGTGAACCACTAATACTTAAATCCCCATCTACCACTAAAATCACAGGGTTATCTGAACTACCAATGGTCCCTCCAGTGAGCTTAGCATCACTCAAGTGTATTAATTGACCTTCAACTGTAGAAGCAGCAGCATCTTTTAGTTCATTTCCAGTCATGCTCAAACCAGCCGAAAGGACTAACTCATCAAGGGTCCGACCAAAGAAGTTTTCAACAAACTCATCACCCGTAGTGTTAGCCATATTGGTATCACCATCAATCACATCTGGGCCTGTGGTATTTTTCGTGGTGCTCTGTATATACTCGATATCGTCTATTTCATTTCCAGTCGCTGTTAGATGCCTTGAAAGATCATCAACAGTCCCATCCCATGTATCGCCGCTAAAACCCGTCCAATCTGGATCTCTGATATAAGTATCAGCAGACCCCCAAGAAGTTATGTCATCGCCGGCCCAAATATTTAAATTGGTAAAGCCATTAAAAACATTCAAATTACCTGTAGCATCAACATAACCACGCGCCACTATGGGAAGGTCAGGGGGATTAGGCACAAGCGGAACCCTGCCCACAAGGACACTTATTGATCGAGTAATCAGCCCATCGTCACTACGGCCGACAGAGTCTATCTGAATCAATGACATATCAGCATCACTACTGGCATCAGAAAGCAAAGCGGTAAACTCAACCCCACCCCCTAAACCAATCGTTGCGCCAGATACACTTAAATCGAGCACGGTGTCATTATCTTGATCCAACCCAGCTCGAGTATAAGCGATAGCGTAATCCACCCCCGCTTGCGCAGCATGAAAAGCTTGTTTCGCACGATATTCATTCGCCACTATTTTCTTTTCAGTAATTACCGTTTCAGATGTAAAAAAGGATACTCCTAAAACAATAACAACCATGACTAGAGCAAGAACAAGTGTTGCCGCCCCCTGCTGCTGGGCTCTTCGGTTTTCTAACTGATTATTTTTAATCTGCATAGAAATTATTCCGGATTTTTACCGTTTCCTGTACGGTTTTAGTCCAATCACTATCATTAACAACCGATGCAGTGATCGTTATATTTATTTCTCTAACTGAAGCAACTTCATCGGTACCTACACTTGCAGGACATACAGCGCTTGAAGCATTCACGGTACACAAAGAGCTATCAGTTAATGTCATTGCATCTACCGACATAAAGTTTTCATCGGAAAGTCTCTCCCAAGCCCCTGCAGAGCAGGATGTCATACTCGTTCCAGACGTTTTTACCCAAATTGCAGAATCTGAAAAGCGCACCCCGCTATACTCGGCTGCACTAACAATACTGTCGGCATCAGTATCATAGTTATAAAGCGCACAAGTAGAACTAACCAAGTTAAAATCATCCCCTACATCACTATAAGGAGAAGACAAACCTCCAACCTGAACCCAATGCCCCGCTCGCCTTATATCATCAGAAATTATTGAGGTAATAGCTGCTAATTCTTGGTTCAGGCGGGCACTATATACAACATCCCTACTACTTTTAAACGACACAAGAAATGTATATATAGCTCCTGATATAACGATAAGGCCCACAACTAAACCAATCATTAATTCGATCAGAGTCACACCCTTCTGCTTAGCCGGTATATTTCTTGACATCTTCATTACGGGCACCCTGCATAAAGATCCAAGGTATCTGAACACAATCTCACCCGACCAATCGTACTCAATACTATTTTTGCGTCACCATACCCTGGATAGCTCAATGTAATTGTCCCGTTGTCTATCGCTGTAGATCGTGGTGCACGAAAGCCAGTGATATCACTTGCAAAACCTGTGGAGGCTGTAATATTGGGATAGTCAGCCCCTGTAACATACCTAGTCTGTTCAGAATTAATTGTGCATAAAGCAGCAGATGCAGCAGAAGAGCAATCACATGCAGCTGTATCACTGACTCCTATACACCAATCTGTACCTCCAGTTCCTTTAAAAGCAACATAGATATCAGCGCCATTAGAAATAGACTCACTACGAGCATACTGTATATGCCCGTAAACTTTCTCTGCTGCCCCAGTTAGCTCAACCCTTTCTTGAAAGTCATTCAAACTAGGCGCCGCAAGAGAAATCAGAATTGCTAATACAGCCAGCCCGACCATCAACTCTATTAGAGTAACACCTCTATTTGCATGCAGCTTATTCATCTATCTTTCCCAACAATCCGCATCAGCAAACCCGCCGCCATAAGCTGGTCCGTTTTGAGTTATGCGAAACGAGCCACATACATCATTAGCTTGAACACCTGTCGGAGCTGCAGTGACTGTGTAAGAGCTAGCTCCTGTACTGCTAATAGTAATGTTATAAAAACCTTCCCTCGAGGTAGTTCCGTACGCTAATGATGCTCCAGTAGCATAAGCTACATTATTCGCTCTCCATTTTTCTTGCTCTAACCTGATATCAGCTAGGCTCGCCATGGCATCACCACGTCGTGTCTTCTCTATGTATGACTGGTAGGCTGGATAAGCAATTGTTGCAAGAATAGCTACAATAGCTACAACTATCATCAGTTCAATTAAAGAAAAGCCTGATTGAAGGTTTTGATTTCCTTTCATTTTTTTCATTCCTAAATACGCACCAAGTATGTAGTTCAACGATTAATAGAAAAAACTATAGTTAAGATACACAAAACATAAACTCTCATTTTGAAACGAGCAACAAGATTTGCACTAAAAAGACAACAACCGATTCTAATGTAAGACTAGTCGTTTAAGGGAACATACGCCACAAGCGATTTTATGAGGGGTCTCAAGTAAGAATAGCTTAAGATAGGACAAATACAAAAAACCCGAATTAAAAAATTCGGGTTCTTAATCTCATCTTAGCTAACCTGAAGAATCTCTACCTGAAAATCTAGCTTCTTCCCTGCCAGCGGATGATTAAAATCAACCGAAACGATCTTATCATCAAATTCGGCTATCACGCCTGGAAGCTCACCATTGCCAGCATCCGCGAATGAGATAACCAAACCTTGTTCTAACTCCATGCCTTCAAACTGACTGCGAGGGATATTCTGGACATTGCTTGGGTTACTCATCCCAAAGCCATTTTCCGGCAGAATTTTAAGGGTCTGTTTTGTCCCTTCTTCCAAACCGAACAGTGCTTTTTCAAATCCTTCCAACAAGTTACCATCACCCACCGTAAATGTTGCAGGTTCAGCTTCAAAATTGGAATCAATTATTTGACCGTCTTCCAGTTTAATTGCGAAGTGCAGCGTAACGGTTTTACCCGGACCGATCAATTTACTCATTGTAAACTCTCTTCAGATGATTTGCGCTTCCCTTCCAGAAATAACATATCCAGAATCAGAATAATCGCTCCAATCGTAATAGCGGTATCCGCAATATTAAAAGCGGGGAAGTAATAATTCTGATAATGCAGGGAGATGAAATCAATCACATACCCTTGTACCGCCCGATCATATAGATTGCCTAAAGCGCCACCCAATACGAGAGACAGTGCTAGACCTAACCACCAATAGTTACGAGGCGTACGCTTTAGCCAGATCACTAGCACAACACTCACGACCACAGCGATTGCGACAAAGAACCAACGCTGCCAGCCACCCGCTTCTGATAGGAAACTAAACGCAGCGCCTGTATTGAACAACAGCGTTAGATCGAACATTGGCAGTACAGGATTAGGATCGGCATACTTTAAATTAGTTACCGCTAAGTATTTACTACCTAAATCCAGCACAACCACCAGCAGCGAGAGCACACCCCAGATGAGGCAGCTTCGCACTGGTTGTGTTTGTTGTTCAGTGCTCTGTGTCATTAAGCAAAGCTACGGCTTTCACCGGCACCTTTAACGTTATCAACACAACGACCGCAGAGCTCAGGATCGTCTGAATCCTGACCTACATCTTCTCGGAAGTGCCAGCAACGCGGGCACTTATCAGCAGCACTTTTAACTACGCTAACCTTAAGCCCTTCAAGCTCTGTATCATTAGCATCTTGTGCATCAGCTAATGGTGCTACTGCCGCTTTTGATGTGATCAAAACGAAACGCAGCTCGTCTTCTAGTTTACCTAGTAGAGCCTGTAGAGCGTCATCGCAATACAAAGTCACTTCAGCTTCTAAGCTACCACCGATGTTGCCGTCGCTACGTTCAGTTTCTAACTGTTTATTAACCGCAGCTTTTACTGCCATTACCTGTTCCCAGTAGGCAGAATCAAATGCGCTATCCGCAGGTAGTTTGGTTAGACCCTGATACCAAGTATCCAAATGAACAGAATCTGTACGCTCACCTGCAAGCGTTGCCCAGATCTCATCAGCAGTGAAACTACAGATTGGCGCAATCCAACGAACCAACGCTTCAACAATATGATAAAGCGCAGTCTGAGCAGAACGACGCGCATGTGAATCAGTCGCTGCTGTGTATTGACGGTCTTTGATGATATCTAGGTAGAAGCCACCCATATCCTGTGAACAAAAGTGAGATACTTTCTGGAACACTTGTAGGAATTCATATTGGTTGAAGTGCTCGATTAGCTCTTCTTGCAAACGAGCTGCACGATCCACCGCCCAAGCATCCAACGCTACCATATCTTCAGGCTTAACCATGTGCTGAGCAGGATCAAAACCGCTTAGGTTAGCCAAGAAGAAACGTGCTGTGTTACGAATTCGACGGTAAGCATCCGCGGCGCGCTTCAAGATATCATCAGAACAAGTCATCTCACCGCTGTAATCAGTAGAAGCAACCCATAGACGCAAGATATCCGCGCCATATTTGTTCATTACTTCCTGAGGCGATACAACGTTACCAACCGACTTAGACATCTTGCGGCCTTGACCATCAACGGTAAAGCCGTGCGTTAGCACCTGTTTGTATGGCGCTTTGCCTTTGATAGCAATCGCAGTTTTCAAAGAAGACTGGAACCAACCACGGTGCTGATCCGAACCTTCAAGATACATATCAGCTGGGTATTCCAAGTTGTCACGCTGATCAACGACAGAATAGTGCGTCACACCAGAATCAAACCAAACATCCAAGGTATCAGTTACTTTTTCGTACTGATCAGCTTCGTCGCCCAAGACTTCAGCAGCATCAAGATCGAACCATGCATCCATACCCACTTTTTCTACACGCACAGCAACCTGTTCGATTAGTTCTGGCGTATTCGGGTGTAGTTGCTGAGTTTCTTTGTGGATAAACAGTGCAATTGGCACACCCCAAGTACGTTGACGTGATACACACCAATCAGGGCTCTGCTCAACCATCGCTTCGATACGGTTTTGCCCCCAACCTGGGAACCACTCAACACCTTTGATTGCTTCTAGGGCATCTTTCTTCAGGCCCTTCTCTTCCATGCTTACGAACCACTGAGGTGTTGCACGGTAGATCAATGGCGTTTTTGTGCGCCAGCAGTGAGGGTAGCTGTGCTGGAACTTGTGCTCCAAGACAAGCTTGTTGTTCTCCGTTAGCAGTGCAACGACTTTATCGTCCACTTTATAAACGTGTTCGCCAGCAAATACGCCTGCACCTTCACCTAGAACACCCGAAGCGTTCACTAGGTTCATTGTGCCGATACCGTATTTACGACCAACCTCAAAGTCTTCCACACCATGGTCTGGTGCTGTATGTACGGCACCTGTACCTGCATCAAGGGTTACGTGATCACCTAGGATTACAGGAACTGTACGCTCATAGAACGGGTGCTGTAGTTCAAATTTTTCTAGTGCTTGGCCCTGACAACGACCAACAATGCTGTACTCTTCAACACCGTAACGCTTCATAGCATCTTCAACTAAGCCTTCCGCTAGCAGAATACGCTCCGCACCTAAACCTAGATCTAGCTGAACAAGCACGTAGTCTAGCTCACCACCTAGAGATACCGCTTGGTTAGATGGCAGTGTCCAAGGCGTTGTTGTCCAGATAACTACCGATGCTTCGCCTTCACCTTCAAGACCCTCAAATTTCGCAAGGAAACCGTCCTGATCAACCGGAGTGAAACGTACATCGATCGCTGTAGAAGTCTTGTCCTGATATTCCACTTCAGCTTCAGCTAGGGCAGAACCACCCACAACACTCCAGTAAACTGGCTTAAAGCCTTTCACTAGGTGGCCATTTTCAACGATTTTGCCCAAAGCACGAATGATGTTGGCTTCAGTATCAAAATTCATTGTTAGGTATGGGTTATCCCAATCACCTAGAACACCTAAGCGGATAAAGTCTTTCTTCTGGCCTTCAACCTGTCGTGCAGCGTAGTCACGGCACTTCTGACGGAAGTCTTTGTGAGACAGTTTCACGCCCGCTTTGCCGTGCTTAGTCTCAACCTTATGTTCGATTGGCAGACCATGGCAGTCCCAACCCGGCACATAAGGCGCGTCAAATCCGCTCATTGTTTTGGATTTGATAATAATGTCTTTCAGAATCTTATTAACCGAGTGACCAATGTGAATATCACCGTTTGCGTATGGAGGGCCATCGTGCAAAGTGAACTTATCGCGGCCAGCACTGACTTCACGAATTTTCTGGTACAGATCCATCTTCTGCCAACCCTGTAGCATTTTCGGCTCACGCTGAGCCAAATTGCCACGCATTGGGAAAGCTGTTTCCGGAAGGTTCAATGTTGCTTTGTAATCGGTCATGGTTATAAGTTCCGAATTAACTACGAGTGCGGTCAAAGTAAGCCCGCACATCTTCAATATCTGCAAAAATTTGTTGTTTAAGCGCGTCGATTCCCGAGAATTTACGCTCATCACGAATAAACTGCTTAAACTCGACAGTTAGCAACTGTCCATAAACATCTTTATCAAAATCAAACAGGTGTGCTTCAAGCACCGGCTGCTGACCACAAACGGTTGGGCGTATACCAACGTTACATACACCCTGTGCAGTAAAGTTTGGGCCTTTAATTTCTACCGCATAGACCCCGCGCAAAGGGCAAGCATAACGATGCATACGTACATTTGCCGTTGGCACTCCGAGCTGGCGGCCCAGTTTTTGGCCATGCATCACACGACCAGAAACAGCATAAGGGCGTCCGAGTAAAACGGCAGCCGCTTCAAGATCATTCTGCTGTAACACACTGCGAATACGCGTACTGCTGACACGTTCATCAGCATTCAAAAACGTTTGTGTATTTACCACTGTAAAGTCGTGACGTTCGCCTGCATCACACAACATGTTGTAATCACCTGAACGATCACAACCAAAACGAAAATCATCGCCAACAACAAAATGCTTCACCGCTAAACCATGCAGTAATAGCTCTTGTACAAACTGCTCCGCTGTCATCGCACGTAGACGGTCGTTAAAATTTAGGCAAAGATGGCGATCGATACCCTCTGCCTGCAACAATCTGTACTTTTCGCCAAAACGGGTTAAGCGCGGTGGTGCTTTATCACCTGCAAAGAACTCTTGAGGCTGAGGCTCAAAGGTAATCACAACGGAAGGCAGGTTTAGCTCCTTCGCTTTTGCCTTTACCTGAGCAAGCACCTGTCGATGGCCTAAATGCACGCCATCAAAATTGCCGATAGTTGCGACACAACCTCGGTGTTTTTCGCGCAGGTTATGTAATCCGCGAATTAGTTCCATCAGGTACTCTTGCTACTGCCAAAAATAAACGCGGCATTATAGCTCAGATAATATCCAACCTGTACTACTGAGACCCGCTGTAAGCAACAGAATGCAAAATAAACTTAATTATGCTTCAAATGACGCACTCTCAAGCCTGCAAAAGCCAACACAACAGCATAAACAGCCCCGCCAGCAACCACCAAAATCGCCATTTGAGAGATTCGCGCCCACAGATCCATCTGTAGCCACTCGTCAACTGAACCCATCAACTGGATGATGACAATAGCCATCGCCACATTAGCCACCAACATTCGTAGTAATTGCACGACCCAACCCGAAGACCAGCTAAACACGCCCGATTTAATCAACCCATACAACAACAAACCAGCATTCATAAACGCCGACATCGCTGTCGCAGCGGCCAAACCAACATGCGCAAACGGCCCAATAAGGATCAAGTTAAACACCATATTCGCCACAGCAGCTTGAATACCGATTTTCACTGGCGTTTTGGTGTCTTGGCGAGAGAAATAGCCCGTAGCCAAAACCTTAATCAGCATAAAGGCGAGCAAACCACAGGCATAAGCACGCAAACTAGCCGCAGCCATAAAGACATCACGATCAGTTAAAGCGCCATAGTGGAACAAGGTGATCAACAACGGTTCGGCCAACACAAACAACGCTACCGCCGCCGGTATACCGATAAACATCACCATCTGCATTGCCCAATTCAAAGTAGACGAAAACGCCTCTCCAGATTGAGTTGTATGCTTACGCGACAAGCTAGGCAGAATGACCGTCGCAATGGCGATTCCAAACACACCCAAAGGAAGCTCTGCCAGGCGATCTGAGTAATACAACCAAGAGACACTGCCGGTTTGTAGAAACGACGCCAATACTGTATCCAAAAGCAGGTTGATTTGAGTAACAGACACCCCAAACAACGCCGGAACCATCAGCGTCATGATGCGGCGAACACCTGGATCATTCCATCCCCAGACGGGTTTAGGCAAAAGATGAATGCGCGCCAGAAACGGCAACTGGAAAACCAACTGCACCACCCCGGCAATCATGACACCCCAAGCCAAAGCCAAGATAGGTGGATCGAACAGCGGACTGAGAAAGATCGCAGAACAGATCAAACTGATATTAAGTAGCACAGGCGTGAACGCAGGAACAGCAAAACGCTCATAACTATTCAGAATGGAACCAGCAAACGCAGTCAACGAGATCAATAGCAGATACGGAAATGTAATCCTCAGCATCTCTGCTGCCAGTGCAAATTTCCCCTCATCCCCCATATAAAAACCTGGGGCAAACATAGCGGTTAACATGGGCGCTGCCACCACCGCCAAGACGGTGATTGCGATTAAAATACTACCGAGCGTACCCGCAACATAATTAACAAGCTGCTGCACTGCTTTTAGATCTTTTTGGGTACGATATTCAGATAGAACAGGCACGAATGCTTGAGCAAACGCCCCCTCAGCAAATAATCTGCGAAGAAAGTTCGGAATTTTAAACGCAACGAAGAAGGCATCAGCACTACCACTGGCCCCAAAATAATTGGCAACAACAACATCTCGCGCTAAACCTAGTACTCGCGAAAGCATGGTCATCACACCAACCACGGCACTTGATCGCAGTAATCCCGCTGATTTTTTTGCTTCCGTTTCCTGCTTTGACACCGCTTCCGCCTATAATTTCATGAATAACACTCAAGAGAATGGGAATATTACTGCTTCAACAAGAAAATTTCTGCAGTTTTATTGACAGATAGCTCTCAAATATGAATAATCTCGCCTCTAATTTTCGGTGTATACCAATAAGCCGATATCTTACTAACTAATTTTAAGGAGCCGGACTGTGGCAAATTCCGCAGGATCTCGTAAACGTGCTCGCCAGGCAGAGAAGCGTCGCCAGCATAACGCTAGCCTGCGTTCCATGGTACGTACCTACATCAAGAAAGTTGTTGCTGCTGTAGAAGCAGGCGAAAAAGCTGCTGCACAGGAAGCATTCCAAGCTGCACAGCCAGTTCTAGATGGTTCAGTGTCTAAAGGCATCTTCCACAAGAACAAAATCGCACGCACCAAAAGCCGTCTGAACAAGCAGATTGCTGCTCTTTAATTAGAGCCAAGCGTAAAAAAACCGGCTTATGCCGGTTTTTTTTGTGCCTAAATTTAGCCCCTCAATTAAGAGAGGACTAAATTGTCTCTATGCACCAACTCTTCTTCACCCATAAAACCAAGAATTGATTCAATTTCACCACTTGGCTTACCGATAATTTTTTGCGCATCCCCAACACCGTAGTTCACTAAACCTCGCGCTACGATACGACCAAATTCATCGCTAATGATCACCATCTCACCTCGAGAAAAGTCACCACTCACACTGCGAACACCCGCTGGCAATAAACTCTTACCGCGCTCACGCAACGCCTTAACCGCACCCGCATCAAGCATAAGATTGCCACGCGCCTGCAAATGCCCTGCTATCCACTGCTTACGCGCCACCATCGGCCCTTTTTCAGGCACCAACAATGTACCTATATCCTCCGCCTCTCTTAAACGCAGAAGAACATCGTCTTCACGACCACTCGCAATCATGGTCACAGCCCCGGAACGCGCCGCTAATTTAGCCGCACGCACTTTAGTTGCCATACCACCACGACCCAACTTACCACCACCACCCGCCATCGCCTCGAGCGCTTCTTCACCCGCTCTCGCTTCGGAAATCAAAGTCGCCTCAGGGTCATGACGAGGATCAGCCGTAAACAAACCTTTCTGGTCGGTAAGTAGGATCAGAGCATCAGCTTGGACCAAGTTAGCCACCAATGCTCCAAGCGTGTCATTATCACCAAAACGAATCTCTTTAGTGACAACCGTATCATTCTCGTTCACAACAGGAACAACACCTAACTCAAGCAACTCTTTTAAAGTCGCCTGAGCATTGAGATAACGCTTACGATTAGAGTGATCTTCATGCGTCAAAAGAATCTGAGCCGTATGAGTATTATGGCGCTGAAAGTTTGTTTCATAAGCCTGCACAAGGCCCATCTGCCCAACAGCCGCAGCCGCCTGAAGCTTAGAGACCTCATGCGGTCGCGAATCCCAACCTAGGCGAGTCATACCTTCCGCAACCGAACCCGAGGAAACCAACACAACCTCAAGACCAGACGCCTTCAGAGCAGCTATTTGATCCACCCAGCGACTGATTGCTTCAAGATCCAACCCCTGACCATCATTGGTGAGGAGCGCACTACCAATCTTTACCACCCAACGCTTTGCGCGCTTGAGCTTTTCCCTACCTACAGCCACTTAAAAACTCCTAACACCGTCTGCAGTAGCAACAATCACTTCAATTGCTATTCACGAACATATTCAACTTCAACGTCATAATCATCATCGTCAAAGTCGTCATCATCCAGATCTTCGCCCTCACGACGCGCTCGCATATCCGCACGCATCTGCTCAACACGCTCACGCGCCTCCGCATCAACCTGCTCGCGAATCTGCTGCTCTTGCTCAAGGATAGAAGGATCTTCTTCTATCGCTTCTAGACGATGATCCAAAAACGCCTGAATATCGCGCATCATGTCATCAGTGCCCTGCTGACTAAGCGCAGAGATACGATAAACCGGACCTTCCCATTGCAGCTCATCAATAACCGCCTGACAACGCGCCTCACGCTCTTCCTCAGGCACCATATCAAGCTTATTCAACACCAACCAACGCGGCTGATCCGCCAACGTAGGGCTAAACTTCTTCAGCTCACCCACCGCTACCGCTGCTGCCTGCTCAGGTGTAACATCATCCCAAGGAGCCATATCAACTAGATGCAGCAAGATACGGTTACGCGCCAAGTGCTTAAGGAAACGAATACCTAAACCTGCACCCTCAGCAGCACCTTCGATAATCCCCGGAATATCAGCAATCACAAAGCTACGATTTTGCTCAATACGAACCACACCTAAATTAGGCACCAAAGTGGTAAACGGATAATTAGCCACTTTAGGCTTGGCCGCAGATACAGCACGGATCAAAGTTGATTTACCCGCATTAGGCAAACCTAACAAACCAACGTCCGCCAGAACCTTAAGCTCCAACTTAAGGTTTCGAGTCTCACCTATTGAACCCTTGGTTGTCTGACGCGGCGCGCGGTTAACACTACTCTTGAAACGAGTGTTGCCCAAACCATGAAAACCACCTTGAGCAATTTTCTCGACCTGACCTATTTCGGTCATATCAGCAAGGATTTCATCAGTATCCGTATCGATAATCGTGGTGCCGACTGGTACTTTAAGCACCAGATCCTCACCCTTAGGCCCTGTACAATTTCGGCTCGTACCACCCTTGCCATTTTCAGACTTATAGTGACGTGTAAAACGGTAATCAATTAACGTATTCAGGTTTTCATCCGCTTCAAAAAACACCGAACCGCCATCACCGCCGTCGCCACCATCAGGACCACCTTTGGGGATATACTTTTCACGCCGAAAGCTCATACACCCATTGCCACCCTTACCGGCCTCAACCGTGATAACTGCTTCATCGACAAACTTCATGTTATCCCCCAAAAGTTAAACGTAGGAAACCTACAATTAAGCCCTGAAAAACCACAAGACTCAGCGGTAGATCCCCTGAAAAATATTTTAAATAACTATAAACAAAAAAGCTCCGCCTTGGCGGAGCTTTTTAGAAGCTTAAAACCGTTGCTTACGCATCAACTACAGAGATGTATTGACGCTTCTGCGGGCCTTTAACTTCGAATTTAACAACGCCATCTGCTTTCGCAAATAGAGTATGGTCTTTACCACAGCCTACGTTTGTACCAGCGTGGAATTTAGTACCACGTTGACGAACTAGGATGTTACCTGCAGCAACTACTTGACCACCGTAACGCTTGACACCAAGTCGTTTCGACTCCGAGTCGCGACCGTTCTTAGTAGAACCACCAGCCTTCTTATGAGCCATCTATCTAACTCCTAAACTAGGTTAATATTAGGCAGAAATGCCAGTAATTTTAACTTCAGTGAACCACTGACGGTGGCCCTGACGCTTCATGTGGTGCTTACGACGCTTGAACTTGATGATCTCAACTTTCTTAGCGCGGCCGTGCTGAACAACTTCAGCAGTCACTTTAGCACCGTCAACAACTGGTGCGCCGATTTTGATGTCGTCGCCGTTGCCAACTAGCAGAACACGGTCAAACTCAACGTTTGCGCCCGCTTCAGCCTGCAGTTTTTCCAGTTTAAGGGTTTCACCTTCCTGGACACGGTACTGTTTACCACCGCTTACGATTACTGCGTACATTTTAATCTCCGTTATTTGCCCACCCAGCTACTAGAAAAAGGCCTACTTCTAATGGTTACACCATATGGTAGGGAGCCATTATTGGATGGGTCAGGGCGCGCGATTATATAGCAAACCCACTTTATACACAACTAAGCTTCTTTATTTACATAGCGTAAAACCAGCATTTCTTGACAGAAACTATGCATACACCTAGCATGCGCTATTCTTGATTCCTTTAAGTTAGTAGCAGCCATTACTTATTATGCAGCCTCACCAGTTCAACCCTGTAATAGAACCCCAATTTGAAGCCGTAAACGATTACATCATTAATCACCTAGGCTCTAACGTACCTCTGGTAGAAAAAATTGGTCATTACATCGTTGAAAGCGGTGGTAAACGTCTTCGTCCGTTACTCGTATTGCTTGCTGCTAATGCTGCAAATTATCAAGGCGATAAGCACATCCCGCTCGCGGCGATTATCGAATTTATCCACACCGCTACTTTGCTGCACGATGATGTAGTTGATAATTCTGATCTACGCCGCGGTAAAGATACTGCTAACGCAAAATGGGGTAATGCACCAAGTGTATTAGTCGGCGATTTCCTTTACTCCCGTGCATTTCAGGTATTAGTAGAAATTGGCTCAATGCCGATTATGGAAGTGATTTCCAATGCGACGAACGTTATCGCTGAAGGCGAAGTTCTGCAGCTACTAAACACAAAAAATCCAGATACCACCGAGGAAGCCTACATGCAGGTTATTCTTGGTAAAACCGCTATGCTGTTTGAAGCCGCTACTGAAGCAGGCGCAATCCTTGCCGAAGCCAGCAAAGAAGAGCAAGAAGGCTTACGCTTGTATGGATTACATTTAGGCACTGCCTTCCAACTTATCGACGATGTTATGGATTACTTATCCACAGCAGAAGAGATGGGCAAGAACGTGGGCGATGATCTGGCTGAAGGCAAAGCAACCCTACCACTTATTCATGCGATGCGTGCTGGTAACGAAGAACAACGCAAACTGGTTCGCCAAGCAATTCGCAAAGGTGGTCTAGACGATCTTCAACCGATTATGGATATCGTAAAAGAGACTGGCGCTATCGAATACACCCAAGAGAAAGCTCAAGGTGAAGCAGATAAAGCGATTGCAGCACTTAATGCACTAAAAGATACATCGTTTAAAGAAACACTGATTCAGATCGCTAATCTAGCAGTAAAGCGTAAAAGCTAACAGCTTATATCTGTGCACTTAATTACTATAAATTAAGTGCACAGCGAACCCAGATCAGTCACTCAGCAACCAGACTACTTCCTGCCGATCACCGTCTACAGCTTCACCTAAACGCTCCACCTTAAAACGCTGACCAAACAAGCTCTTTACCTCTTCTCCAGGCACATTGAACGGTGGTCCTTGCGGACTATCAAACTCCAAGGTCACCAGCAAAACTTTTACACCCGTTGGTAAGGACTCAATAAGCTTATTAGCGTAATTAGCCCGCATCTCCTTTGGCAAAGCCACCAGCGCTGCACGGTCATAAACACCTTTAACATCCGATAGATTTTCACTCGTCAATGCAAAGAAATCGCCACATAAAAGATTCAACTTTTCACACACACGAGAAACAAACAGTTCTGTATCTTCAGTTTTAGCAACTAGATCATTCTCTTTAAAGAAATCCAAACAAGCATCTGAGTTAAGCTCTATACCCAACACATCATGACCACGATCTCTAAGCCAGAGCATATCCTTGCTTTTACCGCACAAAGGGACAAAAACCTTGTCACCAGCGGCTAAATCCATCTTTTCCCAATAGGAGACCAAGTAAGCATTAATCTCCATTTGATGGAAACCTATTCGCCCTTCGGACCACTTTTGATGCCAAAAATCATGTTCCATTTCGCCTTTTACACCCTAAGTCGTAAACTTTTTATTCAATAAACCTGACACAGATCGTGCCTAGTGGCATTCAAATCTGTATAATTGCGCGATATTTTGACTTATAAAAACCTGGATAAACAGAAGCTAATGACAAGACCTTCCTCTTTTAATCGCGATGAGCTGCTGTCTTGCGGCCACGGCGAAATGTTTGGACCAGGCAATGCGCGCCTACCAATTGGCAACATGCTAATGATGGATCGCATCCTGGAAATCACCGAAGACGGTGGCGAATTCGGCAAAGGTGAGATTATCGCTGAGTTGGATATCAACCCAGATCTTTGGTTCTTCGGCTGCCACTTTGAGGAAGACCCAGTAATGCCAGGCTGTCTAGGTCTAGACGCCATGTGGCAGATTGTTGGCTTCTTCCTTGGCTGGAAAGGCAACCCAGGCCGCGGTCGTGCATTAGGTGCTGGCGAAGTTAAGTTCTTCGGTCAGGTACTACCGACTGCTAAGAAGGTTACTTACCGTATCCAGCTTAAGCGCGTTATTGAGCGTAAGTTAGTTATGGGCATCGCGGACGGCAGCATGTCCGTTGATGGTCGTGAAATCTACACAGCGAAAGATCTACGTGTAGGTCTATTCACATCTACAGAAGATTTCTGATCTTTTAAGGCCCTGAATTCAGGGCCTTTCTTCTATTTTCCGTCTACTTTTTTACGAATTTAGTGGCAAAACACTACTGATTCACGGAAAATAAGCACCTTAAATTAGAAAAAGAGAGAGAAGCACATGCGTCGCGTTGTTGTTACCGGTATGGGTATCGTTTCTTGTCTGGGTACAGATAAAGAAACCGTTCTGGAATCACTGCAGCAGGGTCGTTCTGGTATTAAATTCCAAGAAGACTATAAAGAGCGCGGTTTCCGTAGCCAGGTAGCCGGCAGCATCGATATCGATTTCTCTGAGCAAATCGACCGTAAATTGCTACGTTTCATGGGTGATGCAGCAGCATACACTTACATTGCAATGAAAGAAGCAATTGCAGATGCAAACCTAGCTGAAGACCAGGTTTCCAACGAGCGCACTGGCCTTATCGTAGGTTCCGGTGGTGCTTCTGCTGACAACATTGTTGAAACAGCCGATATCACTCGTGAGAAAGGCGTTAAGCGCGTAGGTCCATACCGCGTAACTCGCACAATGGGTTCTACTGTTTCAGCTTGTCTAGCAACACCTTTCAAAATCAAAGGCGTTAACTACTCTATTACTTCTGCTTGTGCGACTAGTGCTCACTGTATTGGTAACGCAATGGAGCAGATCCAGCTTGGTAAGCAAGACGTAGTATTCGCAGGTGGCGGTGAAGAACTTCACTGGGTACAGACTGCTATGTTCGATGCTATGGGTGCGCTATCTAGCAAATACAACGAAACTCCAGAACAAGCTTCACGTGCATACGATGCAAACCGTGATGGCTTTGTTATCTCTGGCGGTGCTGGCATCCTAGTTATCGAAGAATACGAACACGCTAAAGCACGTGGCGCGAAGATCTACGCTGAACTAGTAGGTTACGGTGCAACTTCTGATGGCTACGACATGGTTGCTCCTTCTGGTGAAGGCGCTGCTCGCTGCATGAAGCAAGCGATGGCAACTGTAGACGGCAAGATCGATTACATCAACGCACACGGTACTTCTACACCAGCGGGTGACATGCAAGAGCTGAAAGCGATGAAAGAAGCCTTTGGCGATGACATGCCAACAGTTACTTCTACTAAGTCTCTATCTGGCCACTCTCTAGGTGCAGCAGGCGTACAAGAAGCTGTTTACTCTCTTCTTATGCAGGAAAACAACTTCATCGCAGCATCCGCGAACATCGATGAGCTAGACCCAGAAGCAGAAGGCCTACCAATCGCTAGCGAGAAGCAGGAAAACGTAGATCTACAACGCGTTATGTCCAACAGCTTCGGCTTCGGCGGCACTAACTGCACATTGGTATTCGAAAAACTAAAAGACTAATCAGTCTTCTAGTTATAAAAAAACCGCCATTCGGCGGTTTTTTTATATCTGAAATTTAGCTTAGGCTATCTCTAGCGCTTTCATATGCTCTTCCAGCCAAGCCACCATATCTTCATGGATTTCATCCACTGTACGACCTTCCACAGGAATTGGCTCGCCCACATGAACTTGCACAGTACCTGGGATCTTCACAAAGCTTTTGCCTGGCCAATAGAGCCCAGCATCATGAATCATTGGGATCACCGGCACACCAGCACTTAACGCCAGCATCGCTCCGCCTTTGTTAAACTTACCCATTTTACCCACAGGCACACGTGTCCCCTGAGGGAAGATAATCACAGGGATATCATCTTCTAAACGAGATTTACCCTCTGTTAAAAGCTGCTTAAGTGCACCACGCCTTTGGCTACGATCAATCGCGATAGGATTCAACAGGCCTAGCGCCCACCCAAAGAAAGGAATCTTAAGAAGCTCCTTTTTAAGCACTGTACACTGCGGGCGGACCAAGGTTTGTAAAAACAGCGTTTCCCACTCACTTTGGTGGTTAGCTACAACAACATAAGCACCATCAGTAGGCAGATTTTCACGCCCAGTGATCTTTACACCGACACCACAACACAGCTTTAACCAAAAGATATAAAAGTAGTTAATCAGAGTGACAAATTTAAAGCGCTGCTGGAAATTCAATAGCGGTGAGATGATTAAACTCAGCGTGGCATGCACAATGGTTAGAGGGTAAAAGCCTAAGTAATAAAACACTGCACGTAGATAGTGCAGTGGATTCGCTTTTTTAGACATGCTTAGCCCCCAGTTACCGGCGGGAAGAATGCAACCTCATCACCAGCAGCTACGGCGGCATTCTCGTCACACATCTCTTGGTTAACAGCCATCAATATAGGCGTATCAACCAGAATCTTTTGCCACTGCTCTCCGTGAAGCTCAACTAGCTTATTTAGCACTGCAGACACATCAGCAGGCTGACTCACTTCGATAGATTCTTCAGCTACACCTAAACGCTCGCGCAAGCTGGCGAAATACACCACTTTAACCATGATTACTTCTCCACCTTCCAGTGACCGCTTTTGCCACCTTTCTTTTCCAATACTTTAACTGCGCTCATAACCATGCCTTTATCCACGGCCTTGCACATATCGTAAATCGTTAAACCCGCAACAGATGCCGCCGTTAGCGCTTCCATCTCCACCCCCGTCTGACCTGCCAACTTGCAGGTGGCCGTAATCTCAACGACATTACGCTCGGTATTAGGATGAAGATCTACCGCAACTTTACTCAACATCAATGGGTGACAAAGAGGAATAAGATCACTAGTTCGTTTTGCAGCTTGAATACCTGCGATTCGTGCAACCGCTAAAACATCACCCTTTTTATTACCACCTTCCGTAATTAACTTCATGGTGTCAGGCAGCATTTCAACTTCTGCATAGGCAGTCGCTTCACGAAAAGTCACCTGCTTTTCGGAAACATCAACCATGTTAGCGTTTCCCTGGTCATCCAAATGGGTTAAACGACTCATAACTACTCCTGTGTTTGCGTTGCCTGATTTAGAACAGGATTAGCGTACATCTGACGAAGAATATCCTGCGCACCGCCTTCAACACTGTTAATACGCGCTTCTAAACCAGCCTTCTGATCAGCAGTAGCATCATCACTACGACCTGCTGCAATCAGATTAGATGGGTGCAAATAGTAATTTTCATGAATTTGACGATCGATCTCAGCCGCTAGCTCTTCAGGCGTATCGAAGTCAGCATCGATAGGATCACCAAAAGCGACATGTACATGCCCTTTATCACCGGTAATGCCTTTCACAATACTTGCGATATCTTCGTACTGAGACTTCTCATAAACACCATCAGTTGCCTTAGCATGTAGCTCATTCGCTTTTAAGGCATCACATGGATCGTATTCATAAGAGATAGAAACCGGCACAATATTCAGACGCTTAGCCTGCTCAGCAAAACTACGCGATTTACGATGCGCCATATAAAGCATCTTCAAAATGGCTGGGTCAGTCGCATCATTACCATCTTTTGCGCGGCCTTCTCGCTGCGCTAACCAAATAGAATGACCGCCTAAGATACTGTGATCGATATAAGAAGATAGCTGCGTTAGCGCTTTCATCATTTCACGCCCTGTCGCAGAACGATTCACGATAAAGCTCTTATTCAAACGCATAATGTCTGAAACATAAGGCTTACGAAGCAGGTTATCACCGATCGCAATCCGAACTGTATCCATGCCGTATTGATGACGAACCCAATTAACAAATGCCGGATCCATCGCGATATCTCGGTGGTTTGAGATAAACAGGTAGGATTCTTCAGGATCAAGCTCATCGATACCACTACAAGTTAACTTAGTGGTAGAACGGCCAATCATCTTCTTCATATAGTTAGCCACCAGCATCTGAAACTCATAGACACTGTCGATCTCACCAATCTTGGCAGCCAAGGCAATACGAACAAATGGTTTTAACAACCATCCGATACTCGAGGATAATTTAGGAAACTGGTAACGCGTAACAGCGGTCAGGAATTCATCATTGTGAAGAATATTAAGGAGTGCATCCGCTACTTCACTATCGTTGAACGGTCTGATCTCTTTATACGGATCCTGCTGATCTGTCATTCTTTCCTCGAAAGCTCTACTAAAAAGGCCGTTATTTTACCGTTTTCTCACGCAAACTTCAGGGAAATTAAATGTAATTAACCGAGAAGTTCAGAAAACGGGATGAATCCGACCAAATCGCCCTCTTCTACAACTGTCTGAGGAGGAATAACTGCAATTCCATTCGCCCAACTAGCAGACATCAATACACCGGAACTCTGATTTGCGAACGGCTGTAAACGCCCATCCTCAAACCGAACTCGCAGATATTCTTGGCGCTGAATAGCTCGCTTTCTCTGGAAGCCAGCCGGTACTGACAGCTGCAGTGGCGGTTCGAATGAAGCCCCCTGCAACTTAAGCAAGAAGCCCCTTGCCAACAAACAAAAAGTTATGAGTGTAGACGTTGGATTACCCGGCAAACCGACAAATGGCGTACCTTTGACCTGCCCATAGGCAACAGGTTTTCCTGGTTTGATCTTGATCTTCCACATATCCAACTGACCAAGATGCTCAACACAAGATTTGACATGATCCTCTTCACCCACAGACACACCACCGGTACTAATGATGGCATCTGCCGATGCAGCCGCTTTTTCCAATGCTGCTAACGTCGCTTCACGCGTATCTGCTACACAACCTAGATCAACAACCTCCATACCTAGACCCTGTAATAGCCCCGTCAGAATATAGCGATTAGAGTTATAGATCTGTCCTGCACCAAGAGGAAGGCCTGGCTCTACCAGCTCATCACCTGTGGATAAGATCGCAACCTTGAGGCGCTTACAAACAGAGACAGAAGACAAGCCTACCGACGCTAATATCCCCAGATCAGCGGCTTGCAAACGTGTACCTATTGCGAGCACCTGGCTACCAGCCAAAATATCTTGACCAGCACTGCGGACATTATCACCAACCGGCACTTCCGTGGGGAAAACAACCTTATCCCCCTCAAGGTGAACATCTTCCTGCATAACAACTGCATTAGCACCTTGAGGAATCTCAGCTCCAGTAAAAATACGTGCACAGGTACCTGTAACTAAAGGCTGCGGAGGCGTACCTGCAGGAATTCTCTGGCTCATTTCTAAGCTTGTATTAGCCCCCAAATCAGCCGTATTAATTGCGTAACCATCCATACTGCTATTATCAGCCGGAGGAACGGAGACAGAAGCGACCGGAGCTTCAGCTAATACTCGTCCTAAGGCCTCTGCAACTGGCACAGTCTCAGTCGCTACAGAAACTTCTGCGCCCGCTAAAAGACGTTGCAGCGCTTCATCAAAAGGGATCAATCCAGGTTGAGAATCACAGCTTCCCATCTTCTTACCTTAAGCGTTATCTTCTTGATGCTTCATAATCAGCGAAGCAAAATTACAAGGCTTATGACGATGATCTAACTGCTGCGCAATCACATCATCCCACCCCGTACGACAAGCACCTGTAGACCCAGGAAGGCAGAAAATCACGGTTCCATTTGCTAAACCACCTAGCGCTCTCGACTGAATGGTCGAGGTACCGATCTGACCGGCTGAAACTTGACGGAAAAACTCACCAAAACCTTCAATAGATTTATCAAATAGTGGTGCCATTGCTTCCGGAGTAGAATCACGACCAGAAAAGCCTGTACCACCTGTAGAGATAATCACATGAATATTTGAATCGGCAATCCAACGAGAGGCAACTGCTCGCATCTGATAAACATCATCTTTAACAATTTCACGTGCACCAAGTACGTGACCTGCAGCCTCTAAACGATCAACCAACGCTTGCCCTGAGGTATCTGATTCAAGCGTGCGAGTATCGGACACAGTTAACACGGCAATATTTAGCGGAATAAATTCTGCTCTGGCAGGAGTATGGGACATGAGTATTTTCCTTAATAAGAAAGCACGGGAGCAAGGATAACGATGAGCTCGTTTAGCCCCCTGTCATATTCATAAAACGAATAATTTGCGGTTCATCGTCTAGATCAAATTCATGCTTCTCAGGCTTCAGATCCATGGCATCGATAATAACCTGTTTCAGCTTTTCTTGATCATTAGGGTGAGCACGCAAGGTATGCAGCAGATCGACGGAGTGCTCGTTACCTAAACAAAGCAATAAACGCCCTTCAACGGTTACCCTGACACGGTTACATTCAGAGCAGAAGTTATGACTGTGCGGCGAGATAAAACCAACGCGGCTTTCAGTATCTGCCATTCGATAATAACGGGATGGACCAGCAGTACGTTCCGTGGTTGGTTGTAGCTGATACTGCTGCTCAATAATTTCGCGGACTTCATCACTGGAACAATAGACTTCAGCACGGTCATGTTCGGAAATCTGACCTAAAGGCATCTCTTCAATAAAACTAACATCAACACCTTTTTCTCGCGCAAAATTAACTAGATCGAGCACTTCATCATCATTGCGACCTTTCATCACAACCGCATTTAGCTTGATTCGATCAAATCCTGCTGCAACAGCTGCATCTATGCCTGCAAGTACTTGGGCCAATTTACCAGTCCGCGTCATCGCTTTAAAACGATCTTCTCGCAAACTATCAATACTGATGTTTAACCGGTTAACCCCAGCATCCTTTAAATCTTGAGCCATCTGCACAAGTTGAGAGCCGTTAGTGGTAATCGCTAGTTCAGCATCTAATTGACCTACACTGCGCATCAGCTTCATCACATCACGACGTACCAGCGGCTCACCACCTGTTAAACGGATCTTCTTCACGCCTAGGCTCACAAACGCTTGGGCGATCTGATCAATCTCTTCAAGGGTAAGTACTTGAGCATGAGGCAGGAAAGTCATGTCTTCCCCCATGCAATAAACACAGCGAAAATCACATCGATCAGTCACTGACAGACGGATATAATCTACCGTTCTGCCAAACCGATCTACCAGCGCTTGAGAATCTTTTTTATTATTGGCCATGAATTTTCAATGCAGCTATCACTTATAATTTGAACGCTCTAAAATAGCACAAAATCTTTTCAACAGCATTTAGACCAATTCTCATAGGAAACCTAATGTACTTTGCCATTAAGCACATTCACCTAACCTGCATAGCACTAAGCTTCGTACTCTTTCTTTTACGTGGCGGCTTAGCGCTATTTTGCCCAGAAAAACTAGAAAAACGCTGGTTAAAGATCGTACCACATATTATTGACACCGCACTGCTGATCAGCGCACTAACGCTCGCAGTAATGATTGAACAATATCCATTTGTTCATCACTGGGTAACAGCTAAAGTCATCGCATTGGTCGTGCATATTGGTTTAGGAACAATCGCTATCAAACGCGGCAAAACAAAGGCAATTAAAGCAACAGCACTAGCAGGCGCGCTGTTTGCTTTCATTTACATTGCAGCCGTAGCGGTTTCTAAATCCCCAATCCCTTGGGGTTAAAAAACCTATAGCACTTGGCGGCTAGGATGATGGATAGATATCTCGCATCAACCATTGCAACTCCTGTCGCCAAGGCCTCTGCCTAATCCCAAATACGCTCAATAATTTCTTACACATCAAAACAGACGTATTTGGGCGTAACGCTTCTGTGACGTAATCTTTACTCGATACTGGGACCAACTTTTCCACATCAAAGTTTTCGTACTGACCTGCAGCAATCAGAATCTCTTTACAGAAATCATAGCGATTGATCACCTCAGCTCCACAGTAATGGTAAGTACCCCAAGCATCGGCACCATTATGAATTTGCTTTAGCATAGCGAGAATAACTCGAGCGACATCGGATGCAGAAGTAGGGCAGCCCTTACGATCCGTTACAGCTTGTAGCTCAGATTGTTTCTTAGCCGCCTCAAGCGTGCGCAAAACAAAGTTATTCCCCTGCTCGCTAAACAACCAACTAACTCGCAAGATAATATGCTTCGGCAATGCTTGGCGAAGTCTCTCTTCACCTTGCCACTTACTATCACCATAGATCCCTAAAGGTGCGACTTCATCCTCTTCGGTATAGCCGCTAGCATAGTGACCATCAAACACGTAGTCGGTGGATAAGTGGAACATTGGGATAGACATATCACCACATGCGAATGCTAAAGCCTCTACAGCATCAGAGTTAACCGCATAACAAAGCTCTGATTGTGACTCAGCTTCATCAACATCATCAAACGCCGCACAGTTCACAACATAATCCGGTAGATGATGAGCCAGTTGCTCAGAGATCTGCTCTGAATCAGTAACATCTAACTGAGATTTTCCCAAAGCAACAACTTCAAAAAAGCTATCCGCTTCTACAGCACGCGTCAACGCACTCCCGACCTGTCCATGAGCTCCGGTAATTAATATTTTGATAGGCTTTAACAGTAGATCCAGTGCCATTAAACCAAACTCTCCGGCATCTCATTTTGACTCATAAAACTATTCACCCTGCATAACAGCAGAAAGTTACTTCACTTCTTAAAAAATATACCTCAATCTCCCGGTAAGGCCCAGTAAACCCTTAGCAGGGTAGCTATTTTTAGTCGAAGCTTGATCTAACACCCTGATAACTGACTAACAACTGCCCGCAATCTGCCTCTCACAGTAACTTCTGCTCTTGAACATAAGCTGAAAAGTCATCAAAGCCACCTATATGCTGATTATTCACAAAGATCTGCGGCACAGTTTTGCGCTGAGTACGTTGAACCATGGTGGTTTTAACCTTAGGTTTACCTGTAATTTCGATCTCGTTAAATTGCCATCCCAGCTTTTTCAACAAGCGCTTGGCTGCAATGCAGTATGGGCAATAACTCATAGTATAAATTTCGACTGACGGCATTTTTTAACTCCTAAAAATCATTCTGTGTGTATTTATGCTGTCACTAAATTTACCCGTAAAACTTCAACTATAGGCCTCCAAAGATCCACAGTAACCGTCCAAACATCCAATATAGATTTGCGCTCCCAATCAAGCCCTATAAAAGGCCTAAAACGAAAAAACCTCGCAATGCGAGGTCTTTATCGATCTATCCAGCTCTACAAATATTAGAACGGAATATCATCATCAAAATCATCAAAACCCGGTGCCGCTTGAGGTGCAGGCGCTTGTTGCGGTGCTGGAGCAGGACGCTGCTGAGGAGCTTGCTGAGGCGCAGCTTGTGGAGCCATCTGCGGCGCCATTTGTGGAGCAGGTGCTTGCTGTTGTGGCTGTTGTGCATAACCACCCTGTTGTTGCTGAGGAGCATAGCCACCTTCGTTACCACCACGACTATCAAGCAACTGCATTTCGCTTGCTACGATCTCAGTAGTGTAACGATCCTGGCCACTTTGATCCTGCCATTTACGAGTACGCAGCGCACCTTCAACGTAAACCTTGCCGCCTTTACGCATATACTCGCCAGCGATCTCCGCTAGACGGTTAAAAAATACCACACGGTGCCATTCAGTACGCTCTTGCTGCTGGCCCGTCTGCTTATCTTTCCATGATTCAGACGTTGCGATGGTTACATTAGTTACAGCATTGCCATTTGGCATATAACGTACTTCTGGATCTCCACCCAGATTGCCCACCAAAATTACTTTATTAACACCACGTGCCATTTTCTTTCTCCAAAAATCTTCTCTCACGTCAGATTGATAAACCTGCGCGTATAACAAGCAAGCTTAACATGCGATCACCCTCTCGCCCACTCTTATCCCATAGAGATTTTATCGTTCAGAAAAGCTACAGCAGCCTCGAAAAATCTCTATAATGGGGCGTTTTGTTTTCCACATCTGAGAGCCATTATGGATAAGATTCAGGTCCGGGGTGCGCGTACCCACAACCTTAAAGATATTGATCTTGAGATCCCCCGAGACAAACTCATTGTTATTACAGGGTTATCCGGCTCAGGTAAGTCTTCACTGGCATTTGATACACTCTATGCAGAAGGTCAACGCCGCTATGTTGAGTCTCTCTCAACCTATGCTCGCCAGTTCCTATCGATGATGGAAAAACCCGATGTTGATCATATCGAAGGCTTATCCCCTGCGATTTCAATTGAACAAAAATCAACATCTCACAACCCTCGCTCGACGGTTGGTACGATCACCGAAATTTACGATTACTTGCGCTTATTGTTTGCCCGTGCAGGTGAGCCTCGCTGTCCTGATCACGATCTACCACTTGCAGCGCAAACAATCAGCCAGATGGTGGACCAAGTACTTGAGCTTGAACAAGGCAGTAAATTAATGCTGCTAGCACCTGTAGTACAAGGCAGAAAAGGTGAGCACTTACATACAATTAATAACCTGCGTGCTGAAGGCTTCATCCGTGCAAGAATCGATGGAATTGTCGTAGACCTCGATAGCGCACCAGAACTAGATAAGAACAAGAAACACGATATTGAAGTGGTCATTGACCGTTTTAAAGTTCGCGATGATCTACAGACCCGTTTAGCCGAGTCATTCGAAACAGCGCTTAACCTCAGCGACGGCATTGCCAAAGTCGCTTATATGGATGGTGACGCTGACGAATTAATTTTCTCTGCTCGCTTTGCCTGCCCAGAATGTGGACATAGTATTCAGGAGCTTGAACCGAGACTGTTCTCTTTCAACAATCCTCATGGCGCTTGTCCAAGCTGTGACGGCTTAGGGGTTAAGCAATACTTTGATCCCTCTAAAGTCGTTCACGATTCAAACCTGACCCTATCCGAAGGCGCGATTCGAGGCTGGGACCGCCGAAGCTTGTATTATTTTCAGCAGCTTAAAGCGGTAGCAGAGCAATACGGATTTGATATGGACACACCATTCAAGTCCCTAAAAAAATCGGAACAAGATCTTATTTTGAATGGTAGTGGCAAAGAAACCGTCACTTTCCGTTACCTAAATGATCGCGGTGATATCATCAATAAGGCACACCCATTCGAAGGTGTTCTAAATAACTTACAGCGCCGCTATAAAGAAACCGAATCTGATACCGTTCGTGAAGATCTAGCCAAATATCTAAATATGCAGCCGTGCTCATCCTGTAACGGCAGTCGCTTACGTCGTGATGCGAGGCACGTATATATAGATCAGCAGACACTCCCTGATATCGTTAAAAAACCGATTGGAGAGAGTTTAGAGTACTTCGAGAATCTTCATCTAACAGGTAAACAAGGCGAGATTGCTGAAAAGATTCTCAAAGAGATTCGTGAACGCCTAAGATTTCTGGTCAACGTAGGCCTAGAGTACCTCTCTCTAGATCGTAATGCCGATACTCTATCAGGTGGTGAAGCACAGCGAATTCGCCTGGCAAGTCAGATTGGCGCTGGCCTTGTTGGCGTTATGTACATTCTAGATGAACCGTCGATCGGCCTGCACCAACGGGACAACGAGCGACTACTCAAAACACTTGTTCACCTAAGAGATTTAGGCAACACAGTCATCGTTGTTGAACACGATGAAGACGCAATTCGTCTTGCCGATTATGTCATTGATATAGGTCCTGGCGCCGGTGTGCATGGTGGACAAGTCATTGCAGAAGGTACGCCAGATGAGGTCATGGCAAACCCAGCCTCAATAACAGGTCAGTATTTAACAGGCACTAAAGAGATCGCTGTACCTGAACAGCGCCATCCTGCTTATAGCAATAAACAGCTATGTCTTAACGGTGCTAGCGGTAACAACCTAAACAATGTCGATCTTAAGATCCCTGTAGGTTTACTAACCTGTGTTACCGGTGTATCTGGCTCTGGCAAATCTACTCTGATCAATGGCACGCTATACCCTATAGCGGCCACAGAACTGAATAATGCTACAACCTTAGATCCAGCACCGCATCAATCTATCGAAGGAATCAAGCATTTCGACAAGGTTATCGATATTGATCAAAGCCCGATTGGGCGTACCCCACGCTCAAACCCAGCAACATATACAGGTATTTTCACACCCGTACGTGAATTATTTGCTGGAACACAAGAGGCACGCTCTCGAGGCTATAAGCCGGGTCGCTTTAGCTTTAACGTCAAAGGTGGTCGCTGTGAAGCTTGTCAGGGTGATGGTGTCATCAAGGTAGAGATGCATTTCTTACCAGATGTATATGTGCCTTGCGATGTTTGTAAAGGCAAACGCTACAACCGTGAAACGTTGGAGATAAAATACAAAGGCAAGAATATCCATGAAGTATTAGATCTTACGGTTGAAGATGCACGAGAGTTCTTCGATGCTATTCCAGCACTGGCTCGTCGCCTACAGACCTTAATGGATGTTGGTTTGTCCTATATCCGTTTGGGTCAAGCTGCAACAACACTATCTGGTGGTGAAGCTCAGCGCGTCAAACTAGCCAAAGAACTTTCTAAGCGTGATACAGGTAAAACTCTGTATATCCTTGATGAACCAACTACAGGGCTGCATTTTTACGATATCCAGCAATTACTGAACGTACTCTATCGTTTACGCGATCACGGCAACACAATTGTAGTGATCGAACACAACTTGGATGTGATCAAAACAGCCGATTGGATTGTAGATTTAGGACCTGAGGGTGGCGTTAAAGGCGGAATGATCATTGCCGAAGGTACACCTGAAGCGGTTGCTGAGAACCCTGCTTCGCATACAGGTAGGTTCTTAAAGCCAATGCTTAACCAGAAATAATCAGGTTAAGCATTTGGGTAGAACTAACTACGATCTTGTTTAATGTTGCCAGTGAACACCTTCTTTGATTTTCTTAGAAGGTGCACCAGCAATGATCACATCTTTCTCGGCAATTGATCGAGTTACCGTAGTATTTGCAGCAACTATACAGCCATCTTCAATCACAGAGTTCTTCAATACAAAGCTTCTTGCACCAAGCCAGACATTGTTACCAATGACCACTCTATCTTCGGCATTGATCTGATCACCTAATTGATCGAATATTGCATGCTGGTCAGTGTCCATGACCACGGATTCCCAAGCAAACATACAGTCGCTACCGATAGACATATGTTTTTCGCAGATAATCGTGTTATCACCTGTGGCGATAAAATTGGCACCCAGATTCAAATCACCAGCAACAATTAGTCGTGTTCCTTTACCTATCTTAACTTTGCCCTTAACAGTGAACTGACCATCAATTTGGAGCATTGTTCGACTGTAGCGATAATCAATCATATCGGCACCAGTAAAGCCGATACGAACCAAGCCAGTTTTAACCTTATCTAACTTAACCTTACCATTTAGTGAAATGAGTTTAGTTCTATTTGAAACAATAATAGGAAGCTTAATCGCTTGATCAAAAGGTAATAAGCGTAAGTTGACGTAAAGACTTTTTGGAATCGCAGCTAAGTAGCGAAGAAACTTAACCAATTTATCAGTATTCATTGCAGCTAAAACCTTTGATCGAACAATCAATGTGAAGGGTAATAGTAATGTTTTTACCAAATTTCAGGTAATAAAAAACCCGGCATAAAGCCGGGTTTTTTTAGATCAAGAAATCTTAATCTTCTGCTTCGTCAGCAGCTTCTACAGCTGGACGATCAACTAGCTCAACGTAAGCCATTGGAGCGTTGTCACCTGGGCGGAAACCGCACTTCAGGATACGAACATAGCCACCAGGACGCGCGTTATAACGCGGACCTAGTTCGTTGAACAGTTTACCAACAGCAACTTTGCTGCCAGTACGTGCGAATGCCAAACGGCGGTTCGCTACAGTGTCGTTTTTAGCCAGTGTAATCAGTGGCTCTGCATAGCCGCGCAGTTCTTTAGCTTTAGGCAGAGTTGTACGAATCAACTCGTGCTCAAACAAAGATACTGCCATGTTTTTAAACATAGCTTTGCGGTGCGCACTGGTACGGCTTAATTTACGACCAGATTTACGATGACGCATGATAAATCCCTACCAAACCAGTCAGTTGTTATCGCCGAATCAGGAAGCGACTTTATCGTCGTTCTTCAGGCTAGCCGGTGGCCAGTTCTCAAGACGCATACCTAGGGACAAGCCCTTAGATGCAAGTACGTCTTTGATCTCTGTCAACGACTTCTTACCCAAGTTCGGAGTCTTAAGCAGTTCAACCTCTGTACGCTGAATCAGATCACCAATATAGTAGATCTGTTCTGCCTTCAGACAGTTGGCGGAACGTACAGTCAGCTCCAGATCATCTACAGGACGCAGAAGAATTGGATCAATTTCCGGCTCTTCTGGTTCATCCTTAGCTTGATCAGCACCATCTTCCAGGTCAACAAACACAATAAGTTGTTGCTGAAGGATAGTAGCCGCACGACGGATAGCTTCTTCTGGATCAATGGTACCGTTAGATTCGATATCAATAACCAGTTTATCCAAGTCAGTACGTTGCTCTACACGCGCGCTTTCTACTACGTAAGAAACGCGACGCACTGGGCTGAAAGTAGCGTCCAGCTGTAGACGACCGATTGCACGAGTCTCTTCTTCATCAGAAACACGCAGATCAGCTGGAACGTAACCACGGCCACGACCAACAGTTAGCTGCATGTTTAGACTCGCACCTTCATTAAGGTGAGCAATAACGTGGTCCGGGTTAGCGATTTCAACATCCTGATTCAGTTGAATATCACCAGCAGTTACAGGACCTGCTTCAGATTTGCTCAGAGTCAGGGTTACTTCGTCGTTGTTGTGCAACAACACTGCAACCCCTTTCAGGTTCAGGAGGATCTCAATTACATCTTCCTGAACACCTTCAATTGTGCTGTACTCATGCAAAACGCCTTCAATCTCAACTTCTGTTACGGCACAACCCGGCATAGAAGATAAAAGAATGCGGCGTAATGCATTGCCCAGCGTATGGCCAAATCCACGCTCAAGTGGCTCTAGAGTCACTTTAGCGCGCGTTTTGCTGATTTCTTGTACGTCAATATGACGTGGACTTAGAAACTCATTTACCGAACGCTGCATATTTCCACCAAATTAAAGTTAAAATTACTTCGAGTACAGCTCTACAATTAGCTGTTCGTTGATATCTGCGGACAGATCAGAACGCTCTGGAGTGGCTTTGTATGTGCCTTCCATTTTTGCAGCGTCTACATCAACCCACTCAACTGCTGCACGTTGGCCAGCTAGTTCTAGAGCGTTTTTAATACGCAACTGAGATTTAGCTTTTTCACGTACTGCTACAACATCACCTGCTTTAACTTGGTAGGAAGCGATGTTCACAACCTGACCGTTAACAGTGATTGAGCGGTGAGATACGATCTGACGAGATTCGGCACGTGTAGAACCGAAACCCATGCGATATACAACATTGTCCAAACGACCTTCTAGCAGTTGCAGAAGGTTTTCACCTGTTGCACCGCTACGACGAGCCGCTTCTTTATAATAACTGCGGAACTGACGTTCCAGTACGCCGTACATACGACGAACTTTCTGTTTTTCACGTAGCTGCAGGCCGTAGTCGGATAAACGACCGCGACGAGCGCCGTGAACACCAGGGACAGTCTCAGCTTTACACTTGCTGTCCAGTGCGCGAACACCGCTCTTTAGGAATAGGTCTGTACCTTCCCTACGAGACAGTTTGCACTTTGGTCCAAGATAACGAGCCATATTACCGTCTCCAGATTAAACGCGACGTTTCTTCGGTGGACGACAACCATTGTGAGGGATTGGCGTCACGTCAGTGATATTTGCAATTTTGTAGCCTACAGAGTTCAGAGCACGAACCGCTGATTCGCGACCTGGCCCTGGGCCTTTTACAAATACGTCTAAGTTTTTCAGGCCATATTCTAATGCAGCCTGTCCAGCGCGCTCAGCCGCAACCTGAGCAGCGAAAGGGGTACTCTTACGAGAACCACGGAAGCCGGAGCCACCCGCAGTTGCCCAAGATAGAGCGTTACCCTGACGATCGGTAATTGTAATGATCGTATTGTTAAAAGAAGCGTGGATGTGGGCGAACCCATCCGCTATTTGCTTCTTCGCTTTTTTGCGTGTGCGATTACCTGGCTTTGCCATATTCGGAATTCCTATCGCTTACCACTTATTTACGGATCGGCTTACGCGGGCCTTTTCGAGTGCGCGCGTTAGTTTTACTACGCTGACCGCGAACCGGAAGGTTACGACGGTGGCGAATGCCGCGGAAACAACCAAGGTCCATCAAACGTTTGATGCTCATGGATACTTCACGACGTAGGTCGCCTTCAACAGTAAATTTAGCAACTTCTCCACGAACGATGTCCAATTGCTCATCGGACAAATCAGAGATCTTAGTAGTCGGTGCAATACCGCAAGTTTCTAAGATCGCAGACGATGTCGTGCGGCCAATACCGTAAATGTAAGTCAGAGAAATTACCGCATGCTTATTGTCAGGAATGTTGACTCCAGCTATACGGGCCATTCTATTACTCCGTTTAATAAAAGGTGTTTGTTGAAATTATCAAACACCAATAAAAATTTGTTCTGTTCGCAGAAGGCGCGCAATAATACACATTGATTAAAATTAAATCAAGTGTTGCACACCATCTGCGCCCAAATCAGGGATTAATTAACCCTGACGCTGCTTGTGACGCGGCTCTACTTTACAGATCACACGTACTGAACCGTTACGACGAACGATTTTGCAGTTACGACAGATCTTTTTAACAGATGCACGTACTTTCATGATCTACTCCAGTTGTGGCCTTAGCGCGAAAGTCCTGCGCCGCCACCTTTGAGATTAGATTTCTTCATCAGGGACTCGTACTGATGTGACATCAGATGAGACTGAACCTGCGCCATAAAGTCCATCACGACAACTACGACGATCAGGAGTGAGGTGCCACCGAAATAGAACGGTACATTCGCTGCGACTACAAGGAACTGAGGCATCAAAGATACAGCAGTAATATAAAGCGCACCGAATAAGGTCAATCGGCCCAGCACGGTATCAATGTAACGCGCGGATTGATCACCTGGACGAATACCCGGAATAAAAGCACCTGATTTCTTCAGGTTATCTGCTACGTCCTTAGGATTGAAAACAATCGCTGTGTAGAAGTAGCAGAAAAATATAATTGCGACCGAGAATAGCAAAATGTAAAGCGGCTGACCTGGGCCAAGCGCTAATGCAACATTTTGCAGCCAATCCATGCCTTCACTCTGACCAAACCATTGGCCCATAGAGGCAGGGAAAAGCAAAATACTGGATGCAAAAATCGGCGGAATCACACCAGCCATGTTGACCTTCAATGGAAGGTGGCTAGATTGTGCCGCGAACACACGATTACCTTGTTGGCGTTTAGCGTAGTTAATGGTGATACGGCGTTGGCCGCGCTCCATAAACACAACAAAACCAACTGTAGCAATCGCTAGTACAGCAATAGCTAGCAGCGCAAGGATGTTTAAATCACCTTGACGCGCTGCTTCAAAGGCCTGTCCGATCGCACTTGGCAGACCGGCAACAATACCAGCAAAGATCAGAATGGAGATACCGTTACCGATACCACGCTCTGTCACTTGCTCACCTAACCACATTAGGAATACTGCACCCGCTACCAAAGTTACAACAGCTACAAAATAGAAGCTGGCATCCGCGGTAAACGATACACCTTGATTGGCTAGGCCTACGGCCATACCAAAGGCTTGTACAGTTGCAAGCGCTACAGTCCCGTAGCGAGTGTACTGGTTAATCTTACGACGACCAGCCTCACCCTCTTTCTTTAACTGAGCCAAGGTAGGGCTAACTACCGTCATCAACTGCATAATAATCGATGCAGAAATGTACGGCATGATACCCAATGCCAAGATACTCATACGCTCCAGTGCACCACCGGAGAACATGTTAAAGAGACTCAGGATTGTGCCCTGGTTCTGATCAAATAATGCGGCCAGACGATCTGGGTTGATACCCGGTACAGGAATATGTGCACCGATACGATAAACAACGATCGCCATCAAAACGAAAAGTAGACGAGACTTAAGCTCACCTAGTCCGCTTTGGTTGCCCGCTGGTATAGGTCCTTTTTTAGCCATTTACGCCTCGACTTTACCGCCAGCAGCTTCGATAGCAGCCTGTGCACCTTTGGTCACTTTAAGACCTTTAACAGTGACAGCCTTATTGATCTCACCAGACAAGATCACTTTAGCAGTTTTGATTTCCTGCTTGATGATGTCTGCTGCTTTCAAAGCATCTAGATCAATTACTTCAGCTTCGATCTTAGCAAGTTCGTTCAGACGAATCTCTGTAACGTAACGAGCAATACGAGAAGTAAAACCGAATTTCGGTAGACGACGCTGCAAAGGCATCTGACCGCCTTCGAAACCTGGTTTTACAGAACCGCCAGAGCGGGATTTTTGACCTTTGTGACCACGGCCACATGTCTTACCCAAACCGGAACCAATGCCACGACCAACGCGTTTCGCCGCTTTCTTGGAACCTTCAGCAGGGCTTAGAGTGTTCAGACGCATGCTGTAACTCCCTTATTAGTCTTCTACCTGAACCAGGTAGTTAACTTTGTTGATCATGCCACGTACAGATGGAGTATCTTCTACTTCAACTGTGTGCCCAATACGGCGTAGACCTAGACCCTTAACGCACAATTTGTGGTTAGGAAGAGTACCGATAGGGCTACGTACTAGTGTTACTTTAACAGTCTTAGCCATTGTCGATTACCCCAGAATGTCTTCTACGGACTTACCGCGCTTAGCAGCTACATCTTCCGGAGATTTCATTGCAGCAAGACCTTTAACAGTCGCGCGTACAACGTTAACCGGGTTAGTAGAGCCGTAGCACTTAGCCAGTACGTTATGGACACCTGCCAATTCTAGTACTGCACGCATCGCACCACCTGCGATTACACCAGTACCTTGAGATGCAGGCTGCATGTAAACTTTAGAAGCACCGTGACGTGCTTTAATTGGGTACTGCAACGTGTCGCCGTTCAGTTCAACTGAAACCATGTTACGACGAGCTTGCTCCATTGCTTTCTGAATAGCAGCAGGAACTTCACGAGCTTTACCACGACCGAAACCTACGCGACCTTTACCATCACCAACTACAGTTAGTGCTGTAAAGCCGAAGATACGACCACCTTTTACTACTTTAGCGACGCGGTTAACCTGAACCAGCTTTTCCTGCAGATCGCCGTCTTTCTGTTCATGATTTGACATATTCGATCCCTTTAGAATTCCAGGCCGCCTTCGCGGGCTGCATCAGCCAAAGCTTTAACACGACCGTGATACTGGTAACCAGAACGGTCAAATGCTACTTCAGATACGCCAGCTTCTTTAGCACGCTGAGCGATCAATGCGCCTACTTTTTCTGCTGCTGCAACGTTACCGCCAGCAGTTTCACGCAGATCTTTTTCTACAGTTGATGCAGCTGCAAGAACTTTTGCACCATCAGCAGAGATAACCTGAGCGTAGATGTGACGCGGTGTGCGTGTAACGCACAGACGTGTTGCACCTAACTCACGCATTTTAAGGCGAGAGCGGCGAGCACGACGAATACGAGATTGTTTCTTAGCGTTCATAACCCTGCCCTATTTACTTTTTCTTCGCTTCTTTACGGCGAACATACTCATCAGCATAACGAACACCTTTACCTTTGTAAGGCTCTGGTGGACGGAACGCACGAATCTCAGCAGCAACTTGACCTAGAACTTGCTTATCAGAGCCAGAAAGGATGATAGTAGTTACATTAGGAGTTTCTGCTTTGATACCTTCTGGTAGGTCGTAATCGATCGGGTGCGAGAAACCTAGGTTAAGGTTAAGTGTGTTGCCTTTAGCAGCAGCACGGTAACCAACACCTTGAAGCTCAAGAGTTTTCTTAAAGCCTTCAGTTACACCAACAACCATGTTGTTAACCAGAGAGCGAGTAGTACCAGACAAGGAAAGAGACAGCTTAGAAGCTTCACGAGCTGTGAACTTCAAAGAACCTTCTTCTAGGTCAACACCAACAGATGGGTGAACGTCTAGAGAAAGCTGGCCGTTTTTACCTTTAACATTGACAGTTTGACCGTCAATCTTAACTTCAACACCTGCAGGTACGATAACAGGGCTTTTTGCAATACGTGACATATTGAAATACCTCTTAGAATACCGTGCAGATTACTTCGCCACCAACGCCAGCACTACGTGCAGCGCGGTCAGCCATTACGCCTTTGCTTGTAGAGATAATCGCTACACCCAGACCACCAGATACTTTTGGTAGTTCGCTTGCGTTCTTGTAGATACGCAGACCTGGACGACTAACGCGTTTGATCTCTTCAATTACCGGCTTTCCTTCAAAGTATTTAAGCTCAATGTTCAGAACCGGTTTTACGTCGCCTTCTACTGCGTAGTCAACGATGTAACCTTCGTCCTTAAGAACTTTGGCAATTGATACTTTTACTTTGGAAGACGGCATAGATACGGCCTGCTTTTCAGCCATATGACCGTTACGAATACGAGTAAACATATCCGCTAGAGTATCTTGCATGCTCATGCATTTACTTCCTCTTGTGCAGCACAGTGCGGTACCCCAAAGGGCCTAGCCACTGCGCTTACCGTTATACTAACTGGAGATTACCAGCTAGCCTTTTTCAAACCTGGAACATCACCGCGCATCGCTGCTTCACGCAGTTTGATACGGCTAATACCGAACTTACGGTATACAGCGTGTGGACGACCAGTAATCTGGCAACGACGCTGCTGACGAGATTTGCTTGAGTCGCGTGGTAGCTTCTGTAGAGCGATCACTGCATCCCAAACTTCGTCTTCAGATGAATTAGGGTTGTTGATAATTGCTTTTAGTGCAGCACGCTTCTCAGCATACTGTGCAACTAGCTTCGCACGCTTGTCTTCACGTGCCTTCATTGATTCTTTAGCCATGATGTATGCCTATCACTTACGGAACGGGAAGTTCAGGGCAGCCAATAGAGCACGACCCTCATCATTGTTCTTAGCAGTTGTAGTGAACGTAATGTCCATACCACGCATCTTATCAACCTTATCGAATTCGATTTCAGGGAAGATGATCTGCTCTTTAACACCCATGCTGTAGTTGCCACGACCGTCGAAAGATTTCGGGTTTAGGCCACGGAAGTCACGGATACGCGGGATAGAGATGTCTACCAAACGATCCAAGAATTCCCACATACGCTCGCCACGTAGTGTTACTTTACAGCCGATTGGCCAACCTTCACGAACTTTGAAGCCCGCGATAGATTTACGTGCCAAACATACAACTGGCTTTTGGCCCGCAATTGCAGTCATATCTGCAACAGCGTTCTCAAGCATTTTCTTATCGCCCAACGCCTCACCAACACCCATGTTTAGAGTGATTTTAGTCAAACGTGGAACTGCCATTACGTTAGGGCAATTCAGCTCATCTTTAAGCTGCTGCTTAACGGAATCGTTATAAAGCGCTTTTAATCTAGACATGATATCTCCCCTTATCCGCCAATTACTTCGCCGGTAGACTTGAAGATACGAGTCTTAGTGCCGTCTTCAAGAACTTTGAAGCCTACACGATCGCCCTTACCAGTCTGCGGGTTGAAGATCGCTACGTTAGAAACTGCAATTGCAGCTTCTTTCTCAACGATGCCACCTGCTTTACCCAACATTGGGTTCGGCTTAGTGTGCTTCTTCACCATGTTGATACCAGAAACGATCAAACGATCGTCCAGAACACGCATGACTGTGCCACGCTTGCCCTTGTCTTTTCCTGCGATGACAATTACTTCATCGTCACGTTTAATTTTGCGCATAATTTACCTATATCGCTTCCTGCTACCCTCTCATGCTCAAAAACGCCAACACCTTCCGGTGTTAGCGTTTTCACATAAACCGAACAGTATTTTGTTCGATCTTTATAGCACTTCAGGCGCCAGGGAAATGATTTTCATGAACTTCTCTGAACGAAGTTCACGCGTCACTGGGCCGAAGATACGAGTACCGATTGGAGCGTCGCTCGCATTCAGTAGAACCGCAGAGTTAGTATCAAAGCGGATTACTGAACCGTCTGGACGACGAACACCTTTACGGGTACGTACCACTACGGCGTTAAGAACCTGGCCTTTCTTCACTTTACCGCGAGGAATCGCTTCTTTAACAGTGACTTTAATAATGTCACCTACAGAAGCGTAGCGGCGGTGAGAACCACCAAGGACCTTAATACACTGCACTCGCTTAGCGCCACTGTTATCAGCTACGTCAAGCATAGATTCAGTTTGAATCATGGTCTTACTCCACAAACATTTTTAGGCCGCCCGCAATGCGGACGGACCGTCTAATGGAGCAAAGGTGCGATAGTTTACACCTTTGCTGCACGCTCTTCAATACGAACCAACGCCCAAGACTTATTCTTAGACAAAGGACGAGTTTCTGCGATGGTAACTAGGTCACCTTGCTGACACTCATTTTTCTCATCGTGAGCATGCAGTTTAGAAGAGCGCTTCATGAATTTTCCGTAAATCGGATGCTTCTCTTTGCGCTCAACCAGAACTGTGATGGTTTTATCCATCTTGTCGCTAACAACGCGACCAGTAACAGTTCGAGTACGTTTTTCGGCGCTCATACTTAGTTACCTGCCTTTTCGTTGAGTACTGTCTTCACACGAGCGATATCGCGACGAACCTGTCCTAGAAGATGATTCTGAGCAAGCTGACCAGTTGTCTTCTGCATGCGCAGGTTAAACTGCTCTTTTAGAAGACCTAGTAGCTCTTGCTGTAGTTCATCAACGGACTTTTCACGTAGTTCAGTTGCTTTCATTACATCACCGTCCGTTTAACAATGGTTGTTGCAACAGGCAATTTTGCAGCAGCTAGGGTGAACGCTTCAGATGCAAGCTGTTCATCAACTCCGCTCATTTCGAACAGAATCTTACCTGGCTTGATTTGAGCAACCCAGTACTCAACCGCACCTTTACCTTTACCCATACGTACTTCAAGCGGTTTCTTAGAAATTGGCTTGTCTGGGAACACACGGATCCAGATTTTACCACCACGCTTAACGTGACGTGTCATGGTACGACGCGCTGCTTCGATCTGACGTGCAGTGATACGACCACGACCGGTCGCTTTCAGTGCAAATTCACCAAAGCTTACAGTGCTACCGCGCTGTGCTAGACCGCGGTTGCGGCCTTTCATCATTTTGCGGAACTTAAGACGTTTTGGTTGTAGCATCGACGTCTACCTCACTTACCTTTCTTCTTAGGCGCATTCTTTTCAGCACGAACTTGTTCGATGCCACCAAGAACTTCACCCTTGAAGATCCAGACTTTAACGCCGATCACACCGTAAGTAGTGTGCGCTTCATAAGTAGCGTAATCGATATCAGCACGAAGTGTGTGCAATGGCACACGACCTTCACGATACCATTCGCTACGAGCGATTTCGGCACCACCAAGACGACCACCTAGCTGAATCTTGATACCTTTAGCACCAAGACGCATTGCGTTCTGTACCGCGCGCTTCATGGCACGACGGAACATAACACGACGCTCAAGCTGGCTTGCAACACCTTGTGCAACAAGACGCGCGTCTAGTTCTGGTTTACGAATTTCTTCGATATTGATGTGAACTGGAACACCCATCATTTCAGATACAGTGTTACGTAGTTTCTCAACATCTTCGCCTTTCTTACCAATCACGATGCCCGGACGAGCCGTGTGAATAGTAATTTTTGCATTCTGTGCAGGACGCTCGATTTCGATGCGGCTAACAGATGCTTTTTCAAGCTGCTTGTCCAGGTACTCACGCACCTGCAGATCGTTCTGCAGCTTGCTTGCGTATTCGCTCTTGTCTGCGTACCACACAGAAGTGTGATCTTTAACAATACCGAGACGAATACCCGTAGGATGTACTTTCTGACCCATAACGGAATCTCCTAGCAGTCAGCTCAGTCGGCCACTTTTACAGTGATGTGACAGGAGCGCTTCAAAATACGATCAGCGCGACCTTTCGCACGCGGCTTGATGCGTTTCATAGTCATTGCTTCATCAACAAAAACTGTAGAAACACGTAGCTCGTCAATATCAGCACCTTCGTTATGCTCTGCGTTAGCAATAGCAGACTCTAGTACTTTCTTAACAAGCGCCGCACCTTTTTTAGGACTATACGCCAGGATATCCAGAGCTTCACCGACAGACTTACCACGGATCTGGTCAGCGACCAGACGTGCTTTCTGTGCAGAGATGCGGGCGCCTTTGTGCTTAGCGGCAACTTCCATCATCTAACTCCTTATCGCTTGGCTTTCTTGTCTACTACGTGACCACGGTAAGTACGTGTCACAGCAAACTCGCCCAGTTTATGACCAACCATGTCCTCGGAAATAAATACCGGAACATGCTGACGGCCGTTGTGTACTGCAATTGTCAAACCTACGAAATTCGGGAAGATCGTAGAACGACGTGACCAAGTTTTGATTGGACGACGGTCGTTTGCTTCAATTGCAGACTCTACCTTTTTCAACAGGTGAAGGTCGATAAATGGACCTTTCTTCAGTGAACGTGGCACAGCTGTATCCTCTTACTTAGCGTTACGACGGCGTACGATCAACTTATCAGTACGCTTGTTCTTGCGAGTTTTATAACCCTTAGTCGGAACACCCCATGGCGACACTGGGTGACGACCACCGGAAGTACGACCTTCACCACCACCGTGTGGGTGGTCTACTGGGTTCATCGCAACACCACGAACAGTAGGACGAACACCACGCCAGCGCGTAGCACCAGCTTTACCAAGCTGACGCAAGGAGTGCTCACTGTTGCTCACTTCACCCAGAGTTGCACGACATTCAACTAGGACTTTACGCATTTCGCCAGAACGTAGACGAAGAGTTGCGTAAGCACCTTCACGTGCAACCAACTGCGCAGATGTGCCCGCTGAACGAGCAATCTGTGCACCTTTACCAGGCTTCAACTCAACACAGTGGATTACAGAACCCACTGGAATGTTGCGTAGAGGCATAGTGTTACCAGGCTTAATATCTACAGAATCGCCAGACATGATCTTAGCGCCCGCAGAAACACCTTTTGGTGCAATGATGTAACGACGCTCACCGTCTGCATATACAACTAGTGCGATATGCGCAGAACGGTTTGGATCGTATTCCAAACGCTCAACTGTCGCTGGAATACCGTCTTTGTTACGACGGAAATCGATGATACGGTACTGCTGTTTGTGACCACCGCCAATATGACGAGTAGTGATGCGACCGTGGTGGTTACGACCACCGCTCTTGCTCTTTTTCTCAACAAGAGCTGCATGAGGCTTGCCTTTATGCAGTTCAGTATTAGTCACTTTAACTACATGACGGCGTCCAGCAGAGGTCGGCTTAGTTTTAGTCACTGCCATTTTATATACCCTCTATTACTCGCCACCAAGAAAATCAATCTCAGAGCCGTCAGCTAGTGCAACATATGCTTTACGCACATCGCTACGCTTGCCTAAACCACGCTGTGTACGCTTGGTTTTGCCCTTAGCATTAAGAACGTTCACGCCTTTAACTTTAACGTTGAACAGTTCTTCTACTGCTTGCTTGATTTCTGGTTTGGTAGCGTCTTTAGCCACACGGAATACCACTTGCTGAGAACCATCAGCTACGATAGTAGCTTTCTCGGAGATGTGCGGACCCAGCAGCACTTGATAAATGCGTTCCTGTTTCATGCCAGCTTCTCCTCGATTTTCTTCAGAGCAGCAACAGTAACTAGTACTTTATCGAAGCCAACTAGGGCAACCGGGTCAACACCCGCAGCGTCACGAACATCAACGTGTGGTACGTTGCGTGCAGCCAAGTACAAGTTCTGCTCTACATCTTCAGTAATCAGCAGTGCGTTAGTCAGCTCAAGCTCGTTCAGCTTAGCCACAAACTGTTTTGTCTTTGGAGATTCCAAAGCGAAATCTTCAACAACAACCAGACGTTCTTGACGTACAAGCTCAGAGAAGATGCAACGCATTGCTGCGCGGTACATTTTCTTATTTACTTTCTGAGCGTAGTCACGCGGCTGAGCCGCGAAGGTAACACCACCGGCACGCCAGATTGGAGAACGACTAGTTCCCGCACGTGCACGACCTGTACCTTTTTGACGCCATGGTTTAGCACCACCACCAGAAACCGCAGAACGGTTTTTCTGAGCTTTAGTGCCTTGACGACCGCCAGCCAAGTAAGCTGTAACCACTTGGTGAACTAGCGTTTCGTTGAATTCTTTACCAAAAGCCAGGTCGGAAACTTCAACCGAACCATTAGCTCCAGCTAAATTCAGATTCATTTCAAACCCCCTTAGGCGCCAGCTTTAACAGCTGGTTTAACGATTACGTCACCGCCAGTTGCGCCTGGAACAGCACCTTTGATCAACAACAGGTTGCGTTCAGCGTCTACGCGAACAACTTCTAGGGTCTGCACAGTAACCTGAGCATTACCCATTTGACCTGCCATCTTCTTGCCTTTCCAAACACGACCAGGAGTCTGACATTGACCAATAGAACCCGGAGCACGGTGAGAAAGAGAGTTACCGTGAGTCGCGTCCTGCATGGAGAAGTTCCAGCGCTTAACGCCACCCTGGAAACCTTTACCTTTAGACTGACCTGTTACGTCAACTTTCTGACCAGCTTCGAAGCGCGCAACTGTTAGCTCGTCGCCAACGTTGACTTCGTCGCCACCCGACAGGCGGAACTCCCACAAACCACGACCAGCTTCAACACCAGCTTTAGCAAAGTTACCAGCTTCTGGCTTAGAAAGGCGGTTAGCCTTCTTAGCACCAGTAGTAACCTGCACTGCTTGGTAGCCGTCGGTTTCTTCTGTTTTCACAGCAGTAACACGGTTCGGTTCCACTTCGATGACGGTGACTGGCACGGATACGCCGTCTTCAGTGAAGACGCGAGTCATACCCGCTTTACGTCCGATAAGACCTACAGACATTTTCTTTTAAAACCTCTTGCCAGTTGTGTACGGGGCTGTTACCCACTACGGCTGCCCTTTCCAGAGCATTCCACACTTAATAAGCGCTTCATTAATTAAAATTAACTCTGCGCAGTTGCCTTTTAGCCGAGGCTGATCTGCACTTCAACACCCGCAGCAAGATCTAGCTTCATCAATGCGTCAACTGTTTTTTCAGTTGGCTCAACGATGTCTAGAACACGCTTATGTGTACGGATTTCATACTGATCACGCGCATCTTTGTTTACGTGAGGAGAAATCAGAACAGTGTAGCGTTCTTTGCGAGTAGGAAGTGGGATCGGACCTCGTACTTGAGCGCCAGTTCTCTTTGCAGTATCTACGATTTCCTGCGCAGAAGAGTCGATCAAGCGATGATCAAAGGCTTTCAGACGAATACGAATTTTCTGATTCTGCATTTCGATCACACATTTCCAAAAAATAATTTTACGGCATACGCCGACCTCCCCCTACTATGAGGGGGACGCAAATTCTACTTATGTCACTTGCGAAGGTCAACAGTAAGCAGGATTAATTTGTACAATTAACAAACAATCTATACTTACACCCCCGAACAAGCTTATAAGTAGGCACAAAAAAGCCCTCACAAGGAGGGCTTTTTCAAATCAAAGAGTTTTAATTACTCAACGATTTTAGATACAACACCAGCACCTACAGTACGACCACCTTCACGAATCGCGAAACGTAGACCTTCTTCCATTGCTACTGGGTTGATTAGTGTAACGTCCATTTGAACGTTATCACCAGGCATTACCATTTCTACACCCTCTGGAAGCTCACATGCACCAGTGATGTCAGTTGTACGGAAGTAGAACTGCGGACGGTAACCTTTGAAGAATGGAGTGTGACGACCGCCTTCTTCTTTGGATAGTACGTATACTTCACCCTCGAAACGAGTGTGAGGAGTGATAGAACCTGGAGCTGCTAGTACTTGACCACGCTCAACCTCTTCACGTTTAGTACCACGTAGTAGAACACCAACGTTCTCACCAGCACGACCTTCGTCAAGAAGCTTACGGAACATCTCAACACCAGTACAAGTAGTAGTCGTAGTTTCTTTGATACCTACGATTTCAACTTCTTCACCAACTTTGATGATACCGCGCTCAACACGACCAGTTACTACAGTACCACGACCCTGGATAGAGAATACGTCCTCGATAGGCATGATGAAAGCACCGTCGATAGCACGCTCTGGCTCTGGGATGTAAGAGTCTAGAGTTTCAACTAGAGTCTTAACAGCAGTAGTACCAAGTTCGTTGTCGTCTTCGCCGTTTAGGGCCATTAGAGCAGAACCTGGGATGATTGGAGTGTCATCACCTGGGAATTCGTACTGGTCTAGAAGCTCACGAAGCTCCATTTCAACCAATTCTAGCATCTCAGCGTATTCTTCAGAGTCAGCACCACCACAGTCTTCTGCTAGTAGGTCTGCTTTGTTTAGGAATACTACGATGTAAGGTACACCTACCTGACGAGATAGTAGGATGTGCTCACGAGTCTGTGGCATTGGACCATCAGTCGCGCCACATACTAGGATCGCGCCATCCATCTGTGCAGCACCAGTGATCATGTTCTTAACATAATCGGCGTGGCCTGGGCAGTCTACGTGTGCGTAGTGACGTTCTGGAGAATCATACTCAACGTGAGAAGTTGCGATTGTGATACCACGCTCACGCTCTTCTGGAGCGTTGTCGATACCATCAAATGCAACAGCGTCGCCGCCCCATACTTCTGCACATACGCGAGTTAGAGCTGCTGTTAGAGTAGTTTTACCGTGGTCAACGTGGCCGATTGTACCAACGTTAACGTGCGGTTTTGAGCGTTCAAATTGTTCTTTAGCCACTTTTCATTACCTCAAGTAATTAGGCGAATAAAAATATTAGTTCTGATTGATTACAGCGTCAGCGACATTTTGTGGCGCTTCAGCGTAGTCGAGAAACTCCATCGAGTAAGTCGCACGACCCTGTGTCGCGGAGCGTAGATCGGTTGCATAACCGAACATCTCACCCAGCGGTACATGAGCGTTGATAATCTTACCCGAAGAACTGTCTTCCATCCCCTGCACAAGACCACGACGACGGTTCAGGTCACCCATCACGTCACCCATGTAATCTTCTGGGGTTACAACTTCAACTTTCATCATTGGCTCTAACAAGCACGCATTTGCTTCTTGTGCGAACTTTTTAAGCGCCTGAGATGCAGCGATTTTAAACGCCATTTCGTTGGAGTCAACATCATGGAAGGACCCATCGTACAAACGTGCTTTAAGGCCGATTAACGGATAGCCAGCAATGACACCGTTATGCATCTGTTCCTCAATGCCTTTTTGTACAGCTGGGATGTATTCCTTAGGAATAGCACCACCGACAATCTCGTTGATAAACTCTAGACCCTCTTCATCAGAAGGGCTAAATTCAACGACAACATGACCATATTGACCACGACCACCTGACTGACGTACAAACTTGTGGTTTGCGTCAACAGACTGACGAATCTTCTCACGGTAGGCTACCTGTGGTTTACCGATATTGGCTTCAACCTTAAATTCACGCTTCATACGATCCACGAGAATATCAAGGTGCAATTCACCCATACCGGAAATAATTGTCTGACCCGTCTCTTGATCTGTTTCAACTTGGAAAGATGGATCTTCTTGCGCAAGCTTACCTAGCGCAATACCCATTTTCTCTTGATCAGCTTGAGACTTAGGCTCAACCGCTACAGAGATAACTGGTGCAGGGAACTCCATACGCTCAAGGACAATTTTATTGTCACCATCACATAAAGTATCACCCGTAGTTACATCCTTCATACCAATTAGAGCTGCGATATCGCCTGCGCGAACCTCTTTAATCTCATCACGGTTGTTAGAATGCATCTGCACCATACGACCAACACGCTCTTTTTTACCCTTAACAGAGTTAAAGACCGCATCACCCGATTTAAGAACACCCGAGTACACACGTACGAACGTAAGCGTACCCACAAATGGGTCTGTAGCAATTTTAAATGCAAGCGCAGAGAACGGCGCATCATCATCAGCCTCACGCTGTGCAACAGTTTCCTGTTCATCATCTAGCGTACCTTCGATCGATTTAACCTCGATCGGAGATGGCATGTATTCGATAACCGCATCCAAAACAGCTTGAACACCTTTGTTCTTAAACGCAGAACCAGCCTGCATAAGAACGATATCGTTATCCAAGGTACGAGCACGAAGCCCCTGTTTAATCTCTTCCTCTGATAGATCACCTTCTTCAAGGTATTTTTCCATCAGCTCTTCTGATGCTTCAGCAGCAGCTTCAACCAGCTCCTCGCGAAGCTCATCAGCTTTATCTTGCAAATCAGCTGGAATATCTTCCAGCTCGTAGGTCATACCCTGATCCGCTTCATTCCACATAATGGCTTTCATGCGAACCAGATCGACAACACCAACAAAATCTTCTTCTGCGCCAATCGGGAAATTGATTGGTACAGCATTAGCGCCAAGACGATCTTTTAACTGATCTACAACCATGAAGAAATCCGCACCAAGGCGATCCATCTTATTGACGAATACCATGCGCGGAACTTCATATTTGTTAGCTTGACGCCAAACCGTTTCTGTCTGAGGCTGGACACCGGAAGATGCACATAACACAACAACCGCACCATCAAGCACACGCAGTGAGCGCTCTACTTCGATGGTGAAGTCAACGTGCCCAGGAGTATCGATGATATTAATACGATGATCATCGAACTGCTGGTTCATACCCTTCCAGAAGCAAGTAGTTGCAGCAGAAGTAATTGTAATACCACGCTCCTGCTCTTGCTCCATCCAGTCCATTGTCGCAGCGCCATCATGTACTTCACCGATCTTATGAGAAAGACCGGTGTAGAACAGGACGCGCTCAGTTGTAGTCGTTTTACCGGCATCTACATGCGCACAAATTCCGATGTTACGGTAACGTGCGATAGGAGTTTTACGAGCCACGACTTAATCCTCAGTATCTTAGAAGCGGTAGTGAGCGAATGCTTTGTTCGCTTCAGCCATACGGTGTACGTCTTCACGCTTCTTAACTGCAGCACCACGGCCTTCAGCAGCGTCCATCAACTCGCCTGCTAGACGCAGAGCCATTGACTTCTCACCACGACCACGAGCAGAGTCTACAGCCCAACGCATAGCTAGAGCCATACGACGAGCGGGACGTACTTCAACTGGTACTTGGTATGTAGCACCACCAACACGGCGGGATTTAACTTCAACCGCTGGCTGGATAGCTTCTAGAGCTTTTTCGAATAGCTCGATTGGATCTTGTTCAGAACGCTCTTCGATTTTATCTAGAGCACCGTAAACGATCTTCTCAGCTACAGACTTCTTACCGTGAACCATTACATGGTTGATAAACTTAGCAAGAACTGTGCTTCCGAATTTAGGATCCGGTAAAATTTCGCGCTTTGCAGCGACGCGTCTTCTAGGCATTGATAAGCCCTCAATAAATTAAAAGGTCTTCAGGTATTCCAAGCAATTGATGCTAGGCCTTACTCTTACCGTGTATTCAACACAGTGTTTAGATAACTAAAGCACTATGTTGGGACGACGATTAAGACTTAGGACGCTTAGCACCGTACTTAGAACGGCCTTGCTTACGCTCATTAACACCTGAGCAATCTAGTGCGCCACGAACTGTGTGATAGCGAACACCAGGAAGGTCCTTAACACGACCACCACGAATTAGAACAACGCTGTGCTCCTGCAAGTTGTGACCTTCACCACCAATGTAGGAAGCAACTTCGAAGCCGTTGGTCAAACGAACACGACATACTTTACGTAGTGCTGAGTTCGGTTTTTTCGGAGTAGTGGTGTATACACGGGTACAAACGCCACGACGCTGAGGACAAGCCTGCAATGCACGAACATCGCTTGGCTGAACTTTGCGTTTACGTGGTTTACGTACCAGCTGGTTAATCGTTGCCATTAAGCAAACTCCACGTTTTGATTTAACACCATAAAAAAATTGGATTTACACAATCCAATCACAAAGGGGCCGGAATTTTAATCAATTCCGGCCCTAAACGTCAAATACTGGATACTATTTATTCAATATTTTCGAATAAATTGTTATTCAGCATCTGGCATTGAAGCATTTAGCGCTTCTGTCAGTGCCTGCTGAACCTCTTCAGCACTTACTGTCACGGACTCACCTTCAGAAGGTTGAGCACGCTTGCGCTTACGCTCTTCATGGTAAGCAAGACCTGAACCCGCTGGGATCAGACGACCTACTACCACGTTTTCTTTCAGGCCGCGCAGGAAGTCCTGCTTACCTGTTACCGCACCTTCCGTTAGAACTCGAGTTGTTTCCTGGAAGGATGCTGCTGAGATAAAGGACTCAGTAGCCAAAGATGCCTTAGTGATACCCAATAGTACGCGATCGTACTTAGCTGGGATCTTACCAGCAGCCTCTAGCTCTTCGTTCTCTGCCAATACAGCTTGGTATTCAACCTGATCACCCGGGATGAATGTAGAATCACCCGCAGATACGATCTCAACTTTACGCAGCATCTGACGAACAATAACTTCGATGTGCTTATCGTTGATGCCTACACCCTGTAGACGGTATACGTCCTGGATTTCACCAGTGATGTATTTCGCCAGTTCTTCTACACCTAGTACGCGTAGAATGTCATGCGGGTTAGACGGACCGTCAGAAACAACCTCACCCTTCTCTACATGTTCACCTTCGAACACGTTCAGGTTACGCCATTTCTGGATCATTGTTTCATGTGGCTCTGCATCACTAGGAGAGATCACAAGACGTTTCTTGCCTTTAGTCTCTTTACCGAAGCCGATTAGACCAGAAACTTCTGCAAGAATCGCAGACTCTTTAGGTTTACGTGCTTCGAATAGATCCGCAACTCGCGGCAGACCACCGGTGATATCCTTGTTCACAGTACCTTCTTGAGGAATACGTGCAAGAACGTCACCTACTTGTACTTCAGCGCCATCGCTAAGGTTCATGATCGCTTTAGCTGGTAGTAGATACTGCGCTGCAGAATCTGTACCTGGATGCATTACTTCATTACCTTTCGCATCCAATAGCTTGATCATAGGACGGATATCTTTACCTGCTGCTGGACGATCTTTAACGTCCAATACCTCAGTTGTAGATAGCCCTGTTAGCTCATCAGTCTGGCTCTTAACGGTAATACCGTCTTCCATGCCTGAAAGCTCAACCTTACCCGCCACCTCAGAGATGATTGGGTGAGTATGTGGATCCCAGTTAGCTACGATGTCGCCTGCTTCAACAGAGCTACCGTCTTTAACTTTGATCACAGAACCGTATGGAAGCTTGTAACGTTCACGCTCACGACCGTGCTCATCAGTTACACCTAGTTCACCAGAACGAGAAGTTGCAACCAAAGCACCATCTGGACGCTCTACAAACTTAAGGTTGTGAAGACGAATTTCACCGCCATTCTTAACCTGAATGCTGTCTACAGCAGCTGCTCGTGATGCCGCACCACCAATGTGGAACGTACGCATTGTTAGCTGTGTACCTGGCTCACCAATTGACTGAGCAGCGATAACACCTACTGCTTCGCCTGGGTTAACCAAGTGACCACGACCTAGATCACGACCGTAACAGCTTGCACAGATACCATGACGAGTACGACACGTGATTGCACTACGTACGATAATCTCATCGATAGAAGAGTACTTCTCGTCGTTTTCTAGGCGATGCTTCCACGCTTCATCGATAAGCGTACCCGCTTCGATTAGAACTTCTACACCCTGCGGGTCTAGAACATCAACAGCCACTGTACGACCTAGTACACGATCACCCAGCGCAACTACTACGTCACCGCCTTCGATCAGAGGTACCATCACAAGACCTTCTTCAGTACCACAATCATGTTCTGTGATAACTACGTCTTGTGCCACGTCTACTAGACGACGCGTTAGGTAACCGGAGTTAGCTGTCTTCAATGCCGTATCGGCTAGACCCTTACGAGCACCGTGAGTAGAGATAAAGTACTGAAGTACGTTTAGACCTTCACGGAAGTTCGCAGTGATCGGTGTTTCGATGATTGAGCCATCCGGCTTAGCCATCAGACCACGCATACCCGCCAACTGACGAATCTGTGCAGCACTACCACGGGCACCGGAATCGGCCATCATGTATACAGAGTTGAAAGATTCCTGCTCGGACTCTTCACCATCTTTTGTAATAACCGGCTCAGTCTTCAAGTTATCCATCATCTTCTTAGCCAACAATTCGTTAGCACGAGACCAGATATCGATAACTTTGTTGTATTTCTCGCCCTGAGTTACCAAACCATCAGCGAACTGACGTTCGATATCCATTACCTCAGCTTCTGCTTCATCGATAATAGTTGTTTTCTCAGCTGGAATTTCGAAGTCGTTAACACCGATAGAAACACCAGACATAGTTGCCTGACGGAAGCCCATGTACATCAGTTGGTCTGCAAAGATAACTGTATCTTTCAGACCACAGCGACGGTACGCTTCGTTAAGAAGGCGAGAGATCGCTTTCTTCTTCATTGGCTGGTTAACAAGCTCGTAAGGTAGACCTGCTGGAACGATTGCGAACAACAAAGCACGACCGGCCGTTGTTTCTTTCATTTCAGTAATCGTTTCTAGGTTACCTTCGATGTCACGAATGCTTTCAGTAACACGTACTTTAATCTTCGCTTGAAGATCTAGCTGACCTGCGCCTTGTGCACGCTGAATCTCTTCGATGTCGGCAAATACCATGCCTTCACCTTTCGCATTCACACGCTCACGAGTCATGTAGTAAAGACCCAATACAACGTCCTGAGAAGGTACGATGATCGGCTCACCATTAGCAGGTGATAGTACGTTGTTTGTAGACATCATCAACGCACGCGCTTCCAACTGAGCTTCAATAGTCAGTGGAACGTGTACAGCCATTTGGTCACCGTCGAAGTCGGCGTTGTATGCCGCACAAACTAGTGGGTGTAGCTGAATAGCTTTACCTTCGATCAGTACCGGCTCAAATGCCTGGATACCAAGACGGTGAAGTGTTGGAGCACGGTTAAGTAGTACAGGGTGCTCACGGATTACTTCGTCTAGGATATCCCAAACTAGTGCTTCTTCGCGCTCAACCATCTTCTTAGCAGCTTTGATTGTAGTCGCATGACCACGAAGCTCTAGCTTGGAGAAGATGAATGGCTTAAATAGCTCAAGTGCCATCTTCTTAGGAAGACCACACTGGTGTAGACGTAGGTACGGACCTACCACGATTACAGAACGGCCAGAGTAGTCAACACGCTTACCTAGAAGGTTTTGACGGAAACGACCCTGCTTACCTTTGATCATATCAGCCAAAGATTTCAAAGGACGCTTGTTAGAGCCAGTAATCGCACGACCGCGACGGCCGTTATCTAGCAATGCATCAACAGATTCCTGCAACATACGTTTTTCGTTACGTACGATGATATCTGGAGCATTAAGGTCAAGTAGACGCTTAAGACGGTTGTTACGGTTGATAACACGACGGTAAAGATCGTTAAGATCAGATGTCGCGAAACGACCACCATCTAGTGGTACTAGCGGACGAAGATCTGGTGGAAGTACTGGTAGTACTTCAAGAATCATCCACTCAGGCTTGTTGCCTGACTTGTAGAAAGCTTCTAGTAGTTTAAGACGCTTAGAAAGCTTCTTGATCTTAGTTTCAGAGTTAGTCTGCGGTAGTTCTTCACGCAGTTGATTAACTTCTTCTTCAAGCTCAATAGAAGACAATAGCTCTTTAACAGCTTCTGCACCCATACGTGCGTCGAAGTCATCACCGAACTCTTCTAGCGCTTCAAAGTACTGCTCATCGTTCAGTAGCTGACCGCGCTCAAGCGTAGTCATGCCTGGATCGATTACTACAAAAGATTCGAAGTAAAGAACACGTTCGATATCACGTAGCGTCATATCCAGCATCAAACCGATACGGGATGGCAGAGACTTAAGGAACCAAATGTGCGCTACAGGAGAAGCAAGTTCGATGTGCGCCATACGCTCACGACGAACTTTAGCTAGCGTTACTTCAACGCCACACTTCTCACAGATAACACCGCGGTGTTTCATGCGCTTATATTTACCGCACAAGCACTCGTAGTCTTTTACTGGACCAAATATTTTGGCACAGAATAGACCTTCACGTTCTGGCTTGAACGTACGGTAGTTAATAGTTTCCGGCTTTTTAACTTCACCGTACGACCATGAACGGATCATTTCCGGAGAGGCCAGAGTGATCTTGATAGAGTCGAACTCTTCAGATTGGCCCTGTGTTTTCAGCAGATTCAGCAGATCTTTCATTCTTTCAAGCTCCTAACGGAGTTCTTGCTTGAGGCCGCCCGAAGGCGACCCCCGCCTGGTATACAGTTTTGTGCTTATTCGGATTCGAGCTCGATGTCGATACCCAGAGAACGGATCTCTTTAATAAGTACGTTGAAGGATTCCGGCATACCCGGCTCCATACGGTGATCGCCGTCGACGATGTTCTTATACATCTTCGTACGACCATTCACGTCATCGGACTTAACTGTAAGCATCTCTTGTAGAGTATAAGCAGCACCGTATGCTTCTAGTGCCCATACCTCCATCTCACCGAAACGCTGACCACCGAACTGCGCCTTACCACCCAGCGGCTGCTGCGTAACAAGACTATAAGAACCAGTAGAACGAGCGTGCATTTTGTCGTCTACCAAGTGGTTCAGTTTCAGCATGTACATGTAACCAACAGTTACAGGACGGTCAAACTTGTTGCCGGTACGGCCGTCAAACAACGTTGACTGACCTGTGTCGCTCAAACCTGCAAGACGTAGTAGAGATTTCAATTCAACCTCTTTCGCACCGTCAAAAGCAGGTGTAGCTAGAGGCACACCACCACATAGGTTCTTAGCTAGCTCAAGGATCTCATCATCAGAGAAGCTATCTAGATCTTCTGTGCGGCTGTTCATGCCAGCACCCAGATCTGCATTATAGATCTGATCTAGGAAGCTACGAATCTCAGTTACTGTTTCAGTACGCTCACGCTCCTGATCCAGCATCTCATTGATACGACGACCTAAGCCTTTCGCAGCCATACCCATGTGTGTCTCTAGGATCTGACCTACGTTCATACGAGACGGTACACCCAGTGGGTTCAGTACGATATCTACTGGCTCACCGTTCTCATCGTAAGGCATGTCTTCTACAGGCATGATTACAGAGATAACACCCTTGTTACCGTGACGACCCGCCATCTTGTCACCAGGCTGTACGCGACGCTTAGTAGCAACGTAAACCTTAACAATCTTAAGGACGCCAGGTGCAAGATCATCACCTGTCTGCAGCTTGCTCTTCTTATCTTCGAAACGCTTATCTAGAGATTCTTTACGATCTTCTAGTTGCTTCTGAGCTAGCTCTAGCTGTTCAACTGCATTTTCATCAGAAACGCGGATGTTGAACCAATCAGATTTAGACAATCCAGCTAGGAATTCAGCTGTAATCTCTTCGCCTTTCTTCAGGCCAGCACCACCGTCAGCTTTCAAGCCAACAAGTACACGACCTAGACGTTCGAACGTTGCTTGCTCTACGATACGTAGCTCTTCGTTCAAATCCTTACGGATTGCGTCAAGCTCTGCTTTCTCGATAGATAGCGCACGCTCATCTTTCTGAACGCCGTCACGTGTAAATACTTGTACGTCGATTACTTTACCAACAGTACCTGTTTTAACACGTAGAGATGTATCTTTAACGTCTGATGCTTTCTCACCGAAGATCGCACGCAGCAGCTTCTCTTCTGGTGTTAGCTGGCTTTCACCTTTAGGCGTTACTTTACCTACAAGGATGTCACCTGGGCCTACTTCAGCACCGATGTGAACAATACCTGCTTCATCAAGCTTCGCTAGTGCAGACTCACCAACGTTTGGAATATCTGATGTAATCTCTTCAGAACCCAATTTCGTATCACGCGCCACACAGGTTAGTTCCTGAATGTGGATAGTTGTGAAACGATCTTCCTGAACTACACGCTCAGAAATTAGGATGGAGTCCTCAAAGTTGTAACCATTCCAAGGCATGAAGGCGATACGCATGTTCTGACCAAGTGCTAGTTCACCCATATCAACGGATGGACCATCAGCCATAACATCGCCAACTTTTACAGTATCACCAGGATTAACGATAGAGCGCTGGTTGATACATGTATTTTGGTTGGAACGTGTGTATTTAGTCAGGTTGTAGATATCTACACCTGCATCGCCCGCTGTAACTTCGTCGTCGTTTACACGAACAACGATGCGGCTCGCATCTACAGACTCAATCAGACCACCGCGACGTGCCACAACACATACACCGGAGTCTTGAGCTACGTTACGTTCGATACCAGTACCTACTAGCGGCTTATCAGCACGTAGTGTTGGTACAGCCTGACGCTGCATGTTCGATCCCATCAATGCACGGTTCGCATCATCGTGCTCTAGGAATGGAATCAATGATGCCGCAACAGATACAACCTGACGTGGAGATACGTCCATGTACTGAACTTTGTCAGGTGACATTACTGTTGTTTCGTTTAGGTGACGAACTGTTACAAGCTCATCCAATAGACGACCTTCGTCATCCATTGTTGCAGACGCCTGTGCGATTACAAATGTATTCTCTTCAATCGCAGATAGGTAATCCAACTCATCTGTTACTTTGCCATCTACTACACGACGGTATGGAGTCTCTAGGAAACCATAGTCATTTGTACGAGCAAATGTTGCCAAAGAGTTGATCAAACCGATGTTTGGACCTTCCGGCGTTTCGATTGGGCATACACGACCGTAGTGAGTTGGGTGTACGTCACGTACCTCGAAGCCCGCACGCTCACGCGTTAGACCACCTGGACCTAATGCAGAAACACGACGCTTGTGAGTTACTTCTGAAAGCGGGTTGTTCTGGTCCATAAACTGAGACAGCTGAGATGAACCGAAGAACTCTTTAATTGCAGCCGCAACAGGTTTAGCGTTGATTAGATCCTGAGGCATCAGGTTATCAGATTCCGCCATGCTTAGACGTTCACGAACAGCACGTTCAACACGAACCAGACCTACACGGAACTGGTTTTCTGCCATTTCACCAACAGAACGGATACGACGGTTACCCAAGTGATCAATATCGTCCACGGTACCTTTACCGTTACGGATATCAATCAAGGTCTTCATAACCTCAAGAATATCTTCTTTGTCTAGTACGCCAGATCCAGTAACTTCTTCGCGACCTAGACGGCGATTGAACTTCATGCGACCAACAGCAGAAAGATCGTAACGCTCTTCAGTGAAGAAAAGGTTTTCGAACAATGCTTCAGCAGATTCTTTTGTTGGTGGCTCACCAGGACGCATCATACGGTAGATTTCTACCAATGCTTCTAACTGGTTACGCGTAGGATCATTACGTAGCGTATCTGAGATGAATGGACCACAATCTAGATCATTCGTGTACAGAGTTTCGAACTCAGTGATATTTGCAGCGCGAAGCTGTTCAACCAGTTCTTCTGTAATCTCAGCGTTACAGCCACAGATCAACTCACCTGTAGATGGATCAATAACATCTTTTGCAATCGCCTTACCAGCCAAGTACTCCATTGGTACTTCAAGCTGTTCCATATTGGCTTTTGCCATCTGACGAATGTGACGAGGCGTGATACGACGACCCGCTTCAACAATCACATTACCTTCAGGATCTTTCACTTCAAAAGATAGTGTCTCACCACGTAGACGATCAGCAACCAACTTCATGTTGATTGTTTCAGACGTCAGGTTCCAAGACGTGTTATCGAAGAAGATATCTAGGATCTCTTCAGCCTGGTAACCCAAAGCCCGCAACAAGATAGTTGCTGGCAGTTTACGACGACGGTCAATACGTACGAATAGGCTATCTTTTGGATCAAATTCAAAGTCTAACCAAGAACCACGGTAAGGAATCACTCTCGCAGAGTAAAGTAGCTTACCAGAAGAGTGTGTTTTACCTTTATCGTGATCGAAGAACACACCTGGTGAACGGTGTAGCTGAGATACGATTACACGCTCAGTACCGTTAACTACGAAAGTTCCGTTTTCAGTCATCAAAGGCATTTCGCCCATGTAGACTTCTTGTTCCTTGATGTCTTTTACGGCTTTGTTGCTGGATTCACGGTCATAAATAACCAGACGAACTTTCACACGCAAAGGCGCTGCGTATGTAATACCGCGTATTTGACACTCTTTTACGTCAAATACAGGCTCACCCAGACGGTAGCCAACATATTCTAGAGATGCATTTCCAGAATAGGACACGATCGGGAAGACGGAGTTAAATGCTGCATGCAGACCAGCATCTAAACGATCTGCTGCTTCAACCCCTGTCTGCAAAAACTTTTTATAGGAGTCAAGCTGAATTGCCAGCAAGTAAGGCACATCCATTACTTGCGGCAATTTACCGAAGTCCTTACGGATGCGTTTCTTTTCAGTGTATGAATAAGCCATCAGTGTTCCCCAGCAAGTGCACCAATTTATAAGCAGGCCGAAAACCCGTTTCGGACTGTGTTACCGCTATTTATTTGCTGTCTATAAATAACGGAAAAAGGCCGGTGGCATATAGCCACCAGCCGTCAGCACTTCGAACAGAAATCTGTTCGGATTAGCATGAAGTTATTACTTAACTTCAACAGAAGCGCCAGCTTCTTCCAGTGCTTTCTGAAGTTCTTCAGCTTCTTCTTTGCTAACGCCTTCTTTAACAGCAGCTGGAGCGCCGTCAACGATGCCTTTAGCTTCTTTCAGGCCAAGACCTGTAGCGCCACGTACTGCTTTGATTACGTTAACTTTCTTATCGCCAGCAGCAGTTAGGATAACGTCAAATTCAGTTTTCTCTTCAGCAGCCGCACCAGCATCGCCAGCAGGACCAGCAGCTACAGCAGCAGCAGCAGTTACACCGAATTTTTCTTCCATTGCTTCGATAAGAGCAACAACGTCCTTAACAGACATTTCAGCAATTGCGTTTAGGATATCTTCGTTAGTCAGAGACATTTTCTATATTCCTGATATTTGTAAGCCCGAAGGCTCATTAAAACTTGTATAAATAAAGGTGCGTATAAACTTACGCAGCTTCTTCTTTCTGGTCGCGAACTGCTGCAATAGTACGGCATAGTTTGCCGGCTGCAGCTTCTTTCATGCAAGCCATCAGCTTCGCAATTGCTTCGTCGTAAGTTGGCAAGCTTGCTAGCATAGCCACGTCTACAACTTCACCTTCGAATGCTGCTGCTTTCAGTTCAAAGTTCTCATTGTCTTTCGCAAAGTTCTTCAGGATACGAGCGCCAGCGCCCGGGTGTTCCTGAGAGAAAGCAATGATACTTGGACCTTTGAAAGTGTCCTGTAGGCATGCATAGTCAGTGCCTTCAACTGCGCGCTTAGCAAGCGTGTTACGTACAACTTTAAGCCATACGCCATTTTCACGAGCTTCTTTACGCAGTGCAGTCATATCGCCTACTTCAACGCCGCGGGAATCCGCAACAACAGCAGACAGAGCACTAGATGCAGCTTCCTGGACTTCAGCGACGATCGCTTTTTTATCTTCGAGTCCTAATGCCACGATTTACTCCTGGAGTAGTCTTTCGACTTATTACCAACCGCCTCATTTCTGAGGCTTTCCGAGTACGGTGGTTTGATTCAAATACAGAATCTCACCGTCTGCGCAGGCTGGTTTAGCCCATTAAGATAAGGAAACCCTTATCACCTGCGGTCTTTGACGGCCTTCATCTCTGTGTAACAGGTACAGAAGACCCTCAAAAAACCTTTCATGTCGATTAAACTTCTAGAGAAGCCTGATCAACTAGCAAACCTGGACCCATAGTAGTCGACAGGGTTACTTTCTTAAGATACACGCCTTTAGCAGAAGCTGGTTTCAGCTTCTTAAGGTCAGCAACTAGTGCTTCGATGTTCTGCTTGATAGCAGCCGCTTCGAAGTCAGCTTTACCAACACCTGCGTGGATGATGCCGTTCTTGTCAGTACGGAAACGAACCTGACCAGCTTTAGCATTGTTTACAGCAGTAACAACATCTGGAGTTACTGTGCCAACTTTAGGGTTAGGCATTAGGCCACGCGGACCTAGAACCTGACCAAGCTGACCAACAACACGCATTGCGTCTGGAGTTGCGATAACAACACCGAAGTCCAGATCGCCACCTTTCATCTGCTCTGCTAGGTCTTCGAAACCAACAACATCAGCACCTGCAGCTTTTGCTTTCTCAGCGTTTTCGCCTTGAGCAAATACAGCTACACGAACATCGTTACCAGTACCGTTTGGCAGTACAGTAGAACCACGAACAACCTGATCAGATTTACGCGGATCAACACCAAGGTTTACAGCAACATCAACAGTCTCTTTGAACTTAACAGTAGAAAGTTCAGATAGTAGAGAAACTGCATCTTCAATAGAGTAAGCTTTACCCGCTTCAACTTTCTCAGCGATTAGCTTCTGACGCTTAGTCAACTTAGCCATTACTCATCACCCTCCGGAATCAGACCCATGCTACGCGCAGTACCTGCGATAGTACGTACAGCTGCATCCATATCTGCAGCAGTTAGGTCAGGCATTTTAACAGTTGCGATCTCTTCCATCTGAGCGCGAGTAACGTTACCCACTTTCTCAGTATTTGGACGACCAGAACCGCTCTTAAGACCTGCAGCTTTCTTCAGAAGAACTGCTGCTGGAGGTGTTTTAGTGATGAAAGTAAAGCTACGATCAGCATAAACAGTAATTACAACAGGAACTGGCAAGCCGTTTTCCATGCTCTGAGTTTGAGCATTGAACGCTTTACAGAATTCCATGATGTTAACACCATGCTGACCTAGCGCAGGACCTACTGGTGGTGACGGGTTAGCGCCGCCGGCAGGAACTTGCAGCTTGATATAAGCTTCAATCTTCTTAGCCATTTTTATTTAACTCCTAGTGGGTTCAAACGCCTTACAGCTCCCCATTTTCTCAAGACAGAAAAACCCCAGCTCTCGCTGAGGTTATTCCTTAAAACTCTAAATCAGGCTTTTTCGACCTGACCGAAATCCAATTCAACCGGTGTAGATCGACCGAAAATCAACACTGCCACCTGCAGCTTGTTCTTCTCGTAGTTAATCTCTTCAACCACACCGTTAAAGTCAGCAAACGGCCCATCGATAACTCGAACCATTTCACCCGGCTCGAATACAGTCTTCGGACGCGGCTTATCAACACCGCTCTCAACTCGACTTAGGATCTCGTTAGCTTCTGCTTCTGTGATCGGCGCAGGATTACCTGCAGTACCACCGATAAATCCAAGAACGTGCGGCGTATTCTTAACCAAGTGCCAGCTTTCATCATTCATATCCATGTGCACCAACACATAACCTGGATAGAACTTACGCTCAGATTTACGTTTCTTACCGTCACGGATTTCAACAACCTCTTCGGTAGGCACTAACACCTCACCAAAAAGATCCTGCATAGAATGCAGTTCAATTCGTTCTTTCAGCGTATTCATTACACGCTTTTCGTACCCGGAGTACGCATGAACAACATACCAACGCTTAGACATGCTTATCAGCCTCTTAACCTATTGCTCCAGATACTAACCAGCTCAACAATGAGTCAAGCCCCCACAACGCCAAACCCATAATCAGAACCACAACCACAACAATCGCTGTTGTCTGCGCTGTTTCTTGACGTGTCGGCCATACTACTTTGCGAATTTCCTGCTTTGCTTCTTTAAACAAAGTAAAAAACGCTTTCCCTTTTGCTGTTTGCAGAGAGATAAAACCTGCAATCAACGCTAACACAAGCAGTGCAACCACACGGTAGAACAAAGACTGATCTGCGTATACAGAGTTACCTACAACGCCCGCAGTAACAATTGCTACTACAGCGACCCACTTAAGGGCATCAAACTTTGAACCTTCGGAATTCACTTTGGCATTCACGCTTAGGGCCTCAGGATTACTTAAAAATAGCTTGTGTCTTGATGCCATCTCAGAAAAGAGATGGCAGGCCAGGAGGGACTCGAACCCCCAACCTGCGGTTTTGGAGACCGCTGCTCTGCCAATTGAGCCACTGGCCTACTGCATAATAGGGAGGCATATTGTATAAGCCTCCCTACCAGTTGGCAATACCTAATTGTTGATTTTATTCAACAATTTTAGATACAACACCAGCACCTACAGTACGGCCACCTTCACGAATCGCGAAACGTAGACCTTCTTCCATTGCTACTGGGTTGATTAGTGTAACGTCCATTTGAACGTTATCACCAGGCATTACCATTTCTACACCCTCTGGAAGCTCACATGCACCAGTGATGTCAGTTGTACGGAAGTAGAACTGTGGACGGTAACCTTTGAAGAATGGAGTGTGACGACCGCCTTCTTCTTTGGATAGTACGTATACTTCACCCTCGAAACGAGTGTGAGGAGTGATAGAACCTGGAGCTGCTAGTACTTGACCACGCTCAACCTCTTCACGTTTAGTACCGCGTAGTAGAACACCAACGTTCTCACCAGCACGACCTTCATCAAGAAGCTTACGGAACATCTCAACACCAGTACAAGTAGTAGTCGTAGTTTCCTTGATACCTACGATTTCAACCTCTTCACCAACTTTGATGATACCGCGCTCAACACGACCAGTTACTACAGTACCACGACCCTGGATAGAGAATACGTCCTCGATAGGCATGATGAATGCACCGTCGATAGCACGCTCTGGCTCTGGGATGTAAGAGTCTAGAGTCTCAACTAGAGTCTTAACAGCAGTAGTACCAAGTTCGTTGTCGTCTTCGCCGTTTAGGGCCATTAGAGCAGAACCTGGGATGATTGGAGTGTCATCACCTGGGAATTCGTACTGGTCTAGAAGCTCACGAAGCTCCATTTCAACCAATTCTAGCATCTCAGCGTATTCTTCAGAGTCAGCACCACCACAGTCTTCTGCTAGTAGGTCTGCTTTGTTTAGGAATACTACGATGTAAGGTACACCTACCTGACGAGATAGCAGGATGTGCTCACGAGTCTGTGGCATTGGACCATCAGTCGCGCCACATACTAGGATCGCGCCATCCATCTGTGCAGCACCAGTGATCATGTTCTTAACATAATCGGCGTGGCCTGGACAGTCTACGTGTGCGTAGTGACGTTCTGGAGAATCATACTCAACGTGAGAAGTTGCGATTGTGATACCACGCTCACGCTCTTCTGGAGCGTTGTCGATACCGTCAAATGCAACAGCGTCGCCGCCCCATACTTCTGCACATACGCGAGTTAGAGCTGCTGTTAGAGTAGTTTTACCGTGGTCAACGTGGCCGATTGTACCAACGTTAACGTGCGGTTTTGAGCGTTCAAATTGTTCTTTAGCCATCAGTCTGTCCAGTACAATTAAATTTACAAAGCGCAAATATAACAAAGGGCAGATATATTACTATATCTACCCTAAAAAAATAAATTCTGGAGCTCAAGAGCGGAATTGAACCGCCGACCTCACCCTTACCAAGGGTGTGCTCTACCCCTGAGCTACTTGAGCTTAGTCTCACTTGGAGCGGGTAGCGGGAATCGAACCCGCCTCTTCAGCTTGGAAGGCTGAGGTAATAGCCACTATACCATACCCGCCTTACTGTGAATGGTGGTGAGGGGTGGATTCGAACCACCGAAGCTTACGCGTCAGATTTACAGTCTGATCCCTTTGGCCACTCGGGAACCTCACCAACAATTTCAAAACTTCACTGACCTATGAGATGGTGCCGGCACCAAGAGTCGAACTCGGGACCTACTGATTACAAGTCAGTTGCTCTACCAACTGAGCTATACCGGCGTCTCAATGAAGTGGCGCGTATGTTACCACCGAATCAGGGCTTTGCAACCCCTTTACACAACTTTTTTTCAATTTTTATAAAATAATAGTTTTCTTTGACTATTTCTTTGATTTTGCTGGATAAATTTCGATCAACTGAGGCATCCATGACAACAACATAGCGAGTTCCAGTAGATTCGCGCTTTTCTACACGACTATCAATTGCTAACGAAGATAGTACCTTTACCTGCTCTACAGCCGATTCTTTATTACTATAACCTTCCAAGCTGTACTCAAAGTCCAGTAACTCGTCACCAACTTCACTTAACCCCTTGTTTTCCAGGTAATCCATTAAAGCCAAGCGTTTCTTTAGATCTTCCGGTAAGGAAATCACTACCACATAGCTAGCAACAGCTACTTCTTTCGCTTTATATTCAGCCTGACCGCCCAAGCCGACAATAAACTGCGTCACCGCAGCTGCTTTTACATCGGTTTCAAACCCAGCAAACCACAAACACTCTCTCTGGCTAGACTTCTCAACCTTTAGTTTCTCAAGAGCGTCCTGATCCATCTCAGCAACCAGCTTTAATGTATTCAGCTGTTTACGCGTATCTGACGCTTCAATTACTTGCGGCTCTATTTGTATAGAATGCCAAAACAGCAATACCGCATTAGCCAACAGAAGGAATAGAAACAACCAGCGAAACATAACTAAGCCAACGCCCAAGTCAAACCATCTAAGACCAAATCTGGCTCTAGGTGCCCGCATCCAGCCATTTTGTAAAAAAGCTCGCCATCACCGCCTGTTATATAGAGCGCGCTATGCTCAATATTCAGATCCGTTACAATTTTTTCTGCTAAAGCAGCAAACGCAAAATCAATTCCGTTAGATACGGCCGAATTTGTATCTTTGCCCGGCTGAGGATTAAAGGACTCAATTGAATGATCGACAAGAATTTCAGATGTGTTTTCTAACAGGCCTTTTTGCATCAACCTAAGGCCTGGAATGATATGACCACCTATATGCTGGCCTGCACTATCAACGTGATCGACTGTAATTGCACTTCCACAATCAACCACACAACAAGCGCCCCCCGCTTTTTTAAAGGCAGCCAACATAGCCAACCAACGATCAACCCCCATCCGTTGCGGATCAACATAGCTATTTTTTAATCCAGCTTGCTCTGCTGTTGTTTTAGCAAATAAAGGCTCGACTTGCTCTAGCCCTTGAAAGATTACCTTCAGTTGCAGGTTTATCTCTTTACCTGCAACTGACGTCACTCTGATTTTTGAAAATTTTTGTAGCCAGCTATCCGGAATTGACTGCTCGCTCAATTCTCGCGTTAACAGCTTACCTCGAGCACCATTCTGTTCGAGCACTCGCCACTTTATAAACGTATTGCCAGCATCTATTTCAAGAATCATAAGTTTCGCTGAACACTCACTTCTCCGCCATGGAAAGCCTGCACGCCAGACGGCGTCTGTAGAAGCAGTGCACCGGAGGTATCAATACCGTTACAAATACCCTCTACTACCTTCTCGCCAACCTGTAATGCGATCTCTTTATTCTGCATCGCATGATAGGACTGCCATTCATCAACCCATGCAGCAAAGCCCGTACGCTCAAACTCTTCAAGCCTTACTACCAGCTGATTAATAACTTCGGCCAATAGTCGATTGCGGCTTACTTCAGTACCAGCAATAGTTTTAAGATCGGTCCAAGGCTGATCGATATCTTCCGCCTGTTCCTTTGGCATATTCACATTCATACCAACACCAATAATCACTTGGCATTGACCTGACGCCTCTCCATTTAACTCAATCAAAATCCCTGCGAGTTTTTTGCCTTGGTAAAGCAGGTCGTTTGGCCATTTAAGCTCAACCCCAACAACCGAGAGTACTTCCAATGCTTTAACAAGAGACAGACCGATCAGCAGACTCAAACCTTCAAGGGCTGCCGCACCCTGTTCAAATCGCCATACCAACGAGAAATAAAGATTGCGAGCAAAGGGACTCACCCAGTTGCGACCCCGTCGACCACGGCCTTCTGTCTGCTGTTCAGCAACAAACAAACATCCATGGCAATCTCCTTGCTGAGACTCCTTCATAGCCATCTCATTAGTGGAGGAGATGGTTAACGGAATCTCTGGGCATTTAATTAGCTCAGCAACCTCCGGGCGTAAAGCAGATTTAATCTGCTCATAATCTAGTAGCTCTACACCACCCGGGACACGATAGCCTCGCCCTTTAACACTGTAGACCTCAAGACCGCTTTCTTCGATACGGCGTATATGTTTCCAGATCGCACTACGACTGATTCCAATTTCCTCTCCCAATTCTCGACCGGAGTGGAATTTGCCATCAGCTAGAATAGACAACAACGAACGGAGCGTCATACTACTTTGCCTTCTTTAAATTTTATCTAAAACAATAAAGCTATAGTTGTATGGGTTAGGTCCTTCTGCAGAGAAATTTTCTCTACCCACTTCTTTCCAATTTTCTCGCGCAAACTCAGGGAACCAAGCATCCCCTTCTATTTCAGCATCAACCTCTGTCAGATATAAACGGTCAGCCTTCTCTAACGCTTGCGCATAAATCTGACCGCCGCCAATGACCATCGCCTCGGATGCGCCATCGATCATTGCTACACTTTCAGCCATATCAATAGCTGCTTCTAGGCTAGAAACAACTTTGACACCTTGAGGCGCATAAGATTCCTGTCTAGAAATAACGATATTGGTGCGCCCAGGTAGTGGACGACCTATAGACTCATAGGTATTTCGCCCCATGATAATCGGCTTACCCATAGTTACCTGTTTAAAGTAACGTAGATCTTCAGGTAAGTGCCATGGCAGCTTATTGTTAACGCCAATCACTCGATTTTTAGCTTGTGCAACAATAATTGCTAAGTTCATCGAAACTCCTAATCGACTTATATCGCTAAGATATTAAGCATCATTTTATATTCTTACCAAAAATACTTAACATTCGGTAACATAATCTCACTGAATTTAAACACAGGGTTAAGCACAAACCAATGAGACAATACCTAGATCTGTGCCAAAGAATTATCGATGAAGGCGTTTGGGTAGAAAACAAACGCACAGGCAAACGCTGCCTTACCGTCATTAATGCTGATTTAACTTATGACGTCGGCCAAGGGCAGTTCCCTATGGTGACTACGCGTAAGTGCTTTTACAAATCAGCGATTGCAGAGATGTTAGGCTATCTCCGCGGTTATGATAACGCAGCAGATTTTCGCAAGATTGGCACCAAAACATGGGATGCTAACGCCAACGATAATGCTGATTGGCTAGCCAACCCATATCGCAAGGGTGAAGATGATTGCGGTTTCATCTACGGTAAAGTAGGCAGAAACTTTCCAAAGCCCGATGGCGGCAGCATCGATCTATTGCGTAAAATTGTGGATAACCTATCAAACGGCATTGATGACCGTGGTGAGATCTATACCTTCTATCACCCGGGCGCATTCCACATGGGTTGCTTACGACCTTGCATGTATAGCCATCACTTCTCACTGTTAGGCGATACACTTTACCTAAACAGCACTCAGCGAAGCTGCGATGTGCCATTAGGCCTGACATTTAATATGGTGCAGGTGTACTTCTTGCTAGCAATCGTAGCCCAGATCACCGGTCACAAACCGGGTAAGGCATATCACAAGATCGTGAACGCCCATATTTATGAAGATCAGGTTGAGTTAATGCGCGATGTACAGCTTAAACGTGAGCCGTTACCGTTACCGACCTTTAAGATCAATCCAGATATCAAAACACTGGAAGATTTGGAAACATGGGTAACCGTTGATGACTTTGAAGTTGAAGGTTATCAGCACCACGACCCAATTCAGTACCCGTTTTCGGTTTAAATCAGACAATAAAAAAGAGGCCTAATTGGCCTCTTTTTTATGCTCAATTTCATCCACGCTTGTAAGCAAGCCCAACCAAGAACATCCCCAACAGTATCATCGGCAAAGAAAGCAACTGACCCATGGTTAACCACTCAAAAGCGATAAACTGAAGATGCGCATCTGGTTCACGTACAAATTCCACTAAAGATCGGAACACACCATAGAGCAGAAGGAATAGACCAGAAACCGCCATTTTTGGTCTTGGTTTAGATGAGAACCACCAAAGCACTACGAATAGCACGAGCCCTTCTAGTGCAAATTCATACAACTGAGAAGGATGACGAGGTAGATCCCCACCGCGAGGAAATACCACACCCCATGGACCATCGGTAACACGCCCCCACAGCTCTCCACCAATAAAGTTACCTATGCGGCCAGCACCTAAACCGATCGGCACCAAAGAAGCGACAAAGTCCGTCATAGTAAATAGGGATTTACCATGTTTGCGGCCAAACAGATACATAGCTGCGATAACACCGAGCAAACCTCCGTGGAAAGACATTCCACCTTCCCACACAGCAAACAACCACAGCGGATCTTGCAGGAAGCGATCAAGGTGATAGAACAGGACGTAACCCATTCGACCACCTAAAACCACGCCCATAGCGCCCCAGAAGATCAGATCGGATATCTGCTCTTCAGTCCAGCCAGAGCCCGGCAAACGCGCTCGTCTAACACCTAACCACCAAGCTGCGGCAAAGCCGATCAAGTACATCAAGCCATACCAATGAATCTGCAATGGCCCAACATCTAATGCAATCGGGTTTATATCATGAACCCACACAGCGTTACTCCTAAACTAGGTTACTGATTAAGAAACGCAGTCCTACACAGAATAAAAAGACTGCAAAAATCCGTTTTAAAACTGGTCCCGGAAGGCTGTGCGCCCATTTAGCACCAAACTTAGCAAAATAAGAACTGGTCAAAACAATACCCGCAAATGCAGGTAGGTAGACGTAACCTGCACTCCAATCAGGCATATCAGCGTTGCCCCAACCCTCCCAAACATTGGTCAGGGCCGCCATTACTGCAATCGGAAGGCCACAGGCAGCCGATGTAGCAACAGCTTGCTGCATCTGAACTCGCCCCCAAGTGAGATAAGGCACGGTCAGGGTTCCACCACCAATACCAAAAATACTGGAGAGCCAACCAATCACACCACCTGAGATAACAAAAGATTTGGTACTCGCCGATTTTTCACCCGCATCTGGCTTTAGGTTCAACGCCATCTGGATCGAAACCAAAATAGCAAAGCTACCCAACGCAATTTGCAGCCATTCACCGGTCATTTGTCCCGCAGTTTTAACGCCGAGAAATGCCCCCAACAGAATACCGGCCGTTAAAGGCTTAAAAATATCCCAGCGGACTGCCCCTTTGCTGTTATGTGCCATCGTAGAACTGATCGAAGTCACCACTATCGTCGCTAAAGAGGTAGCAACCGCTGCATGAGTTAGCACACTAGGCGCCACCCCCTGTAATTCAAAGCAAAAGACCAATACAGGCACGATCAACAGACCACCACCAATACCAAATAAGCCTGCAACAACCCCTGCTGCTGCGCCTAGAATCAAGTAGGTAAGAATTGTGATCAGCATCTTTTATCCTTTACTCTGCCTTTGTGCGATTTGCACTTACAATAAAAACGATCGCTATATTACCCAATTAATGGCCTATTACCTATGTGCTTAATAACATTCGCGTATAAGACCCATCCTAAATACTCCCTGATTTTGCTCGCCAATCGCGACGAGTTTTATCAAAGAGCAAGCCAAGTAATGCATTTTTGGCCCGATCAAGCTCACGTTCTTGCCGGAAGAGACTTAGAACAGATGGGCACTTGGTTGGGCATCAATAAGGAAGGAAAGTTCTCAGCCGTTACCAATTTTCGCGATGGCAACAACATGGCCAAATCGAAAAAATCTCGCGGCGAGCTTACAGCCAATTTTTTAACGGGTTCTAGCGATGCAAAAAGCTATTTAGCGCAATTGGAGACAGAGAAATCACAATACGGCGATTTTAATTTGCTTACAGGTGACCAAACAGGTCTGTACTACTGCTCGAACCGTGGTGGTCATACACAGCAATTAAAGCCAGGCGTATACGGAATGAGTAATTCGCTTCTAGACACGCCTTGGCCAAAGCTTACCCAAGTAAAACAGGCACTATCAGACACAATCGAAAATGAGATTATTTCTGAGCAGGTTTTGTTTGAGATTATGCTTAACGATCAACGCGCCGCAGACGAAAGCCTGCCAGACACCGGCGTACCTTTTGAATGGGAAAGGTTGCTCTCTTCTAGTTTTATTCGATCAGAGACGTACGGCACTAGAGCTATAACACTTCTACTACAGGGACTCGATGGCCGTACAACAATTATCGAACAAGGGTACGACTATAATGGGCCATCAGAAAGAAGTGAGTATCAACTTACCTTGCCAGCCCTAGGGTAGTAATCTCCAGAAAAAATCGACTAAACAACAACCGGCTGTTTTGGCAGCGCTATACCCAATTCAGTTAGGCGCTCATTGATGAATTTCTGAATGCGATCAGCATCATCCATCGCCATCACATCTTTCAAGAGTTGACTCGCGTCTTCCTTACTCACTTGGCGAATCGCGGCTTTTACTTTAGGCAGATTGGTAGCGTTCATTGATAGCACGTCATACCCCATTGCCATCAACAGCAAAGCACCACCTGGCTCAGACGCCAATTCACCACAGATAGACACTGTAACGTTTTCTTTATGGGCTTCTCGCGCAATGAAAACAAGCGCTCTCAGAACAGCGGGGTGGTAGCTAACATACAGATCAGCCACACGAGGGTTATTTCGGTCTACGGCAAGCAGATACTGAGTAAGGTCGTTGGAACCTACCGAGATAAAATCGACACGACGGGCAAATCGGCGTACCTGATAAACAGCTGCCGGCACCTCAACCATCACACCCACCAATGGACGCTCTATATCATGCCCTTCATCTTGCAGCTCTTTAACTGCACGATCGATCTGGCGACTTGCTTCTTCTACTTCGCCGACGCTGGTCACCATCGGCAACATGATACGCAGATTACCGTAGCCTTCACCCGCTTTAAGCATGGCGCGTACTTGCACTAGGAAGATTTCAGGATGATCCAGCGTCACTCGGATACCACGCCATCCCAAGAATGGGTTTTCCTCTTCAATTGGGAAGTAAGGTAGTGACTTATCTCCACCGATATCCAAGGTGCGCATTGTCACAGGACGAGGATGGAATGCTTCAAGCTGCTTGCGATAAGTCTGCGCTTGGTCTTGCTCACTCGGGAAGAACTCTCGGATCATGAAAGGCACTTCGGTTCGATACAGTCCGATACCTTCTGCTCCGCGATCAAGTGAACGCGCCACATCGGCGATCAAACCTGTATTTACCCATAACGGCATTCGGAAACCATCTGTCGTTTCCGCTGGAAGATCCTTAATCGCTTCAAGTTCGGCTGCTTGCTCCTGCTCACCACGCAAGATATCTCTGTATGCCGTTAGAAGATCCTCTCCAGGCTGTACGTAGATTCGACCTGAATAACCATCCAGAATCAGCTCTCGACCATCAATACGCGTTAGAGGCAGGTCCACCGCACCCATAATGGTCGGAATACCCATGGAACGAGCAAGGATCGCAGCATGTGAGTTACTAGAACCATGCACAGAAACTAAACCGACCAACTTCTCGCTCGGCACTTCACCAAGCATCGCCGGCGTTAGTTCATCAGCAACCAGAATAGTCTCATCGGTAAATTCGAGTACGGCAGGCGCATCTTCTTGCAGATAGGCGAGTACTCGACGGCCTAAATCTTTGATATCCGTCGCACGTTCACGCAGATAGGGGTCATCCATCATAGAGAACTGACGCACATGCTCCATGACAACTTCACGCAGTGCACCTTGCGCCCAGTTGCCTTGGCGGATTCGAGCAACCACTTCACCAGCCAAAGCGTTGTCATCCAGCATTCGAAGATAAACATCGAACAGCGCCTGCTCTTCAGAACGTAAACGCTGGGCTAAACTGCGCCCAACTACTTTGATATCCCGTCGAACAAGCTTTAACGCAGCTTCAAAGTTCGCAATTTCCTGCTCTACATCTTTGGCAACTTTATCCGGAACTGAATTCAGATCTGCAGGAGGCGCAACAACGGTAGCTGAACCAATAGCTACACCCGCAGAACCGGGCACACCTTCAAAGCGCAAATTGACGATTTCGCCGCTTGGTTCTTCGCCCATTGCACCTAAAGAACCGGTAGCTTCAGCATGAGCAATAGCCCCAGCTAGCTGGGCAGATAAAGTTACGAGAAAAGCTTCTTCGCTCTCATCAAAACGGCGCTGCGCTTTTTGCTGAACAACTAAGACACCTAAAACACCGCGGTGATGGATAATCGGCACACCGAGGAAAGAGTTAAAACGCTCTTCACCGGTGGACTCAACATATTTGTAGGCGGGATGCTCAGAGGCATTTTCAAGGTTGATTGGTTCGGCACGATCTACCACCATACCCACCAAGCCTTCTTCGGCAGATAAACGAACGCTACCTACCGCTTCCTGATTGAGACCTTCAGTCGCCATCAAGACATAACATTGATCCTCGGGATCAAATAGATAAACAGAGCAAACCTCTGTGGACATAGCACGCTGGATGCGACGCACAATCAGATTCAGTACCGAGTCCAAATCTGGCGCGATACTGACTTCCTGTACAATCTTCTTCAACACATCCAGCATTCAGTGTCTCTCCTTCTAGGTATTTATGGCATTAAATCTCGATAGTTTAGGTGATAATTCTCGCATTGCCTTGCGATACACCTCTCGTTTAAATGACACAACCTGTCCTAGCGGATACCAATAGCTCACCCAACGCCAACCATCAAACTCTGGCGATTCAGTGTGATCAATTTTTACCGCACTATCTGCGCTCAACATCCGTAGTAAAAACCATTTTTGCTTCTGGCCAACACATACCGGATGCGAATTGCGCCGGATCATTCGTTTGGGCAATCGGTATCTCAACCAACCTCGGGTTACTGCAACAATTTCTACATCTTCTGCAGCAAGTCCAATCTCTTCTCTTAATTCGCGATACATTGCTTCTTCAGGGGTTTCATCCTCATTGATTCCCCCCTGCGGAAACTGCCAAGCATCTTGGCCAATTCGTCTTGCCCAAAGGACCTGACCCAGCGAGTTAGCCAGAATGATACCGACATTCGGCCTGAACCCATCTGAATCAATCACTTTAGTTATTCCTAATTATTTTTCAGCTATTGTTCCATAATTCTTTGATACTCAGCAAATCCCTTTTCAGACAATTGCATTCAACGCGTATCCTCCCTATCCTTGCGACACTATCTTATTCGTTGAGGAACCTCTTTTGAGCTTAGCAATTTTTGATCTGGACAATACTCTTCTTGCCGGTGACAGTGATCACGCATGGGGCGAATTTTTGTGCGAAAAAGGGATTGTAGATAGCGATGAGTATAGTCGCGCAAACGACTACTTTTACGAGCAATATAAGAATGGCGGATTAGATATTTTCGAATTCCTTGCCTTTGCTCTAAAGCCTTTGGCTCAGATGCAACGTGCAGAGCTGGATAAGCTGCATTTGGAGTTTATGGAATCTAAAATTATTCCAATCATGCTGCCTAAAGCGGCTGAGCTTCTACAGAACCACCGCGAACAAGGTGATTACTTGCTTATTATCACAGCAACTAACCGCTTTGTAACAGGCCCTATCGCAGACAAGCTTGGCGTTGACGACATTATTGCAACAGACCCAGAAGAAGTGGATGGCGAGTACACAGGCAAAGTTGCGGGTATACCTTGCTTCCAAGATGGCAAAGTAACGCGCCTGAATGAATGGTTAAAACATAATGACTTCAATTTAGAAGGCAGTTATTTCTATAGCGATTCCCACAATGACTTACCGTTGCTGGAGAAAGTAACTCATCCAGTCGCAGTAAACCCAGATGAAACGCTGGAAGATCATGCCAACGCCAACCTTTGGCCTGTGCTTGATCTACGTTGATCAGGTGTAAACATCCGCACAAAATAAGAGAGGCAATAGCCTCTCTTTTTTATTTCTGTTAAAACTCAATCAAAATGTTCTGCAAAATGACGAACATCGTGAGCTAACTTATCAATCTTATCGGCAGCCTTTTCCATCTCTGCCAAAACAGCCGCACTGATCGCTGACTCAATCAACAGTGCTAACTCATCAAAATGCTCTTCACCAATATCGTTACACATTGCTGTTGGTAATCTCCCCTTAAAAGACGAGACAACATGTTGAGCATGTGCAGTTTGTTTCATTGTCATCGTTTTACTCCTTAACTCTTACTTATGCACTGGGTGACGATCAATTTGCCCTTGGGCATTGCTGACGATTTGCGGATCCGGCTGAAGATCAATCTCTTCACTTTTATTCGGATAAGGCATACGACTAAGTAGATGGCGCATCGCATTAAGTCTTGCGCGCTTCTTATCGTCAGATTTAATCACCGTCCAAGGCGCATCTGCTGTATCGGTATAAAAAAACATCGATTCTTTGGCTTCTGTATATGAATCCCACTTATCTAAAGAGGCCAAATCGATTGGAGAAAGTTTCCATTGTTTCAACGGATCTACACGGCGAGCCTGAAAACGTCGGAACTGCTCGTCACGGCTTACCGAGAACCAGAACTTAAACAGTTTGATGCCACTTCGCGCCAGCATACGTTCCAGATCAGGTGTCTGACGCATAAACTCTAAATACTCAGATGGCGAACAGAAGTTCATCACCTTCTCAACGCCAGCACGGTTGTACCAAGAACGGTCAAACAGCACTATCTCACCAGCCGTAGGAAGATGATTGATGTAACGCTGGAAATACCACTGTCCTTTCTCTTGCTCGGTCGGCTTTTCCAAAGCCACAACACGGGCACCACGAGGATTGAGGTGCTCCATAATACGCTTGATGGTTCCACCTTTACCGGCTGCGTCACGCCCTTCAAAGAGGATAACAACCCGCTGCCCGGTCTCGCGCACCCAGTTCTGCATCTTCAATAGTTCTATCTGCAGCTCTTTTTTGCGCTTTTCGTATTCTTTGCGGGAGATCTTTGTATCGTAAGGGTATTCGCTGGACTCAAACAGATCAGTAACTTCCTGATCCAGCAGTACAGTAGGACAGATTTCTTCTTGCGGTGGCAAGGTCACATCTGCAGTTTGAACATCAACGTCTGGGGTCTGTAACTCCTGGTTCATAGGCTTACCTCTCTAGTTTGGTTAATCAGTATTACTGATTATGCGCCTACTACATCAGGAGTTTCTGATATAGGTCAAACAACCATTATAATTTTAAAAATTAACGTTCTCTCTATAATTATTCTTCGGTATGATCCCCCGTCCTTTTCGGTTAAACCTTCACGGAATAACAGCCCTTAAGCCACCACTTTACAGTGCTTCAAGGACTCATTTAGCTCATGCATCAACATGCTTCGTGTGATGATACCCACTAGCTTATTCTGCTCAACCACTGCATACACTTTTGGTTTATCCAAACCCATCTGCTGAGCTAAATCAACAATACTCAATCCAAGTGAAACCGTAAGTGGATCGGTACGCATAATATCGCCAACAATCTCGTGGCTATCACAGTGATAACTGTCGGTAACTAAATAAGGCAAACAATCAAACTCTGATAAAAAGCCAACCACCTTCAAGTTTTTATCTACTACCGGTAAGCCTAAATACCCAGACTCTAGAATATGAGAAACCGCCTCAACTAGGGGCATATCTGCACTTAGCGGCTTATTCACAGGAAACATTGCATCTTTTACTTGTAACATAACCCTACCCACCTGTTTTATCTTGCTGATTACAGTCTGGCAAAGAACTCGAAAATGACAAATTCACAACAAAAAAGGGGAGCTGTTAAAGCTCCCCTTTTTGATCAATTCGCCAAAGCTATGGGCATGGATTCGGATAGCGGACATGAATCGCTTCAATCTCCGCCAGTAAACCTTCATCAAGGTTAAGGTTTACGGAGTCTATATTCTCTGTCAGCTGCCCCATGGTCGTTGCGCCAATAATATTACTGGCAACAAAATCACGACTATTAACATAAGCCAACGCCATCTGCGCTGGATCCAAATTATGCGCCCGCGCTAACGACACATACTCTTCAGTCGCTTTGATCCCTTGTTCATTCAGATATCGAGTGTAATCAGGGAAGAGGGTTAAACGGCCTTTCTCAGGCTGAGCGCCATTAAGGTACTTGCCACTCAAGGTACCAAATGCCATTGGTGAATACGGCAGTAGAGACACCTGCTCACGCATCAAAACCTCGGTTAAACCGACCTCGGAGGAGCGGTTTAACAAGTTGTAAGGATTCTGTACGGAAACAACTCGTGGCAGGCCTAATTGCTCAGCATAAGCGAGAAACTTCATGGTTCCCCATGCCGTTTCATTGGATAAGCCCACATATCTAATCAAGCCTTCATCCACCAGCTCTTTTAAAATGTTTAGGGTTTCCAAAATTGCTGCCCCATCGTTTTCTGGAGCATGCTGATAGCCTAACTTACCAAAGAAATTAGTGGTGCGATCTGGCCAGTGGAGTTGGTATAAGTCGATATAATCGGTTTGAAGACGCTTTAAACTGCCTTGGATCGCTTCACGAATATTTTTGCGATCAAAATGCATATCAGGGCGGATAAAGCTGACAAAATCTCCAGGCCCCGCAACCTTTGTTGCAACGATCACCTTATCGCGGTTATTCCGTTGCTTCATCCAGTTACCGATGTAGGTCTCTGTTAGCCCCTGATAACGCTCATCCACAGGCACTGGATACATCTCAGCAGCATCAAGAAAATTGACACCTTGCGCCCAGGCATAATCCAGCTGTTCAAACGCTTCGACCTCAGTGTTTTGTCGACCGAAGGTCATAGTTCCCAGACAGATCAGACTCACATTGAGATCAGTATTACCTAGCTGACGATATTGCATGGTAAAGCTCCTATCTGGGAACAGATGTCAGGTTAAGACGATGGCAAAACTCTGACAAAGAATGATTTAAGGTAATCCGTTTCGGGAATCGCTGGATGTACCGGGTGGTCTGCACCCTGATGCCCCTGATCAAAGATCTGAGCATTACGATCCAATTCGCGGCTATTACTACGAATAATATCGATCAAGCGATCACGTTGAAGATGCATAGAGCATGACGCAGACACCAAGATTCCGTCTTTCTTCAGAAGACGCATGGCGAAATTATTCATACGGGAGTAAGCACGCTCACCGTTACGAATATCCTTTTTCTTCTGAATAAACGCAGGCGGATCCAACACAACCACATCAAATTTTTCTTTATCTGCAATCAGAGACTTACAAATATCAAAGGCATCGCCGTGGAAGCCTTCGAAACGATCAGACGCATTGTTGATACGCGCGTTCTCAGCAGCCACTTCTAGAGCAAAGTGGGAAGCATCGACACAGATCGCCTGATTAGCACCAGCAGCCAAAGCCTGCGCGCCCCAGCCACCTACGTAACTAAACAGATCCAGTACGCGCTTACCTTCAACATGTTTTTGCATCTGAGCACGGTTATTACGGTGATCGTAGAACCAACCAGTTTTCTGGCCTTTCTGCAGTGGCGCTAGCAGTGGTACAGAGTTTTCCATCAACGGACACAGCTCTGGGATATCACCTTGGATGATCTCTGTGTAGGTTTCCAAGCCTTCCATATCGCGCATTTTGCCGTCGTTACGCAGCAAAATCGCTTTCGGCGTGAACACTTTGTTCAATGCGTCGATAATGTCATCTAGCACCGCTTCCATGCCGGCTGTAGAGATCTGTACAACAAACACATCGTAGAAACGATCAATCACTAGACCTGGTAGAGCATCACTGTCACCAAACACCAAACGATAGCAATCATCAGTAAAGCAGCTTTCACGCAGTGATAGCGCCACTTTAAGACGGTGAATGATTAAGGAACGATCCAAAGTGTATTTAAGATCACGACTGACGATTCGACCGCAAATCAACGTATTTGGGTTTACATAAGCAACGCCTAAAGGTTTGCCTTTGTCAGTTTCGACAATAACCTGCTGGCCCGGCTCAAAGCTCTTCAGCGGCGTCACGCGGTTATCCACTTCGTTACTGTAGATCCAAAGGTGACCACCACGCAGCCTGCGTTCAGCCCCACTGTTTAGTTTTAGAGTTTGCAGTGACATGTTTTTCCTGTTTTACAGACAACTGTCCCGGCATATAGCCGGGACAAGGTATTTATTTCTCAGGGCGAGGCCCTAAATCTGACTTAAGCTTCAGATTCGCACAGATCGTTGTATGCTTCTGCGCTTAGTAGTTCGTTCAACTCATCAGCGTCGCTTAGCTTCAACTTGAAGAACCAACCATCACCGTATGGGTCAGAGTTAACTAGCTCTGGAGAGTCTTCCAGATCTTCGTTAACAGCTACAACTTCACCACTTAGCGGCGCGTATACATCAGATGCAGCTTTAACAGACTCAACAACACCTGTTTCATCACCTGATTCAACTTCAGCACCGACTTCTGGCAGCTCAACGAAAACTACGTCACCCAAAAGGTCTTGCGCGTGATCTGTTACACCGATGACAACGGTGCCATCACCTTCAACGCGGATCCACTCATGACTAGCAACGTATTTCAGTTCAGATGGAATGTTACTCATGTTTATTTCCTACCCCTATGGGTCCTGTTTAAATCGAATTCTTAGTCAAAAACTTTTTTGCCGTTACGGACAAAAGAAGGACGAATTACACGTACAGACACCAACTTGCCTTTACCACGCAGATCCACTTCAGCTGTATCCGTTGTGCCCACAGGCACACGTGCCATAGCGATCGAACAACCTAGCGTTGGGGAGAATGTACCACTGGTAATCTCGCCTTCGCCAATGCCGTCTACTACAACCTTCTGATGTGCACGCAATACACCACGCGCTTCCATCACTAGACCTACAAGCTTATGGCTCACACCTGCATCACGCTGCTGCTGTAGTGCTTCACGGCCGATAAATACACGATCTTGCGGTTCCCAAGCGATCGTCCAACCCATATTAGCCGCAAGTGGAGAAATGGTTTCATCCATATCCGCGCCATATAGGTTCATACCCGCTTCTAAACGCAAAGTGTCGCGCGCGCCTAGCCCACACGGAGCAACGCCAGCATCCGCGAGCGCCTGCCAGAAATCTGCTACCTCATCTTCAGGAAGCATCACTTCTAAACCGTCTTCACCAGTATAGCCAGTTCTCGCAATAAACCAGCCTTCTGACTCTAAACCTTGGAAAACACTTAACTGATCGATCAAGTTAGCGCGAGACTCAGTTACAGCTTGTTTAGCCAACGCTAATGCCTCTGGGCCTTGCACTGCTACCATCGCCAATTCTGGCTGTTCTGTTAGCGCAACGTCATCAAAGCTAGCTGTCTGGTCAGACATCCAACGTAAATCTTTTTCGCGTGTTGCACAGTTCACAACGACACGGAACCACTCACCAGCAACACCTGGCTCTGTCATTAGGTAGACAATAAGATCATCAATTACACCAGCATCTTCATTCAGCATGCCGCTGTACATCGCCTTACCTTTTTCCTGCAACTTAGCAACATCGTTTGCTAGCAGGTAACGTAAATACTCTTTAGCGTCTGTGCCGGTAACGTCTACAACCGTCATGTGGGAGACATCAAACATACCAGCAGCTTGTCGAACCTTGTGATGCTCATCTACCTGAGAACCATAGTGGATTGGCATATCCCAACCACCGAAGTCGACTAGCTTAGCACCCATCTCTTGGTGCTTTTCGTACAATGCAGTTTTGCTACCCATATTATTAACTCTTATCAGGGGCTAGCTTAGGCCTTGTTATCGTCATAAACAGGTCTTGCTAGGCTTTAACAACTGCTTTTCAGCTCAAGAGCGAATCAATTGACCTGAAAAACAAAAAAGGGAAGACAATTTATAGGGATTCTCTTCACAGTTCAATCTTTGAACGACAAACTAGGGTTGCAACTATGGTCGGATCAGATGATCCAAGCCGATTATTCTTGAATGTTTCTCTGCGCCAATTGTGGCAAACGGCCAGATAAACCCATCGCATCCATCACAATATGGTTTTTAACAGGTGACAGTTTATCCAATAAGTTCATGCCCATATTGCGCGCTAAGCAAGCCAAAGGCTGTCTGGTATTAAATAAACGCTTGAAGCTTTCCATAGCTAAGGACATCTGAATATTGTCATTGCGGCGTTCGCGCTGGAATCTGCGTAACACCGATTGAGCGCCTAAAGGCTCACCTCGACGCGAAGCGTCCATCAACGTTTCTGCTAACTGAGCGGCATCTAACAGACCTAAGTTTACACCCTGACCCGCCAGAGGATGGATGGTATGTGCCGCATCCCCAATCGCAGCAAAGCCAGGTTGAATATAATGCTGAGCATGACGCTGTCGTAACGGAAAAACGCTGCGTTGGTCGCACCATTCTATGTCGCCTAAACGGTTCTCAAATGCACGACCCAATTGCTGGCAAAACGCTTCATCTGGCAATGCCATCAATTCATTGGCATGTTCTGGCGATGTTGACCAAACAATCGAGCAGTAGTAATCACCTTCATCGTTACTCAAAGGTAACAATGCCAGCGGGCCATCTTCGGTAAAACGCTGCCAAGCGGTCGCTTGGTGCGGCTGCTCGGTTTTAACAGTGGTCACAATGGCATGATGACCATAATCCCACTCCACCATTGGTAAGCCCGCATGTTGGCGTGTTTTCGATAGCGCGCCATCCGCAGCAACCACGAGATTCGCTTGAATGATACGACCATCACTCAATTTTACAGCACGACCTTGATCAGACTGGGGAGATAGCTCCGTCACTGTCACACCAGTAACCAGCTCTACCGAAGGTGTTTCTAGAAGAACCTGATACAAACCCGCCAGTGTCACACGGTTTTCTACAATATGACCTAAAGCTGGCTCATGTAGCTCTCGCGCTGAGAAGTGAATATGCCCAGTCCCTTCTCCATCCCAAACATCCATCTCGGTGTAGGGGCTTAGACGATAATCCTGCATATACTTCCAAGCACCTACAGAGGTTAAGATCTGCTGTGAAGCACAGGTAAGCGCGCTAACCCGAGGATCATAACCTTTAGCTTGCGCGCCTTTAACAAACTCAGAGAAACCACTGATATCGCCTTCGCGCTGCTCTACAAGCGTTACGCTAATATCGGCATCCGCTAAAGCCGCAGCAAGGGTAACTCCCACCATGCCGGCTCCAACAATCACTACATCTGAATTAAGCACTTGTGCCTGTGTATTTTCTGGCATGATCTATCTCTATTTCAGGTCTGGAGCGGGCATATCTAAGCCCATGGCACCACGGGCAAAAACGGTTCTAGCAGGCGGACAAATATCTAATAGTTGCAGGCCTAGGTTACGGCCGGCTGCAAGCAGAATATTATTATTAGAGAACAGCTTCATAGTCTGATCGCTCAGCCCAATCGTACGCTGCTGATCTTGTCGTTGCTGTTCGTAGAAATCCTGAAGTACGTTTAAATCACCTAGATTGCCACCCGCCTTACGAGCTTGAATTAGGTGATCAGCCAAAGCGACTACTCCACGTAACGCCAAGTTGTATCCTTGCCCGGCAATTGGATGCAAGGCATGTGCAGCGTTACCTAAGACCACTAAACCCTGACGCACCTGCTCCTGTGCTAAAACCAGTTTTAGCGGATAGGTATGTCGTTCACCCACTTTGACAAAATTACCTGCGCGATGACCAAAGCGTTCGTGTAGACGCGCTATAAACTCAGCTTCGTCAAGCGCCATCACTTCATCGACTTGATCATTAGGCACTGTCCAAACTAGACCACAACGATGCTCACCGCTTTGCTCTTCCAACGGTAACAGCGCCATAGGGCCCGTATCGGTAAAGCGCTCATAAGCAATATCGTTGTGTGAGCGGTCTAAGCTGACGTTGGCTATGACAGCATGTTGCTCGTAGGTTGTTTCGCTGTAGTTCATGCCCATTCCTTCACGCAATGAAGAACGGCCACCATCAGCCATCACAACCAATTCAGTCGTTATCTGATGCGTCTCACCCTCTTTTTCCAGGATGACGCCCATCTGGTCAGAGCCATACTGAACATCTGTCACTTCGGCAGGACAGATAAAATCAATGCGATTCGCATCATCCTGCTGTAAACGATCTAACAGCACACGTCCTAGCCATTGGTTTTCGACCACATAGCCCAGTGCAGGCACTCTTTCCTGCTCTGCATGCAGCCGCGTCACACCAAAATGACCTTTATCTGAAACGTGAATATGCTTGATGGGTGCTAAATGCGTTTTTAACGTTGGCCAGATACCCATGACTTCGTAGATAGAGCGGCTACCATAAGCCAATGCCGTCGCTCTGGAATCATAGCTCGGCTGATACTCCAGAGCGCTTTTCTCAGGCATTGGAAAGGCTTCAATTACGGCGATATTCAGATCAAGCTGTTCACTCGCAGGCAGTAGAGCACAAGCTAAGCTCGCACCCACCATACCGCCACCAATCACCACGATGTCATAGTGCTGTTTCATTTTGCTGCCATTAACGCTTCAATTTCTGCAATTTCTTTCGGCACAGCCGCAGTAAGGTTTTCGTTACCCTCTGCAGTGATCAATATATCGTCTTCAATACGTACACCAATACCGCGCCAACGAGGTTCAACATTTTCATTGTCCGCAGCGATATAGATCCCTGGCTCAACCGTCATCACCATACCTGGCTCTAACGGACGCCATTCGCCATCGACTTTGTAATCACCAACATCATGAACATCCATACCTAACCAATGACCAATACGGTGCATATAAAAATCACGGTAGCGACCCGCTGAGATCTCTTCACTCAACGTACCCGAGAGCAAACCTAGCTCAATCAACCCTGCGGTTAAGACTTCTACCGATTTTTCGTGTACGGCTTCCCACAAAACACCTGGTTTCGCGAATTCAATACAAGCTTTCTGTGCTTTCAAAACCAGTTCGTATATTGCCGCTTGTTCTGGACTAAAGCGACCATTTACAGGGAAAGTACGTGTAATATCGCCGGCATAATGATCTAGCTCACAACCGGCATCGATTAACACTAGATCACCGTCATTGAGCGGTTCGCTATTTTCAATGTAATGCAGCACACAAGCATTTGCTCCACCACCTACGATCGTCGAGTACGCTGGCTGGCGCGCGCCATTCATCGCAAAGTGATGCAAGATCTCCGCTTCTAACTGATATTCCATCACACCTGGCTTACACAGCTGCATCGCCTTAACATGTCCCTGCGCAGAGATCTCACCAGCACGACGCATCATCTCTTTTTCTGCATCGCCCTTAATCAAGCGCATCTCATGCAACAGGCAATCCAGCATCACCAATTCAGAGGGTGCTACCGCCCCTTGGCGTACTTTTGCCCTAATCAGGTTAAGCCAGTGTCGAACGCGTTGATCAAGCTCTTCATCTTTACCAATGGAGTAATAGATTCTAGATACGCCATTTAACAGGCCCGGCAGGATATCATCGACTTCATCAATAGCATGGGCTTCATCCATGCCATAGTCATTAACAGCGCCTTCAGGCCCTGCTCTATAGCCATTCCAGATCTCCATCAGCTTGTCACGATTACGACAGAACAGCACCGATTCACCATCCATCCGACCCGGCATCAATAGCAACACTGCATCCGGCTCGTTAAAACCAGTTAAATAGTAAAAGTTGCTATCCTGACGGAATGGATATTCAACATCGCTATTGCGCTGTTTCATCTGCGCAGAAGGAATAATCGCGATACTGCCCGATGACATCTGCGCCATCAACGCAGCACGACGTGCGACAAACTGATCAAGACCAATTTTCATTAGTGCAACCTGTTGTTTTCTGGCTTAGCTTTAGCAAACTCTTTTTCTTTCTCTTCTAACGCTTTATTACACTCGGTAAACAGCATCAAAACAGCCATACGCACATATTCTTGAACTTCCATCAGATCAGCTTCGTTTTCATCAAGCTCTTCCAAATCGGAAGAGATTTGGGCGATTTGGCCAAGGTCATTTAGCGTCTCTTTCGCTTCTGGCGATAAGCTAGCATCTGTATGTTTGCCATAGAGGCCGAATCCACTCAAAAAGCTCTGACACCAACGCCCTAGGGATTCAGCACGCATAGAGATCTCATCCTCATCATCTGGAAGTACCATATCGAACTCCAGATCCATACTTTCCATACAGCCAAGCGTAGCGGTGTATAGGTTAGTCACAACCGACTTGCTGCTGTCTTGAGAGAGAGACTCTAAATCAAGTAGCTCATTAACGATTTTTTCTAACGCAGCTGGTTTTAAACGTGCACCTGCAGCTAAATGTCCCGAGATAACTCCATGGAGCTCCGAAGGTGAAACAGCTCTCACCCCCTCCTCTACAAACATATTTGCGATAAGTTCAAAATCGGGTAGATCTACAGGTACATTTTCTAAAGACATGAATCGAATCCATCAATAATATCGTGCTGTTAATCCTAGCATTTCAACACTTCCTGTGCAGCGTCATTGACCCACAGACAGGGGCTGATTATAGTCCTGCTGAGAATAATTTAGCTTTAGGGGCATTCTTTCTGCATGACTGAGCATTACTTTAACGCGCTGGAACAGAAAATCGATCAACTTCTGGAACGCTGCGAACAACTAAATCAGGAAAATATTCAGCTGCGTGCCCGTGAACAACAGCTTAAAGAGGAGCGTGCTCAATTAGTACAGCTCAACGAACAAACGCAATCTAAAATTCAAGCGATGATCATGCGACTTAAAGCGTTGGAGCAAAACAAATGAGCCAGCCAGAATCCCAACCTGTCACTATTACTCTGCTAGACAAAGAGTTTAATTTTAACTGTCCGGCTGACGCAGAAGCTGAATTATTGGCTTCCGCAGATTTTCTTAATGAGAAAATGTTAGAGATCCGAAAAACAGGCAAAGTATTAGGACTTGAGCGGATAGCAGTGATGGCAGCACTCAACTTGGCTCATGAGTTATTGCAATCCAAGCAAGCAAACACCAGCAATATTGAAGAACGCCTACGTCACCTTGGCAACAAAATTGATCAAGCATTAATCAACGAAACACAAACTGCTGATTCGGACAGTTAACCACTGCCCTTGAAAACTTTTCAACTTTAAAAAAGTGTATATTAAACAGCCAGTTACAACACCACCTAGCAGAAAATATTTTTATTACAAGTCCTGACACCGGCATCATAAAGGGTATAATAAAAACATGCCCTGGGGTGTTCGACCGTTGGTTACGTCCCTCGAGCCGATAATCACACTTTTGGGGGTTGCTCGTAGTTTCTGGTGTGCATGTCCGATTTACCGGAAAGCCTAATGATACTCAGTAACCACCTCCTTGAACCTTCGGGTTCAGGGCCATATCCGACACCGGCACCTTGGGGATCTTCATTTCACAATGACTCAACAACGCAAACGACTCCGCCAGCGTATTCGTCAACTCAGACGTTCTTTAACTCCTCTACAACAGGAACAAGCGGCACAAGGCTTGCTGAAGAATATACGCACCCGCTCAGATTTCAGACGCGCTAAAAGCATCGCCATCTACCTACCTAATGATGGTGAGATAAACCCTGAACCGTTGATTCACTACTGCTGGAAATTAGGCAAGGAAGTCTACCTACCGGTATTGCACCCTATTCTTCATAATCGCCTATGGTTTACGCCGTATACAAACCAAACACCGATGATTAAGAATATCTACGGTATCCGAGAGCCCAAACTACAGCCGAACAAACGCAGAGCCGCCTGGGCAATAGATTTAGTTTTGTTACCTTTGGTCGCCTTCGATGCTAAAGGCAACCGCATGGGTATGGGCGGAGGATACTATGACCGCACATTCGGCTTTAAAAATCTGAAGAAAAGCATGAAAGGACCAAGCCTTATCGGGCTGGCACATGAAATTCAGAGAGTAGAAGAGTTACCTGTAGAGAGCTGGGATATCCCTCTAACATCGATTGTTACTGATAGCAGAAGCTATCTATAACGCAATTGAAAGCTTAGCTGTTAAAGACTTGCTCAAACAGAGAAGCAAACTGGAAATCTGCATGCGATACGCCGGTCATTACAGACCCTAGTACAAACACGACTACCAAGATTAGAACCAGATCAGGACCTTTTTTCATTATTCTGCCTATAAGGTTTACCACACATTAAACAAACGCTCGTTTACTTAATGCCCGGCCGTAGTTTTTCATAATTACAGCTTTTTGCAACCCCTTATAAATCATGGGGCAATAAAATTATCGGCCAGTTACATAATTATTTTAATCCAGAATTGTAAAAAGAGCCAATTACCTACTGATTTATAAACTTTTTTGCAGAAAATTAAGAAAAATCATCATAAAAGGTATGGTTAACATCGAGAAAAGGGTCTGTCCGGTGATAATAGCAGCCATCATTTGCACATCCCCACCAAGCTGACGCGCCAGGATATAAGAGGATGCAGCTGTTGGTAAGGCCGCGTACAACCAGATAATTTCAGCATTTGGCAGCCCCAATACAACACAGATAAGAAAGGCCAATAATGGCATTAATAACAGTTTGATCAATGAGGTCACACAGAGCGCCTGGCCACTTTTCATTAGGACCTTAAAACTGAGCCCTGCTCCGACAGATAACAGCCCTAAAGGCAGAGCCATACGACCTAGGAATTCAGCAATCGGCATCAGCATATTCGGGAAACCTACCCCTGTCTGATTTAACAATAAGCCACACAAGCTACCGACAATAAGTGGGTTCGTTAACAACGCTAACAACACACTTTTAAAATCTTGAGTGCTACGGGTAAAGTAGGAAAAGACCAGCACACAGCAGAAATTCAGCAAAGGAATCATTAGCGCCATTACGACTGCACCAACCACAACCCCTTGAGGACCAAACAAGGTTGCCGATGCAGCCAAGCCCACATAGACATTAAAGCGAACCCCACCCTGATAAATGGAGGTGATCCCGGCAGCATCGACCCTCAAGAACGGTTTCGCCAAAAAGACCAACAAACTACCACCCAAAACCAGCAACACAATAGCCAACCCTACCTGATCCAGAGGAACAGCAGTCATATCGGTACTGGCTAAACGGGACACCAACAAAATAGGAAACAGTACAAAGTAGGTCGCCTTTTCCGCCTGCCCCCAAAAGTCATCGGTTAGAAATCCGCTCTTTCTCGCCGCATAGCCTAATAAAATAAGTGCAAATACCGGCCATAGAGCACTGATAATTTCGATCATAGTGTTATAGTGATCTTATAAAGTTAATAATGATGTACAGAGTGGAGCCTACAATGATGACATCTCTTGTCTTAACCGTCATCGGTCCTGATAAACCAGGTCTGGTCGAAATGCTAGCGCAAACCATTACTGAAAATGGCGGCAACTGGCTAGAATCCGGTATGTCCAGATTAGCTGGAAAGTTTGCCGGCATTCTAATCACCGAAGTTCCTGAAGATAAAGCAGCCTCATTAACTGCAGCGCTAACAGCGCTAGACGCTCAGGGCTTGAAGGTAGCAGTTGAACAGTCTTCAGCACCAGAAGTCACTGGCGCATCTCAGCACTTTAAACTTGAGTTGGTTGGCCATGACAAACCTGGCATCGTGCGTGATATTTCTAGCGCACTAGCTAAACGCCACGTAAACGTTGAACGCCTAAACACAGAACTCGTGTCTGGTTCGATGTCGGCGGAACTGCTGTTTAAAGCAGAAGCTGAGCTACTCGCATCCAGCGACCTAGACTTAGATGAGCTGCAACAGGACCTAGAAAATATTGCCAGCGATCTAATGGTTGATATCAGCTTAGATAAATAAGCCATGCCGCAGACAAACAAAAAACGCGCTTACCTTTCTCAAGGCAGCGCGTTTTTTATTTCTAAGATGAGCTATTAACCGCGCGCATCCAATTTAGCCTGACCACGCTTCACAGCTGCACGCACTTGGTTTGGTGCTGTACCGCCAATGTGATCACGTGCTGCAACAGAGCCCTCAAGCGTTAGCACTTCAAATACATCCTGCTCGATCGTATCGGAGAACTGAACAAGTTCTTCCAGTGTCATTTCGCCCAGGTCCTTATTCTGTTCGATGCCGTAGGCTACAGATTTACCGACAACTTCGTGAGCATCACGGAAAGGCATACCTTTACGCACTAGGTAATCTGCTAAGTCAGTCGCTGTAGAGAAACCACGAAGCGCTGCTTCACGCATACTCTCTTTCTTAGACTCAAGCGCAGGAACCATGTCAGCAAATGCACGAAGGCAACCTTTCACTGTATCGATTGCATCAAACAGCGGCTCTTTATCTTCTTGGTTATCTTTGTTGTATGCCAGTGGCTGAGACTTCATCAAGGTTAGCAAGCTCATCAAGTGACCGTAAACACGACCTGACTTACCACGTACTAGCTCAGGTACATCTGGGTTCTTTTTCTGCGGCATGATTGAAGAACCTGTGCAGAAGCGATCTGGCAGGTTGATGAAATCAAACTGAGCAGATGTCCACAGAACCAGCTCTTCGGACATACGCGTTAGGTGCATCAACAAGATACTAGACGCGGAACAGAACTCGATCGCGAAGTCACGATCAGATACCGCGTCCAAAGAGTTCTCAGCCGGAGCATGAAACTCAAGTAGCTCACAAGTTAGGTCACGCTGAATTGGGTAAGTCGTACCCGCAAGTGCTGCAGCACCTAATGGCATGATGTTGGCGCGCTCACGGCAATCTTCGAAACGGCCGAAGTCACGTGTAAGCATCTCGAACCACGCAAGCAGGTGATGACCAAAGGTCACAGGCTGAGCTGTTTGAAGGTGAGTAAAACCTGGCATGATCGTCTCCGCTTCTCGCTCAGCAATACCTAATAGGCCCTGCTGTAGACGCGTAATTTCAGCCAAGATCAAATCAATCTCATCACGTAGGTACAAACGAATATCGGTCGCAACTTGGTCATTACGAGAGCGACCTGTGTGTAATTTCTTACCCGTGATACCAATTTTCTTAGTCAAAGCAGCTTCGATGTTCATGTGTACATCTTCTAGCTCAATTGACCATTCAAATTCACCGCGCTCGATCTCGACACGAATTTCGCCTAGACCACGGATAATATCGTCACGCTCTTCTTCGGTAAGAACGCCTGCTTTGGTCAGCATCTTCGCATGAGCAATAGAACCGCGAATATCCTGCAGATACATACGCTGATCAAATTCAACGGAAGCCGTAAAACGCGCAACGAAAGCATCCGTTGGCTCATTAAAACGACCGCCCCACTGCTGGTTAGTTTTATCACTCATGGGAAAACCTCAAATTACTCGGAGACTTAATCAGCTATTTTTAGCCGATATCACAAAATTTGCGCGACATTATATCACGCCCTTTCGCTTGAGGTGTCTATATCGCGCCCTGCAATCTGCTACAATCGACAACAAATATTAAATATGCCGTATTTGAGACTACTTTTATGAGCAGAACCATCCGCATTGCTACCCGTAAAAGCCCATTGGCCCTATGGCAGGCAGAATATGTAAAAGCCGAGCTAGAACGCCATCACGCAGACATTAAAGTCGAATTACTCGGCATGGTATCTAAAGGCGATAAGATCCTTGATGCACCGCTAGCCAAAGTGGGTGGTAAAGGCCTGTTTGTAAAAGAGCTAGAAGAAGCAATGCTAGCCGGTGAAGCTGATATCGCGGTTCACTCCATGAAGGATGTTCCAATGGAGTTTCCAGAAGGCTTAGGTTTAGCTGTGATCTGCCCACGCGAGCAGCCAACCGATGCTTTTGTCTCTAATACATACAACAGCATTGATGAACTACCTCAAGGCGCTGTAGTCGGCACCTCTTCTCTACGTCGTGAAGCGCAAATTCGCGAAAAACGCCCTGACCTAGAAATCAAATGGCTTCGCGGTAACGTCAATACACGTCTACGTAAGTTAGATGAAGGCGAATACGATGCAATCATCCTTGCCTCTGCAGGTCTGATTCGTCTAGAGATGCCTGAGCGTATTCGTTCAGATATTTCTGTAGATTTCAGCCTACCGGCAGGTGGCCAAGGCGCCGTAGGCATTGAATGCCGTACAGATGATGCTGAACTGCATGAACTTCTTAAGCCACTGCACGACACCGAAACGGCTTGGCGTGTAACGGCAGAGCGCGCTATGAACAAGCGCCTTGAAGGCGGTTGTCAGGTACCAATCGCCTGCTACGCGACACTGAACGATGACAACTCTGAACTATACCTACGTGGCCTAGTGGCAAAACCAGACGGCACTTTGATTCTACGCGACGAACAACGCGGTGCTCCAGTTGATGCCGAAGCCATTGGTGTGGAACTGGCTGATCGCCTGTTAGCTGCAGGTGCTAAAGAGATTTTGGACGCTGTATATAACAAAGCAGATGCCTAACTCTTTAACCAACCTCAGGGTACTGGTGACACGCCCCGAGCATCAGGCCCAAAAGCTTACCGAACAACTCCGCGCCCTTGGCGCGGAACCAATCCCCTTTCCACTACTCAAAATCCAACCTATCTCTGAAACTGATGAGAATTTTCATCCGCTGAAACAACATATTTTAGATCTCGATCTATTTCAGCATGTCATTTTTATCAGCCCAAATGCGGTAGAGCTTGGTTATGAGTGGATCGACTTATACTGGCCGCAACTGCCACTGGGCGTTCAATGGCTAGCGATCGGAAAGCAGAGTGCGGCACTATTGAACAACTATGGTATAGATGCCTATCACAGCCCTCTAGGGTACGATTCAGAAGCGCTATTAGCATCACCTGCGCTGCAACAAATAACTGGCGACAAGATTTTAATTATGCGAGGCCAGGGTGGACGGGAAAAATTAGCCACTGAACTTCGTGCACGGGGAGCTGAGGTTAGCTATGCTGAACTCTACCGCCGTGAATGTCCTGCATATTCCGACGCTGATATTGCCGATGCCCTTTTTAATCGGCCATTAGATGCCATATTTATCAGCAGCGGCGCAGGACTCGACAATTTACTGGACTTGATACAGCGCCCTGTTGGGAAATTCAGCACTGATTTACTATTACGCTGTCATCTTGTTGTGCCCAGTGAACGTATTAAAAAAGCTGCCCAAGCAGCTGGATTCAACAGAGTAACCACGGCATCGGGGCCAGACGATCAAGCAATGATCGACTCCCTGAAGCAGTCACTGACTTTTGCGGAAATCGACAGATGAGCAACAAAAAGAAACAATCGCAGGAAGACAAGAAAACCACTCAAGATGTACCTGCAACTGAGGTTGTTGAAGAAGTGGTTGAAGAAACTACAGAAGCAGTCGCTGAACAGGAAGAAGCCGCTGCAAAAGAGACTAAAAAAGAAGCAGAAGAAACAACGGCTGAAGCAGACAATGTCGCTGCATCAGAACAATCTGCTACTGCACCAAAAGCAGAGAAAGAGAAGAAGTCTGCAACATGGCCTGGCAAACTAGCACTGCCTATCTCAATTATCGCTCTAGGTGCTGCTGGTTACCTGTACTGGCTATCTCTGCAACAGAGCAATAGCGTTGCTCAGAATAACGCTGCGATTGAAGCTCAGGTTAGCTCCTCTCTAAGCGATGCTCGAGGCTCTGTCGATCAAGCATTAGCTGACATGAACCAAACGTTGGGCCAACTAAAATCTCAAAGCCAAGCTGACAAAAACAACATTGATGAGCTACAAGCACGCCTAACGAAAAGCATCCAACAGGTGACAGCTAATCAGAAAACCAATCGCAAAGATTGGCTGCTGGCTGAAGTTGAATATCTATTACGTCTCGCTAATCAGCGCGTACTAATGGAACAAACGTCTGCAGGCGCACTGAAACTGCTGAAATCTGCAGACAAGATCCTAAAAGAAACTGACGACGTTTCCATTTACGATGTACGTAAGGCTTTAGCTGCTGATATCGCAGCATTAGAAGCAGTACCGGTATTGGATACAGAAGGCGTATTCCTGCAGCTTGGCGCATTGAACAATCAGGTACAAAACCTACGTTTAATCCCAATTTCTAAACAGCACAAGCTACCAGATCTATTGGAAGAAGTTACGCCTGAAGTAGTCGAAGAGTCTTGGACGGCTGGTTTAGAAGAATCATGGAGTAAAGCAACCGACAAACTTAACAAGCTTGTGGTTATCCAGCACCGTGACGAGCCAATTGAACCATTGCTATCACCACAGCAAACTTACTACCTACAGCAAAATCTTCACCTTATGCTAGAACAAGCTCAGCTTGCTCTACTGCAGCGTAAGCAATCATCTTATGATGCCAGCCTAAACAAAGCGCACGATTGGGTTTCTACTTACTTCGAGCAAAGCGACGGTACGACACAAAGCTTGCTGCGCGGTATTTCTGAGCTGAAGAGCGTTAAAGTAACGGCTGAGATGCCAGATATTTCTGGTTCTCTACGCAGCCTGAAGAACTACCTTGCTCATATGACAAAACTTAAGGAACAAGGGGCTTCATAATGAAAAAACTTGTCCTACTTCTGCTGATCATTCTTGCTGGCGGTGCATTCGTCGGTGAGATGATGATCAAAGATTCAGGCTATGTCTTGATCGCTTATAACCAAACAACGATCGAAACCAGCCTATGGGTTCTTCTCATCGTTTTGGCCGTAGGTTTTGTCATTGGTCACTGGCTATTAAACTTAGTCACTCATACTCAGTTGCCAACCACTAAGCTAAAAGCTTGGAAAGATAACAGAAACCAGCTAATCAGCCGCCGTAAGACACTGAAAGGTCTAACTTCTCTATCTGAAGGCAACTGGGCTCAAGCACAAAAACAGCTAGCACAAGCTGCTGAACGCTCTGATCTACCGCTAGTAAACTACCTAGCTGCAGCAAAAGCTGCACATGAGCAAAACAATGAAGCTGCAGCTGACGAACTTCTACAAAAGGCACGCAACACAACGCCTGAAGCTGAAGTGACTGTTGCCATCTCTCAAGCTGAAATTCAACTTTCTCGGGGCCAGCTAGAGCCCTGCCTTGCTACGCTGCTACGTCTACGCACGCTAGCGCCTAAAAACACATATGTGATGAAGCTGCTGAAAGATGTTTACCTTCGCCTGAATGACTGGAAAGCGCTTTCTCAACTGATTCCTGCACTGCGTAAACACCAAGCGCTAAAAACGGAAGAGCTATATGAACTGAGCGCAGAATGTTGCACTCACATCCTTGAAGACAGTGTAAGCAAACTGCCTGTAGAGACTAGCGAAGATGATCGCCTGAAAGCTTTGAGCGATGCTTGGTCTGATCTGCCGACAGAGCAAACAAAGAATGGTGAAATTGTTCAGCGTTACACCGAACTACTGGTATCTCTTGGTGCAGAAGGTCGTGCAGAACAAAATCTTCGCAGCCTGATTAAGAAAAATTGGGACGAGAAGCTTGTTACCTTATACGGCCGCATCAATGGCGAGAATGCTAAGAAGCAGCTTGATAGTGCACGTAGTTGGCAGAAAGCTCACGCTGAAAGTCCTGAACTACTATTAACTCTAGGTCGTCTATCATTACGCAATGAGCACTGGGGCCAGGCAGTTAAATACTTTGAACAAAGTCTTGAGCTAGATGCTAAATCAGAAACATTAGGCGAGCTAACACGTTTACTACGCCACCTAGGCGAAGATAAAAAAGCTCAAGCTTTACTACAACAAAACCTAAACGTCGTAGCATCAGGTTTACCTGAGTTACCAATGCCAGCAGAGCAAAAAGCTAGCGCTTAATACTCTGCTGTGTACCTATAAAAAGGATGCTTTTAAGCATCCTTTTTTAATGTATCCATCAAAACGAATTATTGAACTTTCATTCCAGATCTTGTGTCACTATTGATACTAGAAGCCCCTATTAAGATGAAATATTGGGGCAATCACACCTAAAAAGTGCACATTTTTTAAACCCTTTTATGTGCACAAGGAGCATCATTATGAAGTTCCCTCTTATTTCCGCCATATCCACAACCCTCATACTTTCATTCCCTGCTAGCGCTGAAACTATGCCATTTGGAGATACAGAATCCGTAAACTACGCTAAGGATTTATGGTCTTTTATGGAACGAAAACATTTGGTAGGAGTCGACCCAATCATTACCCGACCTTACCAAGGGGCACCCCCACACGGAATGATTTTAGAATTACTTGAAGTTCCAGTTACTTTTAAAGGCACGAAAGGAGATTTAGTAGTAAAGCGCAACTATGGGGGTGACGGACTTTCCATAGACGATGTAATTAATAATCCACAAAAATATCTCAAGGCCGTCACGATTATGTTTAAACGAGATGAAATGTATGACCCTAACAACCATAACTGGTTCTATGTTAAATATGCCGCTAATGGAAAAATCCTTACTAATCCCAAGGGGGCTAAATTAGCAGGCCGAGTAGCCAAAGGAATGCCTACAGGGTGCATCGCCTGTCATGCTTCAGCCGAAGGCAATGATTTTATTTTCAATCATGATCGCTACAAACCATAATAGCGATTCACTCTCCATCAACCAACGCCGCCATGGCTTGCTCTGCCCAATGCAAACTGTGGCGGTAGGCTACCTCAAAGAATTCTTTACCGAATGCAGATGCCTGTACCTGATCCCAATCTGCGTTTTCAAATGCGATTACTACTTCTAATAATTCACCTAACTCGCCTTCATAATCAGAGATTGCAAACTTAATTTTTTCATCCAAAGGAATTTGCCGAAGAATCTCTTCCATCTCGACATCGATTAAAATGTCTAACTGCGAGATCATTCCCACCATAAAGGCGCTGTCTTGCTGCAAAGCTTCTGACGTTTCGGCCAGCAGCTCACACATACGACCGCGCACTAGTAGATTTCTTGCTAGCTCTTCAGGCTTATCGGGATTGCTCGCCAAGGTGATCAAAGTAGCCCACTTCCGAATTTGATCGTGCCCTAAAATCACCACTGCCTGTTGCATGGAGTCAATAGATCTACTCTGTTGGTAAGCAGCTGAATTAACCACTTTGAGAATCTTAAAGCTTAGCTTAGGATCCATGACTATCAGATCTTCAATCTCTGAAGGTGTAATGTCTGGACGCTGTAACTGCTGCAAGAGCTGCATTAAGGCTGCACTATTTCCCGGAACATCTTTCCCCAGCACCTTAACTGGACGACTAATAAAACCTCCCTGAAAAAGCTTGAATCCAACCTTTTTACAAAACTGCAGGGTTTCAAAGTCATCAACATTTTGCGCTAAAGCAGTTTTCTTTGCCTTATTAAGCGTCGCTACTAACTTTTTGATTTTAGCCCGATGCATCAGGCTAAAATCAATTTTGATGATGTTGACTAGTTTAATCAGGGGAATTAAATGAGGCTGCATTGAAAAACCATCCAATGCTATCCGATATCCTTGTTTAGACAGCATTTTAAGATGAGAGATCACCTCTTCAGTCACGGTGATATCTGGATGGACTTCAATCACGATTTCTTTTCTAGGCAGCGCGAGGGAACTCCCCTCCTGCAGCATCGAACTAGGAAAAGGCAAGAAGACAGGTACTTTATGAATATGCCCATCTTGGAAAAGGCTGGTGAAGGTATGCATAACAAGCATCGACCCTTCCGTTTCAGGGTCAAATAACGAGTCTTCAATGTATTCAGAATATTGATAGCGCAGCTGGTAAGAGATGATCTTGAGGTTTCGATCAAAGATAGGCTGCCGAACCATCAATACTTCAGAGCTTTGCCCTTCCATAGAACTCAAAAGTCCCTGAGGTAGTTATGGATTTTATAAAGCTTATCCCGCTAATGGAGTTATTGCCAGCCCTAAGCATTCAAGCAAAAAAGAGGAGCTATCTGCTCCTCTTCTTTAATCTATTAGACTCGGTAAAACCTATTGATCATCGATACGAGTTACTCATTTCTCGCTTTTCGTTGGCTAACAATCTGCCACAGAAACTCAACTGCAGCTATAACCAATATTGAATAACCCATCAGTTCAGTCCCCTCTTCTACGATATTCTTTACGACCCTAACATAGCCATCACCCATCACCGCTTCCCAGAAGGAACCCCTACCAAACAGACGCGAAAAGACCAATACAACCAAGATACCACTCAGATAGATACCTGCACTGGACAGTTTCGAAAACTCAATTAAGGAAGGTTTAACCGGGTGTTGTTGTCTAATCAAGTATAAAGTCGATGTCGCAATTAAGATGCAAACCAGCGTCTGCCATGCGCCATCAAACATATTCTCATCTAAAAAGGCATCAAACTCACGAATCAGCATCATGCCACTCAGCGTCGCAACAACCACTGCAGCTGGGCGCAACGCGTCACTGTAATAAGCACCGATCAAGAACAACATACAGGTAACGAAAGCAAACGTATCATGCATCAATTCTGTCGCCGAACCTTCATCGTACTTACTCTCTACCAATAGGGCATAACCTTCCATTGCAAAGATATTTGCTACACCTGCCATAAATAGCAGATAAACAAGGGAACGAATCATTAAGGCAGCGAATGATTGCATCTGAATACATCCAAGTAAGTTGATAAAAACAGGTAAAACGTCTAACTAGCGCAATTCTGGCTCGACGCTTATCGAAATCAGTTCAGATAAAGGCTCAAATCCTGGCAATTAGGGTAAGCGCGAACCGTGGATTCTAATAAAAAATGATCAGAAAAGCATTTATAAGAAGGCTTTGTTACATCTACCTAGTGTAAAACACAATTTCATGAGCGGTTAAGCAATAAAAAAGGAGCCATTGGCTCCTTTTTTGATAAAGAGATTTTTAGCTTTTAGGTCTTGGCGCATAAGCAAATACATCAGAGTGCATATTCGCTTCTTCAAAGCCACGTGGTTCACACGCATCTAGCAACGCATACACCATTCCTGGAGAGCCACTTGCGAAGATTTCTACATTTTCGAAATCAGCAAAATCTTCTAGAACAGCATCCGGTAGAAGACCTGTACGACCTGTCCAACCAGGGCTATTTCCAGGTTCGCTTACAATCGGCTCAAAGTGAACATTTGGATGTTCTGCAGCCCATTGCATTGGTAACTTTTCCAAATACATGTCTTCTTCTACACAAGCACCCCAATAGATATAGATTGGGTTACCAAATTGGTTAGCTAATAGATGCTCTACCACGCTCTTCACTTGCGCAAAGCCCGTGCTCGCCGCAGCCAAAATCAAACGCGTATCAGGTTTTAGTTTATGAGCTTGTAGGTAGCAATCACCTTTAGGCAGTTCAATCTCTACCGTTTTTTCGCTTTTTAAATGCCCAATAATCGCATTAGACATTTCACTCTCAGGCATATGACGGATATGTAACTCGATATCACGACCCGTATCTGGCGCAGAAGCAATAGAAAATGAAGCCTGTTTACCGTCTGGCAAAAAGATATCTAAATACTGACCAGCAAAAAATTCGGCAGATAGAGAAGCCGTAGCAGGCATTTGCAGGCGGATGCGGTACACATCATGGTTTAGCTTTTCAAATGCCTTAATGTCACAAAGGAGCTTTTTCACAGATAACTCTCCAGGGCTTTTTAACCCTTCAATCCTGACCCTTACATCACTTAAGGGTTTACATGTACATGCTAGTACACTTGGTGCACTACGAGTAGTTTGAACACTATCAACAGAGAGATGCAGTTCTGGATAGCGTTGTTTAATTTCGCCTTCAAGCAGCATTACTTCGCAAATTTCACAAACACCATTGCGACAGCTGACGCGCATTTTATACCCTGCTCGATGCAAACTTTCCAGCAGGGTTTCATCTGATCCGGAAGGAATTTTATCCCCATTATTTTCGATCAGAATATGCTTAGGCATAGATCACTTTAAAATACCCAATTCATCCCAGATATCATCCACTTTACTCTGAACTTCGGGATCCATAACTATAGGCTCACCCCACTCACGAGTTGTTTCGCCTTCCCATTTATTGGTCGCATCCATACCCATTTTAGAGCCTAGACCAGACACAGGCGAAGCAAAGTCAAGATAATCGATCGGTGTATTATCGATCATCACGGTATCCCGCTGAGGGTCCATCCGCGTAGTGATCGCCCAGATAACATCATTCCAATCGCGGGCATTCACATCATCATCGCAAACGATAACGAATTTGGTATACATAAACTGTCTAAGGAACGACCAAACGCCCAACATCACACGTTTAGCATGACCCGGATACTGCTTCTTAATCGTCACTACCGCCATACGATAAGAGCAGCCTTCAGGCGGCAGATAAAAATCTACGATTTCAGGGAACTGCTTCTGCAGAATAGGTACGAACACCTCGTTCAGCGCCACACCTAAGATCGCTGGCTCATCAGGTGGACGTCCAGTATAGGTGCTGTGATAAATCGGATTACTGCGATGGGTAATTCGCTCGACCGTAAATACAGGGAAGCTATCAACCTCGTTGTAGTAACCTGTATGGTCGCCAAATGGGCCTTCATCCGCCATTTCGTCCGGATCAATATAACCCTCTAAGATGAACTCAGCGCTAGCAGGTACATGCAGATCATTACCAATACACTCAGTAACTTCAGTTTTGCCACCACGCAGCAAGCCCGCAAAAGCATACTCAGACAAGGTATCAGGAACCGGTGTCACTGCACCCAAAATCGTTGCAGGATCAGCGCCTAAAGCAACGGCAACCGGAAATTTTTCACCCGGATATTCCTGTTTCCACTCGCGAAAATCAAGTGCACCACCACGGTGTGCTAACCAACGCATAATCAGTTTATTTTTACCGATTAATTGCTGACGGTAGATACCCAAATTCTGTCGTTCTTTATTAGGACCGCGTGTAATCACCAAAGGCCAAGTAACCAATGGTGCCGCATCCCCCGGCCAGCAAGTTTGGATAGGAAGGGTATTTAGATCAACATCATCCCCTTCAATCACATGTTTCTGGCACGGCGCTGACTTAACCAACTTCGGGCCCATATTGAGCACTTGCTTAAAGATAGGCAGCTTTTCCCAAGCGTCCTTCATACCTTTAGGTGGTTCAGGCTCTTTTAATTGAGATAAGAGTTTACCTACATCTCTGAGCGCTTCGACAGACTCCTCTCCCATACCCATCGCTACACGTTCAGGCGTACCAAACAAGTTAGCTAACACTGGATAAGAGGAGCCTTTAGGGTTTTCAAACAGCAGAGCTGGACCGCCTGCTTTGAGAGTACGATCACTAATCTCGGTCATCTCCAGATTAGGATCAATCTCTTGCTTAATACGCTTTAACTCCCCACGCTCTTCCAGCATGTGGATAAAGTCACGCAGATCTTTATATTTGGGTGTCGCCATAATCAGACCTAGTAGATATAAAAAAGGGCAAGCAGATGCTCACCCTTTAATACGCAAACCGGTTTACTTCCGTTTCATAGAAAGGAAGAATTCGTCGTTTGTTTTAAAGTCTTTCAGTTTGTCGATTACAAACTCTGTCGCTGCAGTATCTTCCATTGGATCTAGAAGCTTACGCAGGATCCACATACGCTGTAGCTCTTCTTCAGATGTAAGAAGATCTTCACGACGCGTACCAGAACGACGGATGTTGATTGCTGGGAATACACGTTTTTCAGCAACTTTACGATCCAAGTGAACTTCAGAGTTACCCGTACCTTTGAATTCCTCAAAGATAACTTCGTCCATCTTAGAACCTGTATCAACCAACGCTGTTGCGATGATTGTTAAGCTACCACCCTCTTCGATGTTACGAGCAGCACCAAAGAAGCGCTTAGGACGCTCTAGAGCATGCGCATCAACACCACCGGTTAGTACTTTACCGGAAGACGGGATAACTGTGTTGTAGGCACGAGCCAAACGCGTAATGGAATCCAGAAGGATAACCACGTCTTTCTTGTGCTCAGTTAGACGCTTAGCTTTCTCGATAACCATCTCAGCCACTTGAACGTGACGTGATGGCGGCTCATCGAAGGTAGATGCAACCACTTCACCGCGAACGGTACGCTGCATCTCTGTTACTTCCTCAGGGCGCTCATCGATTAGCAATACAATCAGGTGAGTTTCTGGGTTGTTACGGGTGATGCTGTTAGCGATGTTCTGTAGCATCAAGGTCTTACCGGCTTTAGGCGGTGATACAACCAAAGCACGCTGACCTTTACCCATTGGACAAACCAGATCGATAACACGTGCAGTCAGATCTTCTGTACTGCCGTTACCAATTTCCATCCGCAAACGATCCTGCGCAAATAGAGGCGTCAGGTTTTCGAAAAGAATCTTATTCTTCGCGTTATCAGGCTTATCGTAGTTAATTTCATTAACTTTCAATAATGCGAAGTAACGCTCACCATCTTTAGGTGGACGAATCTTACCCGCAATCGTGTCACCTGTACGTAGGTTAAAACGACGAATCTGACTTGGAGATACGTAAATATCATCCGGGCCAGCTAGGTATGAGGAGTCAGCGGAACGCAGGAAACCAAAACCATCCTGCAGAATTTCTAGGACACCATTACCGTAGATGTCTTCACCGCCTTTCGCATGACGCTTAAGAATAGCGAAAATAACATCCTGTTTACGGGAACGAGCCAGATTATCCATTCCCATGCCTTTGGCAATTTCAAGTAACTCGGGAACGCTTTTTGTTTTTAGTTCGGTAAGATTCATAGTTTGAAGAAAAGTAGCACGAAGCTAATTTTTAATATGTGGATGGAATTTAAGAAGATAGTCGAACGTTGGTCAAAATGCTCTCGTATAAAATACAAAGAAGGAAAAAGATTTTAGCGGGAGGACCAACCAAGCAACACTATAGAAGGTAGGTAAGGGTCTGTCTATAGTGCAAAGGTAAGAAAGTGTAATGTTTTGAGCCTCATTACACTTTCTAGGCATCAATCTATTAAAGATTAGCTTCAATAAACGCAGAAAGCTGCGATTTAGATAGTGCGCCAACCTTAGTAGCTTCTACATTACCGCCTTTGAAAAGCATCAATGTAGGGATACCGCGAATACCAAATTTTGGTGGAGTTTCGCTGTTTTCATCGATGTTCAGTTTACAAATTTTCAACTGGTCACCGTATTCTTTAGCGATCTCTTCCAGAACAGGAGCGATCATTTTACAAGGACCACACCACTCAGCCCAGTAATCAACTAATACTGCACCTTCAGCTTTGAGAACATCTTCCTCAAAGGAAGCATCTGTAACATTTACAATGTTTTCACTCATGGGAACTTTTCTCCGCTGCGCCCATTATTTTTCAATAAGACCGCCGATGATACCATTCTCACCACCAATTGTGTAACGCCCCCCATAGATATTTCCTAGCATAGAGGTCAATTATTTAGCTATAAGCTTAAACCCCAAACACTATAGAATCCCATTTCACGGGGCTACAAGGCCATATTTTCAGTAGACTATTCTTATAAATTAAAAGCCTTAACACAAAATATGAAAAGCACCTGCAGTACCGTAGGACTTTTGGTAATCTAGCTCAGCCTTACTATCGGGTCATAGGACAACAACGCATGACAGAACCTTCAACTGTTTCAGATAAACAAAATGATCAACGCTTAGCAGCCATTGATTTAGGGTCTAACAGTTTCCACATGGTCGTCGCGCAGCTTGATCAGGGCGAGATACGCCCGATTGATCTTATGTCCGATAAAGTTCAGCTGGCCGCTGGCATCAATGACAAACGCTACCTAACAGATGAAGCAAAACAACGTGGGCTTGAATGCCTCAGCCGTTTTGCCCAACGCGTAAAAGACCTCCCTAGAGATTCCGTTAGAGTCGTTGGTACCAACGCTCTACGTGAAGCCAAAAACAGCCGTGAATTCATCGAAGAAGCTGAAGCTATCCTAGAAACGCCGCTTGAGATCATCGCCGGTCGCGAGGAAGCACGCCTTATCTATTTAGGAGTGTCGCATACTCTTGCAGATGACCAAGGTGCGCGCCTCGTAATTGATATTGGCGGTGGCAGTACCGAATTTATCATTGGTGAGCGCTTTGAACCACGCACGATGGAAAGCCTTCATATGGGCTGCGTCAGCTATACCAAACGCTATTTTAAAGAGGGAGTCATCTCTGCTTCCAACTTTAAACGCGCTCGCACAGCCGCTCGCCAAGAACTGCAATCAATCGTACGTGAATATCGCCATATAGGCTGGAACAGTGCTGTAGGTGCGTCAGGCACGATCAAAGCCGTTCGCAATATTTGTCAGGATTATGGCTATAGCCAAGAGTCCATTACTTGGGAAGGGTTACAGCAACTTAGAGATCTTCTGCTGACCTTCAAACACAGTGACGATATCGACATTAACGGTATCAAGCCTGAACGCAAAACCGTCCTCACTGCTGGTGTTGCCATTTTATGCGGGATATTCGAAGCCCTAAATCTTGAGAAATTGAGCTTATCCGAGGGCGCACTGCGCGAAGGCGTCCTCTATGATATGGCTGGTCGTTTAAAGCATGAAGATGTACGTGATCGCAGTATCACCGCTCTTATGCAGCGCTATCATGTTGACCAAGAACAAGCTGAACGTGTCGAACAAACTGCTCTTCTTGCCTGGGCGCAACTAAAGGAAAGCTGGCAGCTATCGCCGAAAGACTACGATATGCTTTGCTGGGCAGCTCGTACTCACGAGATAGGCCTGACGATCGCGCACAGCCAGTTCCACAAGCATAGTGCCTACCTGCTCAACCATTCAGATTTGCCCGGCTTTACGACACGCGAGCAGCAACAACTCGCGACTCTCGTTCGTGGTCATCGACGCAAATTTCCTAAAGACGAATTCAAAGCACTACCTAAGCGCTTGCAAGAACCCTATCGTCGACTCTGCGTATTACTAAGACTAGCAGTCGTACTCCATCGCAGCCGCTCTTCAAATCGCCTACCTGCAATCACTTTTAGCGTTGATGGCAAAACACTGCTTATGAACTTCCCTGAGGAGTGGCTATCTCATCATCCATTGACCGAAGCAGGGCTTGAGCAAGAAGCGAGCTACCTAGAAAGCGCTGATATGAAACTCAAATTCAGCTAACTATCTAACTCTCAAACTTGCACCGCTAAAGCTCATTAGTAGGTTTTGAGGTTAAACGATTAACCATTTGATTAATCGCCTTCATCTGCGGCGCACTTCTTTTATAGTAATGATATGGCGGTAAGCTATTACTGCTATACCCCCAAAAATCCCAACAACCACGTGGGTTTAAAGGCATGATTGAGGATGGTTTCACTTGTGGGTAAAGGACGATCAACTGATTAGCATCTGCCGTTTCGTTATAACCCGTGCCCGATACGAATCGATTTCCCAAAAATTCGTGACCTTGACGGCAACCATGAAGAGCCACGTGCACCCTGCAAGATTCACTACGGCAACTCTCAGGAATATAGGCATAACCTATGTCATCTAGACTACTGTATTCGCCTGAAATGAATGGCGTTTGATCAAACTTAATCAGCTCACCTGACAGCTCTTTAACATCTACCTCTAACTCCCCATAGATATGCTCTAACAAGCGCCGCGCTTGAGAGAAACCACAATTGTTAATCCATGGTTTCTCTGTCAGGCCACATTGGTTATTTTCCAGATCATCGGTAATAAATCCGTGACCTGCGGCAACACTGTTGTCATATCGAATAGCACTTCCATCAAGTTCTAAGTACTCATAGAAAGACACGGTCTGATCGACCACGACCTGCTTCACCGTTCTATCTTTAAGACCTGAGAAAATATAAACTTTGTCGTCAAAAAGATTCTCTAACCTAGCTATACTGCCACGCTCCGCTTCAGTCTTAGCGAGTTCAGACAAATAACGGCTATTGGGATATAGAGATTTAGGACAACCAAACCAGCTGTATTTACAGGGATCCATACAGGTTGTGGTGGCGTTCACTAGCTTAGGCGTCAAATCATTACCGGGAATACTCGCTACACAATTCCACGGCCCTCCGGCAATTATCCCAGCGCCCACTAGATTCTCAGAATAAGCAATATGATACTGGGCTGCCATAAAGCCACCTGAGGACAAGCCTGATATAGATGTTTGATCAGATAGAGCATTTAACGCAGGAAGCACAAATGTCGCCCGGCTATCTTCGCCATCAATAGCTTGAGCAAGGCTGGATAGCATCCAACAGCTAAAAATCAGTAATAAATGAAACACTTTCTCTCCCAAGCGCAAAACAACATTAGTAAGTAGCTTCTGTTATTCAGTAAATTGCCCCTTTACTCTCTGACTTGTAGCCCAAAACTTTATCGTAGTAGCGCTATCATGCGTTGAACTCATTACCTAGAGAACATTAAGTACAGCACTTCCTAGCGATTAGGCCGAGGAGCACCTTCCTCTAATCCAAGCGCTTCATCCATATCATTCCCTGATTCCCTGTTCATACTGATAATACAAATATACTTTTAACAAAAAAAGGCAAAAAAAAACCTCGTATAAATACGAGGCTTTTTCAAATACTAGGCTACCCGCTTACAGTTTAGGGCCCGCTGCAATGATCTCTTCAGATACGCCGTCGAACTTCTTGAAGTTCTCTACGAACTGACCGATCAAGTCGTTTGCAGTTGCATCGTAACCAGACTTGTCAGCCCAAGTGTTACGTGGGTTAAGCAGTGTAGAGTCTACACCTTCAACCGAAACTGGTACTTCTAGGTTTAGACCTTCTAGCTTCTCAGTCTCAACACCGTTTAGGGAACCATTCTGAATTGCAGAGATGATGCCACGAGTAGTTGGGATGCTGAAACGCTCGCCAGTACCGTAAGAACCGCCAGTCCAACCAGTGTTTACTAGGTAAACCTTAGAACCGAACTCTTCGATACGCTTCATTAGTAGCTCAGCGTAAACATGCGCTGGACGTGGGAAGAAAGGAGCACCGAAACAAGTAGAGAAAGTAGACTTGATGCCACCACCTGAACCCATTTCTGTAGAACCTACAAGCGCAGTGTAACCAGACAGGAAGTGGTACGCAGCCGCTTCTTTAGTCAGGATAGATACTGGTGGCAATACGCCAGTCAGGTCACATGTTAGGAATACGATAGAATCTGGCTCTTCACCCATGTTAGATACAGTACGTTTTTCAACGTGCTGTAGTGGGTATGCGCAACGACCGTTCTCAGTTAGAGATGTGTCATCGTAATCAGCTGTACGTGCATCGTTTAGAGCAACGTTCTCTACGATCGCACCAAAGCGGATAGCGTCCCAGATAATTGGTTCGTTCTTCTGGCTTAGGTTGATAGTTTTAGCGTAGCAACCACCTTCCAGGTTAAATACAACGCCTTTGCCCCAACCGTGCTCATCATCACCGATAAGGTAACGAGAAGGATCAGCAGACAGAGTTGTTTTACCTGTGCCAGATAGACCGAAGAATAGGGTTGTGCTGTTGTCATCACCAACATTTGCAGAACAGTGCATTGGCAATACGTCTTTCTCTGGTAACAGGAAGTTCTGTACAGAGAACATCGCTTTCTTCATTTCACCAGCGTAGCGCATGCCTGCTAGCAAAACTTTACGCTTAGCGAAGTTGATGATTACGCAACCATCGCTGTTTGTGCCGTCACGCTCTGGATCACATTCGAAACCAGCAACGTTTAGGATCTGCCACTCTTCTTTCGACTTCGGGTTGTATTCCGCAGGACGAATGAAAAGGTTCTGACCAAACAGGTTCTGCCATGCAGTCTGAGTAGTCATATTTACAGCAAGATAATGGTTTGGATCAGAACCAACGTGTACGTTTGACACGAAGTGTTCTTTATCTGCGATGAACTCTTCTACGCGAGTCCATAACGCATCAAATTTGTCTGAATCGAATGGGCGGTTGATATTACCCCAATCGATAGAATCAGCAGTACTTGGCTCTTCAACGATGAAACGGTCCATCGGAGAACGACCGGTACGTTTACCTGTTGTCACTACCAATGCGCCAGTGTCAGCAAGTGTTCCTTCACCGTTGGCAATGGCTTTCTCAACCAGCTTAGCTGGGCTTAAGTTGTGGTGTGCAATGTTAACAGAATCTTTGGTCATTACTGGGTTCCCTTGGCATAGGCGCCAATAACGTTACCTAATAAGGCGTAAGGCTATGGTGTATCGTAATTATAAGGAGGCGTATTATGCACAAAAATCGCACGCTGTGCCATTGTTGAAATCAATTCGCATTTGACCTGCCGCAAAAACAGGCTTATTTGATTGATTTTACTGCAAATTCACCACCAGAATATCTAATATAAGTTCGCTTAATGTACTTGTGAGCCGCCTGAAGCGCCGTTTTCAGCAAACAGGGCTTCGATATCTGCAGCGTCAAAATCGTACTGGGCGTTACAGAACTGACAATTTACAGCCACTTTGCCCTGCTCTTCTAGTACTTCTAAAAGCTCTGCTTTTTCGACAAGTTTCAAAGACGCTTCGCTGCGTTGACGAGAACAGGTACATTTAAATCGAACTTCATCCGGTTCGTATAGACGGCATTGTTCTTCGTGGAAAAGTCGGTACAACAATGTTTCGTTATCTAACTCTAATAACTCTTCACTTTTAAGCGTGGACGCTAAGTGACTGACGCGATCCCAGTCCTCTTCGCCTGTACCTTGCGCTGGCAATACCTGCAGCATCATACCTGCTGCTTTTTCACCATCAGAAGCTAGCTGGATCTGGGTTGGCAGTTGCTCGGAACTTAGGAAGTAGTTCTCTAAACATTTGCCAAGGTTTTCTCCGTCTAGAGGTACAATACCTTGATAAGGCTGTCCTTGCTCCGGTTCGATAGTCAGGACAACCTGACCTTGCGGTAATAGATCCACAAAGTTAGCTTGTTCATCTAGCTCACCTTCGTAACGAGCAATCGCACGTAGATCGCGGTCATGGTTACATTCCGCCATTAACACACGAACATTTCCTCGACCTTGAGCTTGAAGAATAAGACGACCTTTAAATTTTAGGTTCGAGCTAAGCAAGCTTACCGCTGCTAACATCTCACCTAACACCTGCTGGATCACAGCGGGATAGTCATGGTTTTCAAAACAATCGGCACAGGTTTGCTGTACGCCGGAAACAACGCCGCGAATATCCAATTCATCGAACAGGATACGCTGAATCTGATCAGGATTACTCATGAGAGGATTCTATCGAATTATAAGTGGAAAATAAGAGGGTCCAGACAGGTACCCAAGTCAATACAGGTATTTTATCATATCTGTCTAACAATTCGGGACAGTATTTGCAGTATGAACGATATCACCGTTTTCAGGCAGACTTGGAATTTAAAAGCGCTTTTCCTTGGGCATCTATTTGCGTTTACTTGGTTTGGCTTCTTCGTGACAGAAACAGGCTTTGCTTTCTGGCGCAGCATCGACCAAAACCTATTTTTAATCCTTAATGGCACCTTGTCTGAAGATAATGGCTGGACTCGTTTTTGGGCCTGGGCGAATGTCCGCATTATGGATCTCATCCCTCTGACGATCATGTTGGTGAGTCTGACCTTCCCTGGGTTCGGTATAAAACGTGACCGCCTGCAGCAAGCGATCATTGGGTTTGTTCTACTACTCGTTTTGATGTTCTTTGTCAGAGAAGGAGTGGCTAACTTCACCAAAGCTGCGGAGCTCAGTGGTAAGAGTCCAACCTTATTACTGGAGCCAGCATATCGGTTTAGTCAGATTGTTCCCGACATTCCAGCCAAAGACAGTGCAACATCTACTTTCCCTGGGGATCATGCAACAGTCGTTCTAACTTGGGCAGGCTTTATGATGCTTAATGCGCGTAGTTGGCTATCTTTATCAGCTCTATTTCTAGCTACTCTATTCATGCTTCCACGCGTTGTGGGTGGAGCCCACTGGGCGAGTGACAATTTAGTCGGTGGGGCTTTCTCAGCAATGGTTACCCTGAGCTGGGCTTTCTGTACGCCAATTATGCACATAGCCACCAACAAGGCTCACAAGCTCCTGCAACCCTTAATACGATTATTCGCAAAGATCCCTTTGCTAAATCAACTTCCGATCCTCAAATCGTAAATGTGTTGACCCAACCGCATTGTTCAGCATGCACATGAGCAATGCGGTTAGTAGTTAACCTTTATCAAAAATCCCGCGTTCACCATCTTTAAATGATCTTATCTGACGGCGTTCTTTCTTATTCGGTCGATTGCGCGGATTCAAACTACTGCCCATCGCCTTGCGCTGAGCTGCATGCTCTTCACGTTTTTTAATACTGGCTTCAGTTTCTTTGTAGAGTTTTTGCGCTTCAGGCGCACCGCGACGCTTATCCGAGAGCTCAACCACTACGATCTCTTTCTCATCGAAACCCTGACGAATTTCTAGGACAGCGCCGATCTCAACGTGTCGACTGCATTTGGTACGGTGACCGTTATAGTGCACCTTGCCGCCATCGATCATCTGTTTTGCAACAGCTCGAGTTTTATAAAAACGAGCGGCCCAAAGCCATTTATCAAGACGAACTTTTACTTCTATATCTGTCATTTCTTGGGGGTAATCTCATCAAAATGCTCTATAGCACTATAGTCATCTATTTCTCTTTTAGGTTGCTGGCTGTCAGGTTGGTAGATCGACAATAAATACTTAATACCATATTTCCGAGCACTGTTAAGTACAGCAAAGCTATCATCCACCAGCAAGGTACGGGACTTATCAAAAGGTTCTACTTGCTGCAATCGGTCCCAAAAAGTGAGATCTTCTTTGGGTAACCCAAAATCATGAGAGCAGATAACACCATCCACAAGATCGTTGATAGCGGTTTTTTCGATTTTAAGAGACAGGCTTCCCCAATGCGCATTCGTCACAATAACCGTGCGAATCCCCTGCGCTTTTAAGGTAGCAAGAAAGTCCTGCACATGAGGTCGAAAAGCAATTTTGTCGGCAATCTCATATTTGAGCTCGGTAATGGGTACATTCAGCTCTCGCGTCCAATAATCCAAACAATACCAATTAAGAGTTCCTTGCTGCTCTATGATACGCTCATGCAACCAGCTGCGTGCTTCATCTTGATCCATTTTGTGGATCTGCGCATATCGCAGGGGTAGATGTTCTAGCCAAAAATAGGTATCAAAGTGTAGATCAAGAAGGGTGCCGTCCATATCCAGAAAGACGGTATCTATATTCTGCCAATCAAACATTTTTCAGGCCAAGTAAAGAGGAAACCTCAGTATGCCGGTTAAACCCGAGATTTTGAAGGTTACAACTGCCGCACAAACACGCTTATTTAAAGTCGAGCAGGTTGAACTTCGCTTTTCTAATGGTGCCGAACGCACTTATGAGCGCTTAGCCAATCGAGGTAACGGTGCAGTCATGATCATTCCTGTGACCGAAGACAATGAAGTACTGCTGATCAAAGAGTACGCTGCAGGTATTGAGGATTACACACTGACGCTACCTAAAGGCCTGATTGATCCCGGTGAAGACGCTCATATCGCTGCAGACCGAGAGCTTAAAGAGGAAGCAGGATTTGGTAGCAACCAGTTAGATACGCTAAAAGTAATGACATCAGCACCCAACTATATGGGGCATAGAATTACAGCGGTCGTCGCCAGAGACCTCTATCCTTGTCGTTTACAAGGCGATGAGCCAGAGGAGATGGAAGTCGTCAGTTGGCCGCTAGCCGAAATAGAGCAACTGGTAGCCAGCGAGGACTTTACCGAAGGTAGAGCCATTGCCGCGCTCTATATGGCCAGAGATTTCCTCAATCGTAAGTAGAACCATCATTCATACAGCCAACACCCAATAACAAAAAGGCCGTAAGATAATGAACCAACACGACTTAGCTTCAGCATTACTCTGTATTTGTCAGCAAGCCAGCGCTGAGATCTTAAAAGTTTATCAGCGCGATGATTTTTCGATTGCGGCTAAAGAAGACCACTCACCAGTTACGGCAGCTGATCTCGCTGCACATCAGGTGATTCGGGCAGGTCTCAGCGATCTAACTCCCGAGATTCCGCAACTGAGCGAAGAAGACACTGAATTAACCTATCAACAGCGCAAAGTTTGGCAGCAATTTTGGTGTATCGATCCGTTGGACGGAACCAAAGAGTTTATTAACCGCAACGATGAATTCACCATCAATATTGCTCTGATCGAAAACAACCGCCCTATCTTCGGCATTATCTATGTCCCCGTTAGCGGTGTCGCCTATTGGGGAGGCAACGAGATTGGCGCATGGAAACAGGAAGATGGGCAAGCTCCAGCGCAAATCAGAAGCAGACCTCTGGGCAAAGACCTAATCGTCGCATCCAGCCGTAGGCATGGCCAAGAAGCCAACGAAAACCTGATGTTGCCGATAGCCAAACAGTTTTCACAGATTAGCCATCGAGGGATGGGGAGCTCCCTAAAGATGTGTCTAATCGCTGAAGGTATAGCCGATTTTTACCCACGCCTTTATCCCACCAGTGAATGGGATACGGCAGCAGCCCAAGCTATTCTAGAAGCAGCCGGTGGGCGCTTAGTCAACGCCGAAACGCTCGAGGGCCTCACCTATAACTTACGCGAGTCTTTAGAGAATCCGTATTTCTTTGCCTGCGGTGATCCGCAATTCCCGTTAGAAGTGTTAAGAAACCATCTAGCGAGTAGCTCTCAAAACGGATAGAGGTCAAAAGTAGCTGGGATAGAGTTTAACTATCCCAGCTAGTTGAGTAGATAGGACTTATTTTTCAGCCGCACAAGACTGATTAGCGCGCGCCAGAACTTCTTCCACTTTAAATTTAAAGTCAGGGTTGCTCAGTTGGTTAGCACGGATCAGTTTTACTTCATTATCGCTAAAGTGCTTATGTACATATTTAGAGAAGCAGTCACAACGCTCCTCTGTAGCACCCGCTAACTTCATGCAGTCCTCTTTAAACGGCACAAACGTATCAGACGCTAAAAACTGAGTTTTAACGACCAGAATTGCCAGAGATACCACAGAGATCCAAATTAAAACTTTATACATCTTCTAACAGTCACTTTTTTATAGTTATAAAAATACAGGCCTGTCATTCTAGGGTTAAAACATGACAGTTTCAGCAAACTTTAGTCGCAGCCCTTTAAAAAATGAATTATGAACCAATATAGGTAGGTAGTTCGTAACAAAAGAACATCAAATAAGCACACTTTTTGTACCATGAAATAATCACTCTTGGGTGCTATTATTTCCGTGCTTTGGATAATTAATAATTACCTGCCAATCGTGTGAGCATACGGATACGCAGGTAATCTCTGACAATAAGTCTTTACGACACACGAATAAGGTGACACTTATGAGCTTTGAACTTCCGCCGCTACCTTATGCAAAGGACGCTCTGGAACCACACATCTCTGCTGAAACGCTAGACTTCCACCACGGCAAACACCACAACACATACGTTGTTAAGCTAAATGGCCTAGTTCCTGGTACCGAGTACGAAGGTAAAACTCTAGAAGAGATCATCACTTCTGCTCCTGCTGGCGGCGTATTCAACAACGCTGCTCAGATCTGGAACCACACGTTCTACTGGAACTGCCTATCTCCAAACGGTGGTGGTGAGCCAACTGGCGCGATTGCTGATGCAATCAACGCTAAATGGGGTTCTTTCGCAGCATTCCAAGAAGCTCTAAACGACAAAGCAGTTAACAACTTCGGTTCTAGCTGGACTTGGTTGGTTAAAAACGCTGACGGTTCTATCGATATCGTTAACACTAGCAACGCTGGCTGCCCTCTTACTGAAGGCCAGACTCCTCTGCTAACTGTTGACCTATGGGAACACGCTTACTACATCGATTACCGTAACGTTCGTCCTGATTACCTAAAAGGTTTCTGGGCGCTAGTTAACTGGGAATTCGTAAACGCTAACTTTGCATAAGTTATCGTAATTTTCTGAAAAGGCTGATACGGAAACGTATCGGCCTTTTTTGTGCCTAGAGTTTATTGTGAGAGGCTAAAACAAGCGTTACGGAAGATAGCTACGCTCAGATTACTACAATAAAGGCTCTAAATAAGGCCACATTGTATCTAACAGATAAGGCTGACCTGCTGCACTAGGATGAATCCCATCATCCTGCATACGCTCAGGAAACAGGGCAACTTGTTCCATAAAGAAAGGCACTAAAGCCACTTCTTTGTTATCAGCCACTGTCGGATAGATTTCGCTAAAACGCTGGGTGTAGGCTTTACCGTAGTTGGGAGGGAGCTGCATACCAAGCAACAAAACCTTAGCTCCATTACCTTCAGCCATATCGATCAAACGCCCTAAATTTCTTTGGATCGCAACCGGCGGCGTGCCACGCAAACCGTCATTCCCGCCTAATTCTATAACCACAATCTCTGGTTCAGTCTGTTTCAGCAGCAAATTCAATCGAGCAATGCCATTTTGCGTTGTATCACCACTAACGCTGGCATTAATCACTTCAAGCGCATAGCCTTGTTGGTCTAAACGCTGCTGTAACAAGTGCACCCAACCTTGTTCAAGATCCATCTGATAGGCAGCAGATAGGCTATCCCCTAAAACAATTAGGGAACGCGCTTGAACCGGAACGGTCAGAAATACGAATAATAGAAAGGCAATCGTTTTACGCACGGAAGAACCTATGGCAATTGATACAGACACAGTCGTTAGTGCTCAGCATCTCGCAAAACAGTTTCAGACTCAAGCAGGGGCCGTCGATCTATTCAGTGATATCAATCTAGAGATCAAGCGGGGAGAAAGCGTTGCTATTGTTGGCCCGTCAGGCACAGGTAAATCGACCCTACTATCGTTATTAGCCGGATTAGACCATCCCAGTTCTGGCCATGTTTTACTAAATAATACCGATCTTAATACTCTGAACGATCAACAACGGGCAGATTTTCGTAACCAACATATCAGCTTCGTATTTCAATCGTTTCACCTACTACCAGACCTAACCGCCCAGCAAAATGTCATGCTACCTCTGCAGATTCGCAACCATAAAGAAGCCGCAGAAGAAGCTGAGATTTGGCTAAGCAAAGTAGGCCTGAGTGAACGACTTAATCATAAGCCCGCTGAGCTTTCCGGTGGTGAACAACAAAGGGTTGCGATCGCCCGCAGTTTTGCCACCAACCCCACCCTACTGTTTGCTGATGAGCCTACAGGCAATTTAGATGAACACACCGGTGAACAGATCATCCAGCAGCTTTTTGATCTAAACAAAGCGCAAGGCACGACGCTGATTCTGATTACCCATGACTCATCTTTAGCCGAACGCTGCAGTCGAGCATTGCGTTTGCATAATAGCGAACTGCAAGAGTTATCAGCATGAACCTTACCACGCTGCTTAAAATAGCTGGGCAACATAGCCTGAGTAATATCAAGCTAAGTGAGTGGCGATCACTACTACTGGCTCTCTTACTGGCAATTACTATTGCTAGCCTGATGGCAGTATTAGGTGAGCGGATTGAACAAACGCTCGAAAGACAAGGAAGTGCGCTTTTAGGTGCCGACTTAGTATTGAGTAACAGCCGCCCGCTATCTGATAAAACGCTTTCGATGGCTGAAGAGATGGCTCTGGAGCACACCTCGGTCACACAGATCGCCAGCATGGCGAACCAAGGTGATAACTTTGTTCTTGTCAGTGTAAGAGCGTTGAATGCTCCCTACCCCCGCGGACAAATAACATTAGATCAGCCAACACAAACAGAATTACCCAAGCTGGGAGAAGCTTGGGCTGAGCAAGGCGTATTTGAACGTTTAAAACTCGAGTCCGGCGATAAACTGACCTTAGGTTCAAAAGAGTTTGTTTTAACTCGCACTGTAATTGCGTCACCCGATCGTGGGCGCGGCTTTATCAGCTTTAATCCGCAAATCATTATCAACCAGTCGGACCTACAAAGTACCGAGCTTTTGGGCCCCGGTTCACGCGTGCATTATCGTCAGCTGTTTAGTGGCGACACCCAGCAAATCGCGCAACTAGAAACCTATCTACAAAAAAATAAACAAACCGGCGAGCAGATCACTTCACTAAAAAGCGAAGAGGGCCAACAAAACAGCGCGTTAATGAAAGCCTCGTCTTATCTGCGCTTAGGTGCGCTATTTGCTTTGTTGATTGCAGCCATGACTATTTTCCTAAGTTTACGCCGTTTTACACAGAGCCAAAGCAAACGTGCAGCCTTGCTAAAAAGCTTAGGGGTCAGTAATCGCCAGTTGTTACTAATGTACCTTGCCCAACTAGGGTACGCATGGCTCCTATGTAGCCTTGTAGGTATTGTTCTGGCAGTTATATTGGAAGCCTCTGGCCTACAACTTCTAAACGAACTGTTGCCTCAACCAGTACCTACGGCCGCTTTCACAACCTACCTCACAGGACCTGCGTTAGGCATTGCCATTATTGTCACCCTTGGGTTGCCTAACCTTCTGTTGCTACAGAAAAGTACACCTACACAGCTATTCCAAAACCAGCCTTCGCCTCTGAAATGGGGTGGCAAGCTACCTTACCTTTGCGCGTTCATTGTCTTGCTGCTATTCACCAGCAGCTACTTAAATAGCCTATGGCTCACGCTCAGCCTTACTCTTAGTTTGCTTATCTTAGGCAGCCTTCTGGGCTGGCTCGGTGCTTTTATCGCGCAGTGGAGTTCGCAGAGGTTATCTAAGCATCATCCGCTAGGACAGATGTTGGTCAGCCGCATGCAGCAACAACAGCGCTGGTATCGAATCCAAATTCCAGTGATCTGCCTGCTATTTGCATTGTTGAGTATTAACTTAGTTGCACTAAATGATCTGCTTAGCCGCTGGCAAGAACAGTTACCCGAAAACACGCCGGACCACTTCCTCATCAACATTCAAGATTGGGAGAAACCGGAAGTTGAAACCTTGTTAACAGCACAGCAGATCGATAATCAGCTCTGGCCGATCTATCGTGGCCGCTTAAGCAAGGTTAATGGACAACCTTTAGCAGAGGCACTGACGCCTGAACAGTTAGAGCAGCCTTCGCTAAAACGTGAGCTGAACCTTACAGCCACGAAACAATTCCCAGCTCATAACAAGCTGATATCAGGACTGTGGAACAGTTCTCAAAGCGTCTCTATTGAACAAAAGCTCGCATCTGAACTGGGCTTAACACTCGGCGATACTGTCACCTTTGACATTGCAGGCCGCGAAGCCAGCGCCGAGATCACCAGCATTCGTTCTGTCAGATGGGACTCTTTCCAACCCAACTTTTACTATATCTTCAGCCCCGACATTTTGGAGCCGTACTCGCCTAGCTACCTAACCAGTTTTTATCTAGGTGATAAAAGTGCAGAGGTTAGCCGCTCTCTGCTACAACAGTTCCCGACTCTAACACTGATCGATGTTCGGCAGATTCTGTCGCAGTTGCAAACATTACTGAGTAAGCTATCCCTACTCTCAAGTTTACTGATGTTGCTGACGACAGCATCAGGCTTAGTTTTACTCTATGTAACGCTGACCCAAGAGCTTGAACAACGTCGTCATGAAAACGCACTTCTGCTTACCTTAGGCGCGAGCCAAAAACAGTGTAAGCAACTTGATCGTTTAGAGATGGGATTGATTGGCGGGATCAGTGGTGTTCTGGCAGTCATCATTTCCGAAGCTAGCTTGTGGCCGATCCACCAGCAATTGTTGAATCTATCACCGGTTTTTCATCCGATACTCTGGTGTCTATTACCGATACTGAGCAGCGGTCTATTTATTCTGATTGGGCACTTTAGCCATCGCCAGCAGAGCTTAAGCCAAAGCTATCAAACACTGGCTTCGCGATGATGTACTGTTAACTCAGGTGCATCCAAGTGGTGGCAGCAGTTTCTACCCCCGTTTTTAGCAGCATACAGAGCTTGATCAGCCCTTGCTATTAAGCTCTCCAACTCCAATGATGGAACCGCTTCTTTGACTGATAGCCCAATACTGACCGTCACCATCTGAGCAGTATCGGACCCCTTATGCGGAATCTTTAATGCTCGGATAGCCCTTAAAATTCGTTCTGCCACTTTCACCGCACCTGATTTATCGGTGTACGGTAAAATAACAGCGAACTCCTCCCCACCATATCGACAAGCTTGATCCAAGTCCCGATCACACTGCCTATCAAGAGTTTGTGCAACCAGAGCCAAACACTCATCACCCAACTGATGCCCATAGTGATCGTTATATTGTTTAAAATGATCAATATCGATCATTAATAACGCTACGGGGCTCGACGTGCGACAAGCAGCTTGCCAATACTGATTCAGAGCTAGATCAAAATGACGTCTATTAGCTATCCCAGTCAAGCTATCTGTGACATTCAGAGCTTCCAACATATCCCTCTGTTTTTTAAGTTGAATATGATTATGCACTCTCGCCTGAACGATCGCGGGGCTGAAGGGCTTAGATATATAATCCACTGCACCTAATTGCAGACCTTGAGTTTCCTCTTCAATAGTTGATTTCACAGTGATAAAAATAATCGGGATGTGACATGTGGTTTCATCGGCTTTCAAGATTGAACAGACTTCATAGCCGTTCATCTCTGGCATAACCACATCTAAGAGAATGATATCTGGAGGGTTTTCACGGGCACGCGAGATCGCTTTAACACCACTCTTAGCAACGATAACTTTATAATCATCCAGCAGGGAAACAAGTACATTACAGTTAACTGCTTCATCATCTACAACCAGTACATGCCCCTTTACGTTATCCATAAGAGACTCCTTATACTTCGCTAAGAAAACGTTTCCTTAACCGCTCGACCTCCGTTAAGGCTTGTTCAAATTCAAACTCTTCTATCGCCATTTGAACTTTTGCCAACTCTTCTTCTAAGCCTCCGGGATTAGCAGCCCTTAAATCAGCAATATAGTTAAGTGATCGACTATCACCCTCTTGCAACAACTCATTTACAACATCTAACAACTCAATAAATGACAGACCACATTTATTAGTTATAGACGGTTGTGGAGAAGTTGCCTCTTTGCGGCCGGAACTTAAAAATTCAGAAATTGCGATAATTAACTGATCAGATCGCTGTTTACACTGGGTTAACAGCCCTTCTACTTCCGTTAGTTCAGATGCTCTTAAACTGCGCTCAAGCTGTTGAGACAAACGAAATAATTCAGTACTACCTAGATTCCCAACTAACCCGGCAAATGTATGTGCCTTATCTGCAGCTTTCTCCAAAGCATTAAGGGAGATAAGCTCCGCTACTTCACTGAAAGTATCATTATGCTCATCGACAAATTGCAGTAATAACCTTTCATACAATTCCATATTACCATTCAACCTAGAAAGTGCTTCCCCACTATGAAGCCCGTCAATCATAGGGTCTGGGCCAGATGCTGACAATTGAGGTTGATGTAAATACGGAGTTACCCAATGAGTTAACGTCTGTAGTAATACCTCTGGTTGTATTGGCTTAGTAATATGCGCATCCATCCCTGCAGTTTTACTACGTTCAATGTCCTCCTGCATTGCATTAGCGGTCATAGCAATAATAGGAATATCACGGTAAGCCACCAGCTCTCTGATTTTTTCAGTCGCTTCCAAACCATCCATCACGGGCATCTGAATATCCATTAAAATCAGATCAAATAGCACATCTTTTGCCTGATTAAATGCATCTAAACCATTTTCAGCAATGGTTACATCCAATCCTAATCCCACAAGCATTTCAGTCGCTATCTGTTGATTAATTAAGTTATCTTCCACCAGTAAAATTCGTGAATCCACAAGCCCTTTAAGAGCATCCTCTTGATTTGGAACCGGCTTATGATGGCGATGCTCTGAAGATACTTCCTGATGAAGCGCTTTATCAATTGCACTCAATAAAAGCGACGGGCTAACAGGTTTAAGTAGAAAACCATCAAGATCTTCCGCGTTAGCCTGATGTAAAATTCCTTCTCGATGATGCGCTGTAACCATCACTACAGCAGGTAAAGGGGAATTGACTGTCATCTCTTTTATTTTCTGCGCACATGTAAAACCATCTAAACCTGGCATATGCCAATCGATTAACAACAGATCATAATCAGGCTCATCACTTTCACTAACCCTCTGTAACTCGGCTATCGCTTCTTCACCTGAACTTAGGGCATAACCATACATCCCAAAGTTACATATAAGTGAATTCAATACATCACGTGACGCCGAGCTATCATCCACGATCAATACTCTTACCCCTTGTAGCTTTTCGATGGAATGCGCGACCTTGGCTTCATCCTCTATCAACTCAAATTCGCTGGTAAAACTGAAACAAGAGCCCTTACCCTTCTCACTTTTAAGGGTCATTTCCCCACCCATCAGTTCTATCAACTGCTGACAGATAACCAATCCCAACCCAGATCCACCATATCTCCGAGTTGTTGAGGTATCAGCTTGACCAAACGCCTTAAAAATTCGTGTTTGTTCTTCCTCAGATAAGCCAATGCCGCTGTCTGTAACACTAAATCGAAGCACCACTTTATTTTCAGTACGACAAACCTCATTTACTTGGATAGAGATCTCTCCCTGTTCTGTAAATTTAATGGCATTACCGACCAAATTGGTCAGGACCTGACCTAAACGTAAAGGGTCACCTTTTAAATTTCGTGGGAGTTCCCAAGGATGGAATAGTAGAATCTCCAACCCTTTCTCTTCAGCTTTCAGGCGCAATAAATCACACAACTGCTCGAGGACATCGTCTAAAGAAAAATCTATCTGCTCAACACTCATTCTGCCGGCTTCGATCTTAGACAGGTCGAGAATGTCATTAATTACACGCAATAAATTATGACCAGCCATTTGGATTTTCTTTAAATAATCATATTGCTGATCGGTTAATTCAGTCTGCAGAGCAAGGTGACTAAATCCCACCACGGCATTCATTGGGGTACGAATTTCGTGGCTCATATTCGCTAAGAATTCGGACTTAGATTGTGTTGCGGCTTCAGCTTCGGCTTTCGCCCTTTCTAGTAAATCCTGAGCTTTCTTCTGTCCACTAATATCCACTACCCAGAATAAAATCTGCCTGTCATCCTGAAAGAAAATACGATCCCAAGTAAGTAAGGCCCAAAATACCGAATCATCCTTACGGACCAACTCAACCTCAGTCGTGCCAACTCGACCATGTTTACGGTATTCCCGAGCAAAATATTCTCTATCCTCAGAGTGCAGCCAACTATCATTGGGGTTGTGTTCTAACCACGACTCAATGCTATAGCCGAACATATTCGCACATGTTTGATTGGAGTATGTAAGACGTTTTTCTTTGGGGTTATAAACACTTACGGCAATAGGACTCGTTTCTAAAATATTACGGAGGTAGTTATGACTTTTTTTCAGTGCCTCTTCACTAATTGTCAATTCCCTCGTCCTTTCCGCAACTTTTTCCTCCAGTTGCCCTTTATATTCCCGCTCACTCTGTAGCAATTGATTACGTTCACGAAGCAAATATTTCAGTTCCACTTCTGCCTTGTTAATCTCATGAAACTGCTCAGTCAGACTTTGTTGCATCCGGTTAATTGCGTCTGAAACAACATCAAATTCATCTGGCGAGTTTGGATCAGACCTTTTAGATAGTACTAGTGGTTTGTTTTCCCCTTTAAATTCCAAATGCGTTACATACTCAGTAACTTTTCCAAGGTGACGAGTTACTCGAAGCCACATCAAAAAGATAATAAAGCCTGCAACTATCGCTGTTTTTATACCATTACTGATAAGAATAACGCTGGCTCGGTTGATCAGTCTTTCATAGACATTATCGATACTAGCCGTCACGACCAACGAGCCGAGATAAATGGGATCCGCTTGGTTAACCCGCAAAAACTCTAAAGGGTAAACGTGCTCACGAGAACTATCAGAGATCTTATCTCCAAACTCCCAGACACCGCCCTGCTCATCACTAATGACTACATGCTCTATATCGGGGAGTTGCTGTAAACCTTCAAGATGAACATCTATCTGAGCGCTATCCATTGACCACAAGCCAAGGGATAAAGGAGGGACATGCGACCTTTCTATATCAACAAATTGCTGCTCAATGCGGCTGATATCTGCATGATAGTCGAACGCTAACTGCACGCTTGTCGTGATCAAAGTAAAACAGGAGCTAAATAAAATGACCTGTATCGCAAACTGTTTACCCAGACGTCCTGATATCGCTTGTTTAAGCCGCCTCATCCAGAGCCTCGCAATCAAAAGATCCTTGCATGAGTTTAGTTCAGCTACGGCATTTCGTTGCGACAAAGGGGGAATAGCGCACAAAAAGCACGCACGCCTGTCAGCCAGTATTGAGTTTTTAAAACTGCTACTTCTTGTTTCGAGCCAACATCAAGAAGGCTAGATACAAACGACTCTTACGATTTGGCTTCGCAACTGACCTGTTTTGATCAATTACATCCGCAGAGCGTTCGGCCCTAAAATAATGACCACTTAAGCAAAAGACAGGCGGTTTTAACCCAAAATGCCATTCATCTAAAGCCGCTAATTGAGTAAAAATTGAAGAAGGAAAAGAGAGTGGAAGTTGTGTTGGCGCGGTCTCCGTTGCACTCACTGAATGAGATGCTAGCGCCAGAGCTATCCCTGCGACACAGCCGAAAAGTGGTTTTGCAAACAACATAACGACAACCTCAGCAGAAGCGAGAGTTTTTATCGTCGGCGGTCCGGCCATCCCATAGGGACCCGTAACTTTGCGTCGCCCAATTGCTTGGGTTTTGCCTTTTCGAGAGATAATCCCGCGAAAAAACAGATCCTGTTCACCCTAAGCTGTCGGCGGCTTGTGCAAAAGCTAAAGATCCCTTTGGCTTTTTATAATCCTAAACTTACCTGCGGTTTAAGTTTTTGTTTCAGATCCACTTTTGGATAGCAGCTAAACAGGCGCTCAATATCGATACCATCTTTCGACAGCGCGGCTTTCACAACATCGCTACGGTCTTGCGCTAACTGCTGCAGCTTTGGTGTCACTTCTGCCTGAAGTTGTTCCTCGGGTAGAGGCTTTTTGCGCTTAGCATTATCAGCCAAAATCTGTTGCCATATAGCTGGCTGGTCTTCAGCAACAGCAAGGCCACAGATATTCATCCGCATGCCCTTTCGTTCCTGCATCATCTGGGTCAATTTCGACAGATAAGCTGACGATTCAGAATTAAGCGTGGCACCCGCCACGTCGAAGTAGACCGGTTGCAGAGTAATGAACGAGCCTTTCTCTTGTGCATCCATCACCATCTTGCCGATAGAAATCAACGTGCCGAAAGGCTGTAGTGCTTTGGTTAGATAACCCATGGCTGCACTCTTCAAACCTTTACCCGCTAGCTTATTAATTACGGTCTGATAACCAAACTGAGGATCATCCAAAGAGCCATCAATTGGGATCTCTAAATCAATATTGTCATCGTTATCCTGCAGGATCATCAATGCCGTTCCTAGAGGCATCGATACCTTCTGATCAAACTCGCCACTACGCTCACTGTTTCGAGCTTCAACATCGAGTTTGTTCAAACGTATATCAGTATCACCCTTGAGTTTACGACCTTTAATAGTGCCTTTTGTGGTTAAGCTAAGCTGACCACTCTGTAAGTAATAACCAGTGTATTCAAGCGAGTAAGGACTTACTTGCGGAAGTTCTAAGCCTTTAATTTTGGCATCCCAATGACCGCCAAAATTACCGCTAAATAGCTCAATAGCGCCCTTAGCATTAATGGTAGATAGTTTGTTTTTAGCCTTTAGATCAAACGCAGTTTTACCTTTGGAACCCGTATCTAAGTTACTTAAAACGAGACTATGAATAGTGAGATTCGTTTTAAAAGCAGGTTTAACGCCACCATCAACAATCTGGATAGAGTTGCTGCCACTGACACGCAGTTTGTTCAGCTTAACTCTGATTGGCTTGCTTGCTTGTTTCTCGGCTTTTTTCGCTGTTGGGGTAGCCTTTTCCTCACCGCTAGATAGCTGAGCTAATAACCAATCCAGATCAGTCAGCTGACGCTTAGATGACAATAGCACGCGCGTTTTGCTATCACTCAACTGCACAGAGTTAATACTCAGTTCGCTTTGCTGTTTAAACTTAATATCATCGGCAGTGATTGCTCCCCACTGGGTAAATACCCCGCCATTACCCTGAACTTTCAGTTTTTCAGTTTCCAGCTTATCTAGACTGATATCGTTAACGTCTCGTAGCTGTGCCTGAGTTAAGCGCAAGTTGGCAAGACTAATCAGTTCCTGCTGCCCTTTAGATAGAGCAAAGTTTTGCAAAGCAACGGTAGGGATATTAGCCTGCCATTTTTTCATATCAGCAGTCTGCACAGCACCGCGCGCCAGTACACCATTGATATTGATAGTCTGTCCCGCTTGTTTAAGCGCAATGCCTTCCGCTTTTAAAACCAAATCCTTAAGGGTCAGTTTTTTCAGCCCTTCCATCTCGACTACAGAGACCAAATCGGCCCCCTGTAAATTGACCGTTTGCCCGCCTTGATCAAGCTGTAAGCCTGCCACTTTGATTTGGCCTGCAGTTTTTAGCTGTTTTAGTTCGCCCGCTAAAACGCCCAAATCAACATCACCTTTCCAAGCGAGTGAGTTTTGTTTTAGCGCCATATTATCTTGGCGGAACTTCAAACCACGTATCTTAACGCTGCCTTTTTGTTTTACCTGTAATAACTGATTAGTCAGGTTTGTGCGCACATTTAGATTTAGATCCATATCCAGATGGCCGCGAAGCTCAGGCATAAATACTGCGGTGACACTGTGGATAGGGAAGTTATTTAACTTAACTTTGATCTCAGAACTCTTCTCTTCAGGAAGAGGCTTGGACTGGGACTGCAATACGATTGGCGCACCGTTTAAAGAGCCATCAAGATCCAAAGCAACCGGCTGATCCTGATCCCAAATGTAGAAGTCGGCGATACGCCCAGTTTTCAATTGCAGCTTATGCGTCTGGCCATCTAACTCTGCTTGCCAGTTGATCGCTTGAAGGTTTAACTGCGCTAAACCAAAACTCCAATTTGAAGGGGCCTCTTCTGGCTTTTCTTCAACCGCTGGTTCTTCGGATTTAAATTGGTTCAGATCGATTGGGCCTAACCAAAGCGCCTGCCCTTTTTGACGAACACCTAAATTAATGCCAGAAAGGCTCAGATTGGAGATTAAAATACGTTCTTGCTGAAGCTGCTCATAATCCAGATCAACTGAAAGGCTATCTACCTGCAACGGCGGCTTTTCTGCAGCTTCCGCTTTAAGACCTTTAATATTAATACGGCCTTCAAACCACTCAACTTCTAAAGCTGACAACTGAGCTTTATCCGCACCATTGTTCAGTAACCACAGCACCACCTGATCTCGCACCAATAAAGGCAGGTTATGCAGTAACAGAGCAACTAAAATGATAACAACCAGAAGAAAACGCAACATAGTCCCTTTTCGCCAGACGAGCTAATAACCTCTCTATCATAATCCAGTTTCATGAATAGAAAGCGAATCTTTAGGATAGAAACTCAAAAAACAACATGAGTTAGGTGAAAAATTGAAACCGACCGAAAAGTCCCTACAATTTGTAATGATACCTTGACGCTATTACAGTCCCTAAGGACGATTTATTCTGGCTATTAAAAACGTCCCACTCTTGATAAAATCACCCACGTTTTTGAAGCCTTAGCGCTTCCGACAAGACAGTTCTATGCACATAAACTTTTGCGCGATTTAAATCGATTGCACTAAACCTGGAACCAGAAGCTCTCAAGGGCTCATCAGCAGGTGAAGTCAAATGCTGTGACTTCAATGATCGATCGAAATCCGCATGCCTGACATTAGGGTGACTTCGATGGCAGATCATGACGAAAACTTCCGCGATTCTTCAGGTTTCTCCTGGATCATCATTAACTTGATCGCTATGGCGTGGATCACTATGCCTGCTAGCATCGCACTGAGCCGCGTTACTCTGTAATCGCCTCAGCCTGTTTGAGCTGTTTCGGTTGCTGTGTTAAACAGGAACTATGAAACAGCTCAAAATTGGACAAGTCGCAAAACAATCCGGCATCAGCGTAGAAACCGTTCGTTATTACGAACAGCGCGGCCTTATCCCAGAACCCGACCGCCTTCCTTCCGGTTATAGGGTCTACCCCGAAACAATCCTGCAACGTCTGCACTTTATCCATCGCTGCAAAGACCTTGGCTTTTCGCTGCAAGAGATTAGCGAACTCCTGTCATTACAAACCGATCCAACCACCAGCTCAGCGCTGGTCAAACAGCAAGTCGAACACAAGATCGCGTTAGTCAAAACCAAGATCAGTGAACTACAAAAGATCGAGCACTCATTAGAACAGCTCTCCAATAGTTGCTGCGGTGAAGGGACTGTCTCGGACTGCCCAATTATCGACTTTTTGAAGCACTAATAATCGGCATCACAACGGATACTTGCGAGTAAGGCAAAAAATCCCCAAGATTGTTCTTCAATAAGATCTATACGACACAGATGAACCCAACACCATGAACAAACCTAGTTCCGAGAACAACTTCGCCGTAGAACAAGCAGAACGCCTTTTAAGCAGCTTTGAACGCCTAACCGGCAAATCACTGATTCCATCTGACACCAGCAGTGATCAACGTGCACAAGCACTATATAACGCGGCTCACCCAGTGCTTTCCCACAATGCTAATGAAGATCCATTGCTTAACTACTCCAACGCCAAAGGTATGGAGCAGTTCGAAATCCACTGGGAAGAGCTAGTCAAATTACCATCACGCTATACTGCTGAACCGCAAACCCAAGAAGAACGAAACCGCTTACTTAAAGCCGTAACCGATCATGGCTTTATTGATGATTACCAAGGCGTGCGTATCTCAGCCAAAGGTAACCGCTTTATGGTTGAAGACGCGATTGTTTGGAACGTGATCGACGAGGACGGTGTTTACTGGGGACAAGGTGCAGTTCTGTATAAATGCCGGGCTTTGGCGGAGTAACTATCTTAGTGGTTAGACGCTGCGCTTGCTAAAACGGTTGCGCCTAACAGAAACAGTTTATGTAGGGTGTAATAGCGGAGCGTATTACACCTCTTTTCTAAACAGCTAAACATCCTTGGCCTATGAACTGCTGTAACAAACTAAACGGCTCATATACAGTAAACTCAATTCACGAGATTCCGGAGCTAGACGGCAAGTTAAGCTTGGCTTCCTCTGATGTCGAAAATCACTCAGCAATCTTTAGATGTGAGAACTGTGGAAAGCTATGGGTAGTAGAGAACTTAGGCAAGAGTAACGGTAAGCCTCTGAAGATCTATAAACATCGATAAGGCCTCCTTCAGGTTACATATAATTTAGCCCTTCGTTTTATAACTCTATGACCTTCTGGAATGTAAAATCAGAGCATTCAGGCGGATCAGATAAGCGCCGCCGATATCCCATCTGATTACTAACCATACGAAATCCGGCCTTAGACTGTTGATCTAGGTTGGCATGAGTGTGTCCAAAACAAGCCAACTCCATTTTGCCTTTAAACAGAGGTTCAAGTGCAGACCAATAACTTCCAGCAACTTCATCTATGGCAAATTGCGGATGCTGGCACTCTCTCGATATTCCATGATGAGTCAGTAGTACCGTTTTACCGTGAAAAGGTTCCGCCAATTTTCCAAGCAACCAAGCTTTATGTGCTTGATGTACAGCTAACGCATCCTCGGGGGTAAAAAAGCGTTTTTCTGCATTGCTCGGCGATATATGTATTTTTCGATAATCCTTAATACGAGATTTCACTACCGCTAAGTTACTCGAAGGATCTCCGTAAGCGGAAAAATCAGTCCATAAAGTGCAGCCTAAAAAGCGATAGTTGCCCACGATCAACTCATCACAATTGAGCAGACTCACCAAAGTACCAGCAGCGACTGTTCGTAGCCTCTTATCAAGCTGATTTATGTCATGGCCGTAATACTCGTGATTCCCTGGCACATAGAGCCCCTTTATACTCAAGCGCTCACATTGCTCAATTGCCCAACATATCCCCTGCTCTCCCATACCTATATCGCCTAAAAACAGGATCATATCTACAGTCGTATTAGGAATATGTAGTTCTTCGCGGTCAGTAATAATTTCTAGATGTATATCTGAGAGGGGTAATAGCTTCATAAACTAACCTGAATAAAAAGAACACTCTTGCCCTGTGACCAATAACGCTCAGCTTAATTCCATCTATCTCATGGTTAATGGTAGTCTTTGCCGCTCAAGAGAAATAAACCAGATATAACACCATGAATACCACCGATGCCGATATCCTAGGCTTTGATTTAGTAGGGCCTACGCCACCAAACACCAACACTGCACAAACGGAAAGCCCTGAACAACGTATTGCGCGAACAGCCATTGAAGTCGCTTTGTTATTTAAAGGGCAGGAAGTACATCTACGTAATATTGAATTAAATGAAGATGGAACCCTGAAAGGCGAGGTTTCAGGTTTTTCGAACGTCTGTGCGAGGGAGTTTGAAGGCGTGCGTTTTGGTCAAACTCTATCCTTCCGCTATCAGCATATTCAGCACTCCACACGAAAAGATACCTAAACAAAAAAACCTGCCATAGGCAGGTTTTTTTTCTAGCAAGCGCAGCGTCTAACTACTAGACACTAGCGACTGTATTAAAGCTTGATAGTCTCTACACCTTCAGGCGTACCCATCAATACAACATCAGCACCACGGTTGGCGAACAAGCCATTAGTTACAACACCCACGATATTGTTTAGCTGAGTTTCTAGCTGTTTAGGGTTCATGATCTCCATATCATGAACGTCTAAGATCACATTACCATTATCGGTCGTGAAACCTTCGCGCCACTCTGGCATGCCGTCCAGTTTTACCAGCTCACGCGCTACTTGAGAGCGAGCCATTGGGATCACTTCTACAGGTAGTGGGAATTCGCCAAGAATATCGACTTTCTTAGTGCTATCTACGATGCAGACAAACTCTTTAGCGACTGCCGCAACAATCTTTTCGCGTGTCAGGGCACCGCCGCCACCTTTCACAAGGTTCAGGCCAGAATCAAACTCGTCAGCACCATCAACATATACTTCCATCTCAGCAACGGAGTTCATGTCGTACACTTCGATACCGTGACCTTTTAAACGCTCAGCTGTAGCTTCAGAGCTTGCTACCGCACCTTCGAACAAGTGCTTAATTTCAGCTAGGGCATCGATGAAGAAGTTGGCAGTAGAACCTGTGCCCACACCCACAATACTGTCTTCGTTTAGTTTAGGTTTGATGTACTCCACAGCAGCTTCAGCAACTGCTTTTTTCATCTCGTCCTGGGTCATGTTAGGCACCTGTTTTATGCATGTCGGAAAACAACCGGGGTTTTCACTAAAATATGTAAGAATTACGCTAAATTATACGCAGCTTTAGTGACCTATTGTAGACGTAACAGGGCGTTTCCCTTTACCATTTCCCGCTTACTTTTATTCAGACGAAACATTAGGCGAAATATCATGCCAGATAGATATATCAAAAAAATCCTCGAGGCCCGCGTTTACGACGTGGCGATCGAAACTCCACTGGATGAAGCAAAAGGTCTTTCTGAGCGTCTGAATAACCGAATTATGCTAAAGCGTGAAGATGAACAGCCAGTGTTCTCCTTCAAGCTGCGCGGCGCTTATAACAAACTATCGCAGCTCACCGATGAAGAACGTGCTTGTGGCGTTGTAGCAGCTTCCGCTGGTAACCATGCTCAAGGCCTTGCAATGTCCGCGAAACACTTAGGTGTAAAAGCGACCATCGTTATGCCAAAAACGACACCAGACGTAAAAGTGAATAACGTTCGTCGTCTTGGCGGAAAAGTGGTACTTCACGGCGATGCTTACGACGATGCAGCGGCTCACGCTCAGAAGCTGGTTGAAGAAAAGGGCATGACTTACGTTCACCCCTTTGATGATCCCGATGTCATCGCCGGTCAAGGCACGGTTGCGATGGAGATCCTGCGTCAGGAATCCGGTCCAATCGAAGCGATCTTTGTCCCTGTCGGTGGCGGTGGTCTAGTTGCTGGTATTGCAGCGTACGTTAAATACCTTCGCCCAGAAACTAAAGTTATCGGCGTAGAATCCGAAGATTCTGCATGCCTAAAAGCGGCGTTGGATGCTGGTAAACGTGTCACTTTGGATCAGGTTGGTATCTTTGCCGATGGTGTTGCGGTAGCAATCATCGGCGAAAACACTTTTGAAGTAGCGAAGAAATACGTTGATGATGTCATCACTGTATCAACGGATGAGATCTGCGCTGCAATTAAAGATATCTACGACGACACTCGTTCTATCTGCGAACCTGCAGGTGCGCTAGGTGTTGCCGGTATGAAGAAGTATGTTGCTCGTGAAGAGATCAGCGATAAAACGCTTATCGCAATCGACTCTGGCGCCAACGTAAACTTCGACCGTTTACGCCATATCGCTGAACGTTCCGAACTCGGCGAACAACGTGAAGCGATTATCGCCGCACGCATCCCTGAGAAACCGGGTAGCTTTAAGAAGTTCTGCTCAGCGCTAGGCAACCGCAATATCACCGAGTTTAACTACCGCTATAGCGATGATAGCAATGCCATCGTCTTTGCTGGCATTCAGCTAAAAGCCGGTGGTGATGGCCGTGAAGAAGTAATCAGCGAGCTACGCGAAAAAGAATACGAAGTTGAAGACCTAAGCGAAAACGAGATCGCAAAGATCCACGTACGTTATATGGTCGGTGGTCATGCGCCGGCAACGCTGGAAAACGAAGTAATCTACCGCTTTGAATTCCCAGAGCGCCCAGGCGCACTGATGAACTTCCTGAAGAAATTGGGTGGAAAATGGAACATCTCAATGTTCCACTACCGCAACCACGGTGCAGCTTATGGTCGCGTGTTGGTAGGTATGCAAGTACCTAAAGCTGAACGTGATCAAGTAGGCACTTTCTTGGAAGAGATCGGCTACAACTACTGGGAAGAAACCGATAACGCAGCTTATAAGCTATTCCTAGGTTAATCCCTGCTATCAACCCTGATGGTCACTGGCTGGTCATCAGGGTTAATTTCCATCCTTACCGCTGTCAGCATCTGATACTCAGAACCTAAATCTGCAAAATCAGCTTTCCCGAGTTCTTTTTTCAAGCGCTTCAAATAATACTTCCCACCTTTGGAATAAATCTTATCACCAATAATTGGGTGTCCTAAATGCGCTAAATGCACCCGAATTTGATGTTTCCTTCCAGTCATTAGCTCACACTCAATCAAGCTTTTACCCTCTTCCTTTCGCAAGACCCGAAACAAGGTTTGGCTCTGTTTAGGCTTGGGGTACAAGTCTGATTCGGCTTGGTCCACCACATACATCTGACTGCGAATCAGACTACCAGCTTTTTCCGATAGCTCACATTCGTAGCTGAGTTCATCCCATTCAGGAATGCCCTCTACCCAAGCGTGATAGATCTTTTTGCTGATTAGTTTATCTAAACGCGGCTTCCACTTTTTATCCACCGCTTTGTTTTTGGCTAGCAGAATAATGCCTGCGGTCTCTGTATCAAGCCGATGCAACAGGTGCGCATCCTCATAGGCTGTCTGACGACGAACAAGAGATATTAGCGTGTTATATAGGTTTCGCGTGGTACGGCTAACAGGCAGCAGATGGGGCTTAAATACAGCTAGAATTTCTTCGTTTTCCCAAAGCTTTTGCCAATGGGTATCAACAGGCTCTTCATAATGATCCGGTAGCGAAACAGCCACCTGTTGCCCTACTGCTAAGACTTGGCTTTCAGAAGCAATCTGGCCATCGACAGATATAAAACCCTCAGCGAATAGCTGAGGCAATTGTGCTTGATGAAAACTGGCTAAGCGCGTGGATAAGAAGCAAGAAATGGTTAGGGCTGCAGAATAAACTGGGAAATACAGAACAACGCTATCAGCCATGATCCCTCCTAGCCACAAACAAGCACAGCGCCTAGCAACAGGCTAGTCGCTTCAAGGCATCTCTGGCGAGTGTTCAAACCCTTCGCTAAAGAACGCTTTGATAGAAAAAAGCAGCAATGAAGTTAGGCCCCAGATAAGCCCAGTAACTACGCCAAGGTCAACAATGCCGCGCCATGGTTGTTCTAGTTGATGCACTAGCAAGACCATAGAGATGATACCCAGCGTTAGGCAGTAGGTAACGATCATACGTTTACGAACAATCGAGAAGAATCCCATGCAAAACAGGGGTGCGAAGATAAAACGGACTGGAGATACATTCTGAGAAAGATACAGAATACGGGCCGCCACACGCGGTGACCACGCCTGTTGAAAGCCGCGATAGCCTTCCGCAAAGCCCATAAAGATCACGCTAAATGCTAATGCTGCCCAGTGATACCAAGACAGATCATAACTGAAGGTCTGTAGACCTATATCGCTAAGACGATAGATCGCGCTACCTATTAACAGGAAAATACCGCTGATACCCCATAGCGCTGCAATATATCCAATCACTCTATCTGTCTCTTTTGTAACCAATGCATTAGAAGCGGCGATTATACCCTCGCCAGCGGGAGAGCCCAAATTTAAGACAAAAAAAACCACCGCAAGCGGTGGTTAAAGCACTAATCAACAGTTTAAACGGGGGAGATAACTCCCCCCTTGAGTGGGTTGATACGGTAAGAACTGTTTTGCAGGTTCCTTAGTAGCCGTTCAGTTTATCGATGTACTCCGGTAGGAATAGCGAGATCTGCGGCACATAAGTAATCAGGATGAGGAACCCTAGCAATAAGCAGAGCCATGGCAGACAGGCCTTAATAACCCATATCATGTTCTGCCCGGTAATCCCGGCGGTCACAAAGAGGTTGAGTCCCACCGGCGGGGTGAGCATCCCGATCTCCATGTTTACAACCATGATGATACCTAGGTGAATTGGATCAATACCTAGCTGCGTAGCAATTGGGAACAGGATCGGCGCCATAATCAATAGGATCGCTGAAGGCTCCATGAAGTTACCCGCAATCAGTAGCAAGATGTTGACTACGATCAGGAAGCCCCACGCTGGTAGACCCCAAGCTAGAATCTGCTCTGCAATCGTGTGCGGAATACGCTCTGTTGTAAGAACGTGCGCAAACAGCATTGCGTTGGCAATGATGAATAGCAGCATCATGGATACTTTAGATGCATCTAGCAGTACTTTACGGACTTCTGGGTCATTGATGGACTTAGGTAAAGCCCAAAGCATCTGCAGTGCGTTTCGCACCGCTGCAGTCACAAAGTTCTCGCCATCTTTCTGCCACGGAATACCTTTCATCGGACCAATATCACGGTAACCCATTACCGCAATAAAGTAGCCGTATACTGCAGCTACTGCCGCCGCTTCCGTTGGAGATGCCACACCACCGTAGATGGAACCTAGTACGATGAAAATCAGCATCAAACCACCCATCGCAATTAGGCCAGACTTAGCCAACGCTCGGAAACCTGGGAACGGCTGAGATGGTAGACCTTTAACACGCGCAACGATGTAGATAGCGATCATTAGGATCAGACCCATCATTAGGCCCGGGATGAAACCCGCCATAAACATACGTGAAGCCGAAACTTCAGTCGCAGCAGCGTATACCAGCATTACGATAGACGGTGGGATCAAGATACCCAAAGTACCCGCATTCGCAATTACACCAGCAGCGAAAGACTGTGGGTAACCAGAGCGCACCATACCCGCGATACAAATCGTACCGATCGCCGCTACTGTCGCTGGAGATGAACCAGATACCGCAGCAAATAGCATACACGCCATTACCGACGCCATCGCCAGACCGCCTCGGATATGACCCACGGTATCAACCGCAAAGTTAATCAAACGTTTTGCTACCCCCCCGGTAGACAAAAACGCAGAGGACAGAATGAAGAACGGGATCGCAAGTAGCGTGTAATGCTCTGAAGTCGCCTCAAACAGTTTCAATGCAATCGATGCAAGGGAGTCATTTGAAAACAACAAAATAGTGGTTACAGAAGATAAGCCCAATGCGATAGCAATCGGCATACCGATGATCATGCACCCAAACAGAGTGATAAACAGTACAGCAATAGTCATTTATTTATCCTCCTGCTTTTTTTGATTTTGGCTGTCGTTAGGGTCGCCTAGTGCTGTTTCTTTCAGCTCGTTAGCGATCTCCATTGACTCTTCCGCTTCATCCGCGAAGTGGAAGCCATCAGCCTTGTGCGTAATTACTTTCCAACCCAGTTCTAAGAAGCGAATGATCAGAAGCACAAAGCCAATCACCAAGATGCTCATAGGGATCCATTTCGGTACTGGAAGATCTTCCAGTTCGATACCGATCATCTTCATCTTGCTGATATAGATCCAAGAGCCGTATAAGAACAGTCCGCAGTAAACCAAGCACAAGCCAACAGCAGCTAAAGTGACATACCGATGCATATTTTCAGGCATCAGTTTTACAAAAACATCCACGCCGATATGGGCACCTACTTTGACACCATAAGAAGCACCAAAGAGTACAAACCATGCAGCGAGTAAAAGGGTCACTTCCTGTGCCCAATGGATACCAGCGTTAAAACCAAAGCGCGCTACTACTTCAGCAAATACCAGTAATGTCATTGAAACTAGAAGCAGGGATAAAAAACCCTCTTCCAATTTTGTTACTAGATTACGAACCATATACAGCCCCCCTAGCGACTCACGTCGTTAATAGTTTTTTTTCAAAAGGAGATATTCACAGGACAACCCACGGCTAGCGCCGTTATTCGTTCTCCTCTGAACATAACCGAGCGGGCCAAGCCCACTCGGTTAGGTGACGTGATATTAGTTGCTTGCTTCAGCAGCTTTGATCAGATCAGCACCGATCTCATCTTCAAACTGCTTCCATACAGGCTTCATCGCTTCAACCCACTGAGCACGTTCTGCATCAGATAGGCTAACTACTTGAGAACGCTTAGAATCGATGATTTTTTGCTTATCAGACGCAGCTTTTTCAGCAGCAATGCCGTTACCGTGTTTGATTGCTTCGTCTAGGGCTTTTTTAACTTCAACTTTCAGATTTGCATCAAGACCCATCCAGAACTCAGCAGAAGTTACTACTAAGTAGTCCAGTACACCGTGGTTAGATTCAGTGATGAAAGGCTGAACTTCGAAAAACTTCTTAGAGTAGATGTTTGACCAAGTATTTTCCTGACCATCGATCGCTTTAGTCTGTAGAAGTGTAAATACTTCAGAGAAAGGCTTTTTCAGAGGAACAGCGTCTACAGCTTCAAATTGAGCCTGAAGTACATCAGAAGTCATGATACGGAACTTTTTACCTGAAGCATCAGCTGGTACTTTTAGCTCTTGGCTTGCAGAAAGCTGCTTCATACCGTTGTGTAGGTAACCTAGACCCACTAGACCTTTGCTCTGAAGAGAACCTAGTAGTTTTTGACCATCAGGGCTGTTCTGGAATTTTTCTACCGCAGCCATATCTTTAAACAGGAAAGGCAGATCGAAAATCTGAAGTTTTTTAGTGAACTTCTGGAATTTAGATAGAGAAGGTGCAGCCATCTGCACATCACCTAGCAACATAGCTTCCAAAACTTTATTGTCACCGAATAGCTGAGAGTTAGGGAAGACCTTAACTTCAACTTTGCCAGCTAGACGCTCATCTACTAGCTCTTTAAATTTAAGAGCCATCTGGCCTTTTGGTGTATTTTCAGCAACCACGTGAGAAAACTTAATTTCTACTGGGGCTGCAACAGCAGCTTGTGCTCCTAGAGTTAGTGCAAGGGAAGTTACCGCAGCAGTCAGTAAACGCATTGTGCATCTCCTGTTTAATTGAATTTAATTATGCTTGTTTTGTTTGAAATTCAGCGCTTTCTGTTTTTAGCAGTCACAGAACTTTCTGAACCCATGACACTAGACAGCAAAGAAAGGGCCAATTCTTAAAATTAAATTCAATAAAGACCTGAAGGCCCTATAAGCATTGAGATAGCGGAAATTTAATCATTTTCTTAGTAGGTTTTAGGTCATTTTAAAAATGGCGGATTTCCACTCACTTTTCATTTCTAAATAGGCGAATTACCATCCATCCTTGCTGTTATTTATTGAATCAGCATCCAAAAATAGCGTTTCATTGATCTACATCGAAAGAACAAAGCACCTAAGGCTTGTGTGTAATATCAGCTTCGCCTTATGATGAGTTACTGACTATGCTAACCACTATTATAAAAATGACGTCAATTATGACGGGAGCTGAAGTGTGAAATTGGATGGCCTATCAATTCAAACAAAGGTAAACATTTCTCTAGCAGTTGTGTTCCTGATTATCTTGGTTAGTTCTCTAACCGCGATATATCGTAGTGAAACTCAGTTAGTTTCTGAAGTTGTTCAACGTACAACAACCGAGACAGCTGATTCCTACTTTGACAGTATCAATATACTGATGCTGAGCGGTGCCATGTCTAACCGTGAAACCCTACAGAAAAAGATTCTTGCTAACCCTGATGTATTAGAAGCACGCATTATCCGCGCCGATAGTGTTTCCAAAGTGTACGGACCAGGTACCGAAGACTCCAAAATAATGGATGATCTAGATAAGCGTGCAATGCAAGGCGAGCAAATAATTGAAGAGATCGATGATGATAAAGGACATCGTTTAACCGTTATCACACCGATGAAAGCCCTACCTGACTACAAAGGCACTAACTGTTTACTCTGTCACCAGACTACTGAAGGCGATGTATTAGGGGCTGTGCGTGTCACTTACTCTTTTGAAAACCTAGATAATACTATTCGTGCTAACTTGGTCAGCGTCGCGCTAACCGAGCTGGTTTTGTTTATCATTGGTTTAGTGCTAATCAGCCTTTTACTTGGCCATCTTGTGGTACGCCCAGTTAAGCGCATGGGTAAAACCATCAACACAATCCATAAGAACTCTGACCTGAAACTGCGTATAGACGTGAATTCAAGCGATGAGATTGGAACAATGTCTACTTCATTGAATACCATGCTTGCGGACTTTCACTCCAGTTTGAGTAAAGTAAGCTCTACTGTTCATCAGCTAAGCTCATCAAGTACATCAATCAATGATATTGCTGATATGGCGAATAGCGCTGTGAACAATCAGCAGATTCAAACCAGTGCTGTCGCATCTGCTATGGAACAAATGGAAGCGGCAACTAAAAGTGTTGAAGCCAGCGCTGAAAATACCGTATCTGCATCTGACCTAGCCCTTGAGCAAAGTCAGGAAGGTACTCATATTACTCAACAGGCAATCAATGCCATTGATTCTCTGAAGAGTAATATTGACCGAGCTCTGAATGTTATCAACAAGCTAGATGAACAAAGTCAGAGTGTTGGAACCGTACTAGAAGTAATTCAAAAAATTGCTGAGCAAACTAACTTACTGGCGCTTAACGCTGCAATCGAAGCCGCACGTGCCGGTGAACAAGGCCGGGGCTTTGCTGTGGTAGCGGACGAAGTACGCACCCTAGCAAGTAAAACGCGCAACTCGACTGAAGAGATCAACGCGATTATTGAAGAGCTTCAAAACGATGCCCGTGATGCTGTATCCGTTATGGATCAAGCGCACGCGAGTGCAGAAGCTGGTGTAGAGAAAGTTCAGGAAACCTCTGATGCACTGATAAAAATTGCCGAAGAAGTTCGTGCGATTAACGATATGAACCATATGGTTTCATCATCTGTTAAAGAGCAAACAGAGATGGCTAGTAGCGTTGAATCCAGTGTGCATGAGATCGCTCAAACAGCTGAGCACACTTCATCTCGTGCTGGTCAACTGAACCAAGTTGCTCATGAGCTGAATACGCTAGCTGGACAGCTAGAAATGATGGTACAGAAATTCAAACTGTAACCTTCTAAACAAAATAAAGAAGCCGCCAATATGGCGGCTTCTTTTTTAATAGAACGTGAAGGGAATCGCTCTATTCTTTCACCCGTCACTACTCGGGTAGCTGATACACAGCTTTAGAAATTTGCTGTAGCTGTTAACCACAGTTTACTTTTGTCTGTTCCTGTATCACCTGCATCATAATCAGCATATTTCAGACTTAGGCCGTAGTTTTTACCAAATTTTTTAGCCGCAACAAAACCCCATTCTGAGCCTAAATCAGCGCCCGTTTCTTCAGCTTCATAGTCGTGATACACCGCCAACAATTTTACACCTACTAACTTAGTACCGACACTGACATAAAGATCCTCAATACCGTCTGCAGGTGTCGCTAAGAACTTATCCGTCCAACCCTGAAATTTATGCTTAGTGGCTAACGGCGTGTTAAATGCCACGCCATCATCAGAGCCAAGAACTTCTTGGCCTAGCTTGGTTGTTACCCCAGAGAACGCCACTCCCCCCTCTACCAGATAGTAATCTGGGTCAGTCGAGCCGTTATCCTGTGTAGCGTACTCAGCTGTGTATAGCAGCTTTGTATTACCCGCATCTTGAGAACCGCTAAAACGGACACCGTAAGTATCTATGTCATAGCCATCTACTTTATCTTCCTCAAAGTTGTAGTAGTAACCTGTTAACGCACCAAATGGCAGACCTTTATATTTTACGTTGAATAGGTGTGTCTTATGTTTGCTGTCTGACCCTGTAATACCATGGACATCATTGATGTAAGCGTAAAACACATCTGTATCGGTTAGAGAACTGTTCTTAACCGACAGGGAATCGTAAGTCTGCTCGTTCTGACGGAAACCTACACCACCAACAAAACGCTGGTTATCTAAAAGGATACGCTGGCGACCAACCTTTACAGTGGTATCAGACAAACCTGTAAATGCTAAATACGCTTGGTTTACTTCTGTGCCTTCAGGGTCAACGATTTTTGTTTTCGTTCCCATGCCATTAACGCCGTCGTTGTACTCGACATCGTCCAGTTCAGTTACGTCATCTACTTCAACCAATGCAGATACAGATTTGAATTCATCTGTTTTAAAGGTTAATCGAGACTTTAACGTCAAAGCATTCGCATCTTCAGCAGCAGAATCATCTTCAACATCTTCATAACGTAATCGGAAGCTCACTGAGGTTTCACCATTTTGAAATGCTTCGGCAATAGACTCAGCGGCATAGGCTGATGGGGGCGATATAGCTGCGATAGCCGTGGCTAACAACAACTTAGAGGGCAGTTGATTCATTGTTTACTCCTAACTCACAAAAGATTGCTAGTACTGGAGCAACGCCTATGCCAACAGGCGTATTTTTAAGAAAATCAGCTCAGCAAACATTAAAAATGCATAAATTGCACATTTTTGAATCAGCTAAAGCAACGCCTGCTTTTCTGCGGTGCAGCAAAACAGATTAAGTCAACACCGAGTTAGTGCAGACTCGTCCAGAATTAATCCGATATTTTGAAAGGGTATCTACCACAAAATTATTACAACCTTACCCACAAGGCTTATTTTGAATATTTGATCATTAATTAATGAACCTATTTTTCTCGAATAGGTCACTCTTAAGGAAACGGAACCCTTCTTTGGAGAATAGCCTTGTATATACGCGCATTCGTAGCAAGCTTTACGATCTTATTGACCTCTCAAACTAAGGCTGCAACATTGGATGTTACTGTTCTAAACCCCGATAAATCAGGGGTAAATTCCATCGTCCTCTATGCTGAACCTTTAGACCAGCCAGCTCCTAAGATAGAACGTCAGAAAATCGAGATCACACAAAAAGATCGCGCATTTGCGCCGCATATTACGGTGATGCAACGCCAAGATGAGGTACAGTTCAGTAATAAAGATGACTTTACCCACCATATCTATTCGATCTCTGGACCAAACCGTTTTTCCTTTAAACTGAAATCAGGCGAATCCAAGGCCCTAGAGGCGTTTGAACCCGATTCATCCACTGAAACCGTCGCTATGGGTTGTAACATCCATGATTGGATGAGCGGTTTCATACTTATCGTCGATACACCCTATTTTGCTAAAACCCCTAAAACCGGAACCGTTTCATTCGATCTTCACCACTTGGGCAGATATCGCCTAACCTTATGGCATCCGCAGTTAAAAGCGGAAAACAATCGATTAACGCAGATAGTGGATATTAGCCAAGACCAAAAACTGACCTGGCAATTGAGCGAAACCTTCTACGAAGTGCAGCCAAAGGCTGACGAAGAAGACTTCGAGTTTCTGGATGAATACTGATTATTGGATGAACTGAACATGGGCAGTTTAAAAACCAAAATATTTATATTCTTTGTCGCCTTATTAATGGTGGCGCAAGCAGCATCTTTGTGGATGGTCTACGACGCCAACAATAAGCAAGGTGATGTCCAGATCCAATCGCGGCTCAATGCCGCTGTCTCCGTTTTTGACACCCTCTATCAACAACGAAACTACTATCTCCAAGCCTTCGCAGAAACAGCAGCAAAAGATTTTGGTTTAAAAGAGGTTTTCGGTGCTGACCAACGCAGTTTTCTGATTGCATTGAATAACCACCGCAAGCGTATTGATGCCGATATAGCAATCGCTATAGACCAAGAGTTCTCGATTATCGGCCAGTTGATACGCCGCAATCCAAATGAAAAAATCCGTTTAGGCCCCGAACAAGGCCAACCGTTCCCTTCGACACAATGGTTTGGCGTAGATGGCACGTTCACCAAACTGTACCAGCAAGAAAACGAGTTATACCAACTCAGTTTTGCTCCATTAAAAAGTGGGCAACAAGTCGTCGGCTGGATCGGCTATGGCTATCAGATTAATACCACCCTGGCACAAAACTTTGCCGATATTACTGGGCTGAGTATCGAATTCATGTTGCAGCAGGAAGATAACCAATGGCGTGCTATTGCTGCTGCGATTCCGACAAGCCATCCTCAAGCTCCAAGTCAGCAAGGTTTAGCTGTTATTGAAAATAGGGTACCAGACCACCTTTTCGCAACCCAGATTGAAGTAGGTATGGTCAGCAAGAGTCCTCTGCAAGTAACGATCTTTGGCTCTCGTTCTAACTTGCTGGAAACCCTACAAGAGAACTGGTGGCACCTACTAGCACTTGAAGGCGGTATGGTGACAATAACCATGCTAGCAGCCTATCTCCTCGCAGGCAGTATTACCCAACCGGTCAGAAAGCTTGTACGTCAAGCTCAGTATATTGCGCGCGGTAACTATGAGAGTAGCGTAGATATTAGTGAAAAGAACGAGATGGGGCAGCTTGCGAAAGAGTTTAATCAGATGCAACAAGCGGTCTTGGTTCGAGAGCAAAAGATCAGCCACCAGCTCAAGCATAATAGCCTGACCAATCTCCCTAACCGTTTCTCCCTACTCGAAACTCTAGACACCCTGCTGCAGCAAAAAGACACTTTCTTTAGCCTTCTCCATCTGGATATTCGTCGCACACGCACCGTCAACGACACACTTGGCTACCAAATTGGCGATATGATGATTAAAGAAGTAGGTAAACGCCTGTTGAAGCTCAACGGTGCCAGCCAAACCTTCCATTTAGATGGTGACGAATTCGCCATGCTGATCGAGTGTTCGACACTTAATGAGCTGGTGCAATGGCAACAAAAAATTGAGCAAGTGATGGATGACCCTCTGTGTGGTGAAGACACCCTGCTCCACTTACAGTTACAGGTTGGCTTTGCCCGCGTGCCTGAAGATGCCGACGATCCACAAACATTGCTGCAAAAAGCTGATACCGCACTTAGCCATGGTAAAAAAGCACAACAAAGCTTCCAGCAATATCTCCCAGAAATGGATGCCGATGCCAACCGTCGTTTAAGCTTAGTAAACGACCTTAAGGTGGCTATCGCTGAAGATCAGCTTTGTTTATTCTATCAGCCGAAACTGGATCTCAAAACGGGCAAGGTACATCAACTGGAAGCATTAGTTCGCTGGCAGCATCCTATTCAGGGCATGATTCCACCCGATTCCTTTATCTCTATCGCTGAGCAAACAGGCCAGATCGATGCTCTCAGCAATTGGGTAATGAATGAAGCCGCTCGACAGTATCAAGCTTGGGCAGAAATAGGGTTACATCTGTCTATCGCGGTGAACATCTCTGCGGAAAACCTAAAAAACCAACAGCTGATCAATACTCTCAAAGGGATTTGGAAAACACATCAACTGCCGCAAAACTCACTTTCCCTAGAAGTAACGGAAAGTGCCGTAGTGAGTGACCCAGAGAGCGCAATTAAAATGCTCTGCGAAATAAAGGATCAAGGGATCAAACTGTCGATTGATGACTATGGAACAGGTTACTCATCACTAGCTCAGCTAAAACAGATGCCAGTCTCCGAACTAAAAATCGACCGCTCATTTGTCGATAAGGTTCACATGAGCAGCGACGACCAGATCATTGTTAGATCCACCATCCGCATGGCCCATGATATGGGTCTTACAGTTGTCGCCGAGGGCATCGAAGATCAAGAAACCCTGACATGGTTAGAACAACATGACTGTGATTTAGCACAGGGCTATTTCATCAGCCGACCTCAACCCGCAAGCGAACTAAGTAGTTGGCTGCTAGAATCGGAGTACAACCCGTCTTCGATCACAAAGGTTTTACATGGATAGTCGCTGGTTTGCAGGATTGACGCTTTTATCTCTGCCTGTACATGCAATTGATGTAGATTTGAAAGGACTCGTTGATATCCGAGCCAGCCACTCTTCCGGCGAACCTAGTTATGTCAGTGGTCAATTCGGCAAGCTCCAAAACTCGCCCGGCGGCGATCTATCTCTCGGGCAGCTAGGCCTAAACTTAAAGCTAGGTTTGAGTGACCAGCTCAGTTTTGTTGTCGTAGGGAACAGCTTTGTCGATGATGAAAAAAGCGAAGTTGGGCTGACTGAGGTTTTCCTTAAATATTCAGGCCTTCCCAGTGAAAACGGTGTTAGGCACAGCGCTCGCGTCGGTGCATTTTACCCACCCATATCATTAGAGAACAGAGCCACTGCTTGGTCACCTGCTAATACCCTGACTCCTTCCACGATGAACAGCTGGATTGGTGAGGAGGTACGCACCACCGGCGTAGAATACACGGCAGAGTGGTTAGGAAAGTTCAGAGAGGTCGATTACGATCTAAAGCTCAACACAGGTTTATTTGGTTTTAACGATACCGCTGGTGCGATGCTGTCTTGGCATGGTTGGGCGCTTAGCAGTCACCAATCCGTTATCGGCGAAGGCCTCCTCGTCCCGCAAACACCTGCGCAAACGACTCTGCTCACAGATCAAGCAAAAGAATCTGACCCTTTTCATGAAGGGGATGACCGCCTTGGCTACTTTTTAAATGCCGAATATAAGCTGAAAAAGAAACTACTTCTGCAAGCGGGTTACTACGATAACAATGCCACCCCTTATATGATTCAAGATGGGCAATATGGCTGGGAGACTCGGTTTGCCTATACCGGTTTTCGTTGGCAAATCGATAAACAGTGGAGCCTTATGGGTCAGCTGATGCAGGGTTCAACGTTGATGCAATCTCCACAACGTGAGAATGTGGTCGATAACGATTACCGTAGCGCCTATCTAACCTTAAGCTGGCGAAACGGTCCTCATCGAGTATCGACACGTCTAGAAGAGTTTTCGGTTACAGATTTTGATCAAACGGTTGGCGACAACAATGATGAATACGGCAAAGCCTTTACCCTCAGCTACCGTTACCGTCTAAACCGCCAGTGGTTTCTGTTGAATGAGTTCAATTGGATAAATAGCACCCGAGCCGCAAGAGCATACAACCAAGATGATCAAAAGCAGCTAGAACGCCAACTCCAAGTAGCGCTCCGTTACTATTTTTAAGTAAAAATTTACAATTTTTTTGCTGTTCAATGCGTCTTTTTAAAACCTGTTACGTCTAGTTATGTACAACATAACTAAACAGAGTAAAAAGATGCTTAAAGTTGTCAGTTTTAAAATTTGTCCATTCGTACAACGCGTTACCGCTTTACTAGAAGCAAAACAGATTCCTTATGAGATTGAATATATCCGCCTAAAGGAAAAGCCAGAGTGGTTTCTCGAAGTTTCACCTCATGGGCAAGTCCCTCTTGTTATTACTGATTCAGGCCAAGCTCTCTTCGAATCAGAAGCGCTTATTGAATATATCGAAGAGGTTTACCCGACTTTAAATTCAGACCGTTCAGCAGAAGAGAAAGCTATCGACCGTGCTTGGAGCTACCTCGCGTCTAAGCTATATCTTGTTCAATGCAGCGCTCAAAGAAGCCCTGATAAAAACACCCTAGAACAACGGTCTGAGAGTTTAAACAAAGCCTTTGCCAAAATTGAAAAGGCTCTAGAAAACCAGTCTTTCTTTAACAGCTCGACTATTGGTTTGGTAGATATTGCATGGCTACCGCTTTTACACCGTGCCAATATCATTTATCGCTGTAGCGGTTACGACTTTCTAGATGGCTACCCTAAAATGAAACAGTGGCAACAGAACCTGTTAGCAACCAGTATAGCTGAACAATCGGTGGCAGAGGATTTTGACTCTCGTTTTTGTGATTTTTATCTATCAAACGAAACTTACCTTGGGCAAACATGTTCTGCGAACAAAAGCAGTAGTAACTCAGCATGTGTAAGTCAAAGCTGCTGTTAACTTAAATACACCTCTGCTTTCTCTCAGCTTAGAGAAAGCAGAAATTCATATCCGCCAGTGGAGTTTTCGATTGAAAATAGAAAGTATTTGGCAGCAATACAGCCAGCATTTAAGAGCATTTCTGCTCTCAAAAGTCTCTAGCCCTGATGATGTTGATGACCTTTTACAGGACATATTGTTGAAAACCCATCAACACATCAGCTCACTCAAAGCTCAAGACAAACTAAAGCCATGGCTTTTTAAGATTGCAACTAACAGGGTGATTGATTTCTATCGCCAACAAGGCCGTGCGCTCCCTGAGGACGTCATCGAACAATGGTATACAGATGAACAACATACAGAACACGAACTCAGTGCCTGCATACTGCCCTTTATCAACGCACTTCCTTCTAAGGAAGCTGATTTATTGAAAGCTATTGATATCGAAGGCCAATCACAAAAGGACCATGCAACCCAATTAGGCGTTAATTATTCGGCGTTAAAATCTAGAGTACAACGCGCACGCGTTCAGTTACGCCAACTATTTGAAGAGTGCTGCACTCTGGAATTTGATCGTCATGGCAAGGTGATTACATTTGAACCGAAGCATCAAGCCTGCAAACAATGTAAACCCAGAGAAAGTAGAGGCTAATAGCTAGCCCCTATTTAAAGTCTTTCTTATCCAACCCGTACTTCTTCATTTTGTCGTAAAGAGTTTTTCGAGGTAAACCAAGGCTAGTTAATGTCTCTTTGATGGAACCCGCGCAACGCGCAAGCTCAGCCTGAATCAACATGCTTTCAAATTGCTCGACCTTATCCGGCAGGCTCATGTTGCTGTAGCCATCGCTTTCAGTGATCGGTTTATTCTCAAAGTCGAATGTACAACTTTCACCCAAAAGCACATATCGCTCAGCCAGATTGCGAAGTTCACGGACATTGCCCGGCCAATCGTGGGTCATCAAACTGTGCATACGTTCAGCCGATAACAGCGGCACCTCTCGGCCATATTGCGAAGAAGCAATCAATGAGAAGTGCTGGAACAACAAGCCTATATCTTCACGGCGCTCACGTAGCGGCGGGATATCCACTCGCACAACATTCAGACGGTAATAGAGATCTTCTCGGAAACTCCCCTGTTCGGCAGCCTCACGTAGATCTACCTTAGTTGCTGCAATCACTCGAAGATCGAGCGGAATGACTTCGTTAGCGCCAAGGCGTTCAATTGCCCGCTCTTCCAATACTCGCAGTAACTTAATCTGCAGGGTCATCGGCATGCTTTCGATCTCATCCAAAAACAGCGTACCGCCATTAGCATGCTCAAACTTACCAATACGACGTGCTTTCGCATCGGTAAACGCGCCCTTTTCATGGCCAAAGAGCTCAGATTCGATCAGATTTTCGGGGACAGCACCGCAGTTAATCGCGACAAAATTTTGATCGCGGCGGTGGCTATGCTCATGGATGTAGCGGGCCATCAGGTCTTTACCTGTACCAGTTTCACCCAAGATCAAAATATCAGCCGGGGTATCAGCAATTGCATGCACTAAACCACGTACTTGGGCGATCATGGAGGTATTACCGATTATACGTGGGCCCGGCGCGCTCTGAGCTTCCAACTCTAATTTAAGACGGCGGTTTTCGATAACCAGATTGCGCTTCTCTATCGCTCGGCGCACCACATCTAACATCAGATCAGAAGAGAAAGGTTTTTCGATAAAGTCGTAGGCACCATCTCGCATAGCACCCACCGCCATAGTGATATCACCATGACCGGTAATCAGTATCACAGGCAAGGTGGCATCGAGATTAACCACCTGCTTCATCAACTCAAGACCATCCATGCCCGGCAGATTGATATCGGTAATTAAAATACCTGGCCAATCGTCCTGAATAATAGCGAAAGCTTGCTCAGCCGTTTCAACGGCAGTAACTTCATAGCCCGCTAATTCAAGGGCCTGTCCAGCCGCTAACCGAATATGTTCTTCATCATCCACTAAAAGAATGGGCAATAACCTATTCTCACTCATGCGGCTTTCCATTTCTTAATTAACCAATCGTGTTATTAAGGTTATCAGGCTGCTCGGCTTTAGGTAAGCAAATACGGAACACGGCTCCACCTTGAGCATGATTTGAGACCGCCAGCTCCCCGCCCATACTTTCAATAATACGGTGAGAGATCGACAAACCCAGCCCTAAACCTTGACCCGCTTTTTTGGTGGTGTAGAAAGGTTCAAATACGCGGTTCAACTCCTGCGACGGTATACCCGGGCCGAAGTCACGTACATTAAGGCTGATCTGCTGGTCTTGTTCAGACAAGCTGATATCCACCACTGGTTTGGTCTGATTTTCCATCGCTTGCAGAGCATTACTGATCAGATTGACCAATACCTGCTCCAAACGCACGGTGTCGCCGAGCACATAGATCCGTTCCAGACCAGATGGCCAATTTACCTCTGCATCCGCCTTGCTTAAACGCCCATACATGATCGACATCGCGCCATCATGTACATTTTTAAGACAAACCGGCTCCACGCCACCTGTTGTTTTGCGCGAGAACTCTTTCAGCGGATGAATGATCTTCGCCATTCGCTCGGTCAGGCCACTAATTTCGCTGAGGTTCTTCTCTACCGGTTCGGTTTTACCTAATTCCATAAAGGCTTTGGCATTATCCGCATATGTGCGGATAGCCGTTAACGGCTGATTCAACTCATGGTTGATACCCGCAGACATCTGCCCAAGCACCGCCAACTTCGCCGTCTGAATCAGCTCATTTTGGGTGTTCTCGTGCTTGGCGACTTCGTCACGAAGTTTAAGGTTGGCATTGGTAAGATCTTCGGTACGTGCTGCAACCCTATGCTCTAGCAACTCTCGCGCACGTTTTAACTCTTCTTCGTACTGCTTACGCTGAGTAATATCGTGAATGGTGACGATAAAGCGTTTCACCACACCATAATCCATATGACCGATAATCAATTCAATTGGAAACTCAGAACCATCTTTGCGCAATCCTAGCGCTTCTGTGTACAGCTCCTGCTGCCGATCACTATCTGGGGCCGTTAAGTGCTGCCAACAGAGCGCACGATCGTTCTGGGAGAGGAATTTACTAAAGTATTTACTCCTTACCTCCTGTTCGTCATAACCAAACAGTTTTTCAGCCATCAAGTTCAGGCTTTCAATCCGTCCCTGATCATCCAACGTGATTAGACCGGCTTGCGTGTTATCAATGATGGCCCGTACACGCTGCTCGCTCGCTTCCAAAGCTTGGGTTTCTTTGAGCTTAAAACGTGCGCGCTCTCGAGTAATACGCTGTCGTGTCAGCAGCACTAACACCAACAAGATTAACGCGAGGAAGATAAAACCTGCAGTCAGAGCGGTATAGAACATCCGCACTTTAACCGCCTTTGTACTGGCTAAAACCACCACCGTTAAGCCGCTATCAGGTAGCTCTCTACTTTGCAGAAGAAATTCACGTGGCCGGATGCCATCGAGGGCTTGGTTTTTTATTCGCTTACCGTCCACCAGCGTAATCAAAGTCGCACCATTTTCCTGTGGTGCACGCGAAATAATCTCGAGGGCCGTTAAAGTATGATCACCATAGCGCAGACTCTCCGAAATGCGTTGGATATCAGCTTTGGTCAATGGATGTAGGGTTCTGAATTTCCAATCTTCTCGGGTTGAGATAAAGATAACGCCATCTTCATCGGTCACTAGAATATCCAGATCAGGATCGGTCCAATCTGATTCAATTTCGTTTAGATCAATTTTTACAACCACAACCCCAATGATCTGGCTGCGCAGATAAACAGGGTAAGAGAAATAGTAACCACGTCTGTTAGACACTGACCCCAACGCAAAATAGCGTCCAGGTTTACCTTTAATCGCATCTTGAAAGTAGGGACGATAAGCGTAATTTTTCCCCATAAAAGAGTAGGCTTCAGCCCAGTTACTCGAGGCAATAGCCGTCCCATCCTTGTCCATCAGATACACATCAGTCGCATTAATCGAATTATTCACTGATTCTAGATAGACACTGGCCTGACCTGAAAGGAACGCATCTTCAGGGTTAGCCAAAGCTTCAACCAATGTGGAGTGTGATGAAAGTAGCGCAGGCAGGTCTTTATATCGATCTAGTTTCTGCTGCAGGCTCAACAGGTAACGATTGAGATCGGCACCGGAGCGTTGCTGCAAGGTTTGATAACCTTGGGACTGACTAAGAAATGTAATTTGCCCAACCACCAATAGGAATGCAAAAGCCAAAACGACAAAGAATAGCAGCCGATACTGACGCCAGCGAAGTGATTGAGTCTGTGGCATAAAACCTCGCCTGTCTGTGCAAAAAGGGCTTTTATTAACGTAACTGCAAAAGAAATACTTAATTTCGTTAACATAACCGCTCTATACTAAGGTATATATTCTTTAACGCCAAACATGGCGAAGAGTATTAATACATAACTATATTATTTGCGTAATCTGAAGAAGGGACTAGTTACTCTTATGCTGAAACGAACCAAAATTGTAGCAACCTTGGGTCCATCCACCGATGAACCTGGTGTTTTGGAAGATATTTTAAGAAACGGCGTAAACACTGTACGTCTAAATTTCTCCCACGGCAGCGCGGATGACCACCGCCGTCGTGCCAGTGAGGTCCGTAAAGCAGCACGTAAACTGGGTTTATCTATCGCAATTTTAGGCGACCTACAGGGTCCTAAAATTCGTATCGCACGATTTAAAGACACTAAGATCCAACTAGAAACAGGCGATACCTTTGTTCTGGATTCAGAACTGGGTAATGAAGATGGCGACCAAACCCAAGTCGGTATCGATTACAAAGCACTACCAGAAGATAGCCAAGCCGGCGATATCCTTTTACTCGATGATGGCCGCGTTCAGTTGAAAGTCACTGCGGTCAACGACTCCCGTATCGAAACCGAAGTGATCATTGGCGGTCCACTTTCCAACAACAAAGGCATCAACCGTCAAGGTGGCGGCCTATCAGCTGCCGCTCTAACAGAGAAAGACCGTCGCGATATTAAAGTCGCTGGTGATATCGATATGGATTATATCGCCGTCTCTTTCCCTCGTAGCGCGGCCGATCTACACGAAGCACGCGAACTACTAGATCACGCGGGAAGCCGAGCAGAGATTATCGCTAAGGTAGAACGTGCCGAAACTGTAGCTAGCAACGAAGCGCTGGATGAGATCATCTTAGCCTGTGACGGCATTATGGTAGCCCGTGGCGACCTAGGCGTAGAGATTGGCGATGCCGAGCTAATTGGCGTGCAGAAACACCTGATCAAACGCTCTCGTGAACTCAATCGTTTTGTGATCACTGCGACACAGATGATGGAAACCATGATCGAAAACTCTATGCCAACCCGTGCTGAAGTCTTCGACGTTGCTAATGCGATTTTAGATGGTACCGATGCGGTGATGCTATCTGCGGAAACTGCGGCCGGTCAGCACCCAGTGGAAGTGGTTAAGTCGATGACTTCGATTTGCCAAGGCGCTGAGAAACATCAGTTGTCTCGTCCTGCGCCGACCAACATCACGCAAAAGCTGGAACGTTTCGATGAAACAATTGCACGTTCAGCAATGTATACGGCGAATAACTTGTTGGGTGTTAAAGCAATCATCTGCTTAACCGAGTCGGGCTCCACTCCGCTGTGGATGTCACGTATCCGTTCAGGTCTGCCGATCTTTGCAGTAACACGCAATGAACGTACTATGCGCCGTACTGCACTGTACCGTGGTGTAGAACCGATCTTCTTCGATGCCACTCAGATCGAAAAAGAGAAGCTAAACGAAGAGATTCTGGCGGGCCTTAAAGCTCGTAACCTTTTAGAAACGGGCGATCTTGTTATCCTCACCCGCGGGGCATCCCTCGGTGAAGATGGTGGCACTAACTCTATGCAGGTTTTAGCGGTTCAATAAGCCATGATGAGGGGAAGCATTTGCTTCCCCTCAAACTTTTTTGAATGTAAAAAAGTGTATATACAGTTGCAGTTACCCAGCAATTGATTTTAATTTATCAGTTGCACACTTTTTGAGTGAGAGTAACTGTCACATGTTCCCCACCCCACTGCGGACTTTTTCCAGAAACAAGGCTGCTTCAGCCCTGTTAACCATTCTATTTTTAATCCCGACGCTGACGCATGCCAAAGCGCTGCCCGTTCGTGTTGAAACTGCCATAGCAGAGCCTTTTGAAGAGACGCTAACACTGCATGGTACGTTGCAAGCAGAGCTATCGGCCAACCTATCCTTAGCCGCTGAAGGGATCGTTAAAAACCTAAGTGTCGATATTGGCAGTCAGGTCAACCAAGATGATCTGATTCTGAGCCTCGATGATGAAATCACCCGTCAGAACCTACTCAAATCCAAAGCGCAGACAACATCCGCACAAACGCAGTTAAATGAGGCCCGTCGCCAGTTAAAAGAGGGGGAACTGCTTCGCAAGAAAAAACACATTGCACAAAATACGTTGATCTCTCTACGTGTGGCGCGTGATGTAGCTCGATCAGATCTTGCCGCAGCCCAAGCCGAACAAGAGCGTTTCCAACATGAGCTAGGCCAACATCAATTACTCGCACCTTTTGCTGGCATCATCACCGCTAAGCAAACCGAGAAAGGGGAATGGTTAAGCAGCGGTAATCAAGCTGTGACTCTGGTCTCTCTAGATAAAATTCTATTGGATGTGCAGATCCCGCAAGCCTATTTCGGCCGCATGCAGGAGATAACGACCATCACAATCTATCCCGATACGGCCCCGAATACCGCGATTGAAGGCTTGGTCAAAACTATTGTGCCAGTGGGCTCGCAGCAGAGCAGAACATTCCTGACCCGCTTTAAACCCGTTCAAGCGAACTCTCTATTATTACCGGGCACATCGGCCAAGCTGGAATTGAACTTTTCCAAAGAGCAAAACGTAGTGATGGTGTCACGCGATGCCATTTTGCATCATGCCGATGACGGTAACAGCGTATTTATCGTAGTGGAAGGCAAGGCTGAACGCAGACCGGTAGAATTGGGCAAGATCAGAGGCGATAAGATCCAGATCATTAATGGGATCAGTGCTGACGAGCAGGTTGTTATTCGCGGTAACGAGCTATTACGTGAAGGTGCAGAAGTTACTCTGCAACCTTAAGGATTTAACAAGATTCTAAAGAGGAATAAGTTGCCCATGCTAGGAGCAATTATTCAACAAGGCCGCCTACTAGCCGTTCTGGTATTGATGGTCTGTTTATTGGGCGTGGTAGCCAGCCTGAAGATGCCGGTGCAAATGATCCCTGATCTGGACGCACAAGTGATTGAGATTGAGACCCACTGGTCCGGGGCAACGCCACGAGATATAGAACAAGAGATCTTGTTAGAGCAAGAACGTCATCTACGCACTCTGCCGAATCTAGCATTTATGGAGTCGATCGCTTCGACTGGTAAAGCCGAGATCATTCTTGAGTTCCCCCCAAAAACCAACCTTGATCAGGCGATGATCAAGGTCACCAACGCGCTTAATCAAGTGGCGGGCTACCCTGATAATGTCGACCAGCCTAGTGTAAGAATCAGCTCCTTCTCTGCTAACCCCTTCCTCTATTTTTCCGTGGTACCTGAAGCAGGAAATCCATTTAACCTCGATATGGACATGACCAGCGATTTTATTGATCGTCAGGTACGTCCAGTGATGGAAAGGGTTCCAGGGGTATCCCAAGTTTCTATGCGCGGAAAAACAGAGCGTCAGATCCAGATCCATATTGAACCGGACCAACTTGCCCAACGCGGGCTAAGCATGGCGGATGTTAAAAGTGCGATCCAAACCCGTAATAGAGATATTTCTGCTGGCGATATTGAAGAGGGTAAACGCCGCTATTTACTGCGTACTCAAGGTCGCTTCAATGACTTAGAGGAACTGAGCAACCTTATTATTCGCCACGAAAATGGCGTTAGCACTTACCTGAAAGATGTTGCCGACATCAAACTCGATCATTATGAAACTAACGGTGTCGCTTATGTAGCAGGTGAGCGAGCGATCACTTTAGGGGTTCGTAGAGAACCCAGTGCCAACGTTATTCAAATCAAACAAGACATGCTGCAAGCAGTCGAACAACTGCGCCGCGATGTTCTTAAACCCAACGGCATGCGTATAGAGCTGATCGGAGATGATGTTCGCTATGTAGAAGCCTCTATCAAAAGCGTGGTGCTAAACCTTTGCTTAGGTGCGTTACTGGCAAGCCTTGTACTATACGTATTTATGCGCTCTGGCCGCGCAACGCTCTTCTGCCTGCTTGGACTCCCTGTTTGTACCATCGCCGCGTTTATCGGCTTAATGATGTTTGGCCGCAGTATCAACGTAATCTCCTTAGCCGGGATTACCTTTGCGATTGGTATGACTCTTGATAACAGTATCGTAGTGCTCGAAAGCATCGAGCAGAAACTACGCCAAGGCATGGATCGGATTGAATCAGCCATTGCTGGAGTAAAAGAGGTGTGGACTGCCGTCATCGCCTCCAGTGCCACGACCGTTCTAGTGTTTACGCCGATCTTTTTTGTCGAGCAGGAAGCAGGGCAACTTTATTCCGATATCGCAATTACCGTCTCCGCTTCCATTTTAGCTTCTATGCTGTTTGCGCTGTTTGTCGTGCCTTCTGCCTGCGCATTCTTTGGTTTATCGACTAAATCGGACGATAAGCAATATCAGCAGGGCAAAATCATGCAGCTGATCACTTGGCTAAATGATGGTTTCAAACGCCGGATAACGGTCATCACGCTGAGCACCTTCGCAACCTTAGGGTTAGCTATTGCGTTTATGCCAGCAGCGGAATACCTACCCGAAGGTGAAGAGCCAAAGTCATTTTCGATGATGTTTGCCCCTGCCGGTTACAGCTACAAAGAGATGTCCCTGATTGGCGCAGAGGTGAAAGAAAAAGTCGATCTAGCCGTGCAACAGCAACCGGAAGACTACATACCCGAACAAGGGATGATTCCGGCGTTACGTTATTACCTGCTCTATATCGGCTCAGGTTCCGTGTGGTTGCTGAGTGAGCCTAAAGACTATGACCATCAAGAGCCGATGATGAAAGAGATCACCCAGTTCTTTACCAGCTATCCGGGTATGCGCGCCTTTTCATCGCGAGGTTCAATTATCTCTAGTAACCAAGGCGGTACCCGTACTGTAGTGCTTAATGTTTCTGGTGCTGATCAACAAGACCTCTTCACCACCGCGCAAAATGTGATGACCCGCGCAAAAGAGATGTTTGATAACCCACGTTTGGATTCAGAACCAAAATCCCTCTCTTTAGATCAACCTCTGATACAGATCTTGCCGAAGTGGCAAAGACTGGCTGAATTAGGGATCAAAGCGGAAGATTTCGGTATCGCAGTGGCCGCATTCAGTGATGGCGCTTATGTCGGTGAATTTATCGATGGCGATAAGAAAGTCGATATGCTGCTGTATAGCCAACTCAATGCAGCAAAAAGCATTGAGCTACTTAGCCAAACGCCGATTTCTGTTCCAGGTGGCGGTGTTCTGCCTCTATCGGCACTAGCCGAGATTAAAGAGACTGTCGCAAGTGAAGATATTCGTCGTATCGAAGGTCGTCGTACCGTCTCCGTTTACATCCTGCCACCGCCAACCGTGGCACTAGAAACAGCAGTCGAGAAAGTACGAACCGAATTAATTCCTATGATGAAGGCAGAAGGTGAAATCCTACCGAAAGTCAGCATCAGCATTTCCGGTGCTGCCGACCAACTGGATGCAACTCAAACCGCGTTATTTAATAACTTTATCATCGCAGCATTACTGATCTACCTACTTCTAGTCGTAATTTTGTCTCACTGGAGTTATCCAAGCCTAATCCTTACCACTGTGCCTCTGGGCATCGCAGGTGGCGTTGTCGGTTTAGTCGCAGCCAATATGCTCGGTGAATTGTTACAACAAACAGGCTTACCGAGTTTCTACCAAGCTTTTGATATGATCACTATGCTGGGCTTTGTTATCTTACTCGGGACCGTAGTGAACAACCCAATCCTGATCGTCTGCCAAGCGCGGGATAACCTACACTTAGGCAAAACGTCTATCGTAGACGCGGTAAACCAAGCCGTCGCCAAGCGACTCAAACCGATTCTGATGTCCACAGTCACGACAGTATTCGGATTGGCGCCATTGGTCTTTATTCCGGGCGCAGGCACCGAGCTTTATCGAGGTGTCGGTATCGTGGTTATGATGGGGATCCTGTTCTCTGTAATCATCACCTTGGGCTTCTTACCCTGCCTACTCATCTGCTGGTTCCAACTACAACAACGTTTTGGCAAGCAGAAAACAGAAGAAGCCGCATAATCAGAGGGGCCAATCACGGCCCTTTATCTGATAAATTAGCGCGTCAGATTGAATTAATTGAGGCAGTTTAGGTCGAAAGCGCAAACTAACTGTTTCGTTGCAGCAATTTAATATTCCCTCAATTATAATGTTGCCCCTCAACGAGTGACTTAAAGGATCGACTTTTGTCTTCAGCACTAGAACAAAAGCTAGATTGGCTTAACCAAGCAGGCCATTCTGGGCTGCTAACCCAGCTACAACACGGTTTAGAAAAGGAAGGCTTACGTGTTGATGATCAACGCAGTTTAGCTCAAACCTCTCATCCGCAAGCTCTGGGTTCAGCTCTCACTCACGCTCATATCACCACTGATTATTCGGAAGCTTTACTGGAATTTATAACGCCCGTTTTCGAAAAATCCTCTGATGCCTTGAACTTCCTTGCAGATCTTCATCGCTACACTTATCAGAAACTCGATAAAGAGCAGATCTGGCCAGCCAGCATGCCATGCTTGTTGCCGCCAGAGAAAGAGATCCCTATCGCTCGTTACGGCTCATCAAACGTCGGCCAGATGAAATACATCTACCGCGTAGGTTTAGAGCATCGCTACGGTAAAGTGATGCAAACCATTGCCGGCATTCATTACAACTTCTCACTCCCTGAAGCATTTTGGCCGCTTTACCATAGTTTTTCAGGCAGTGAACTATCACTACAAGATTTCCGATCCGCAGCGTATTTCGGCCTGATCAGAAATTTCCGTCGTTATTCCTGGTTACTGATCTATCTCTTTGGTGCCTCTCCGGCTTTATGTAGCTCTTTCCTAAAAGGTAAAAAGCACAACCTAAAAGAGATGGGCAAAGGCACGTTGTATCTGCCTTATGCGACTTCATTGCGAATGAGCGACCTTGGCTACTCCAACAAAGCTCAAGCTAGCCTAAATATCTGCTTTAACCATCTAGATACCTACGCAAAATCTCTAGAGAGCGCGATCCGTACGCCTTACCAGCAATACGAAGAGATCGGCGTTAAAGTAGACGGTGAATATCGACAGCTAAACACCAATGTTTTGCAGATTGAAAACGAATACTACAGCGATATTCGTCCTAAGCGCGTCACAGAATCCGGTGAAAAACCGATTCATGCGTTGATGTCTAAGGGCGTGGAATATATCGAAGTACGTAATACCGATATAAATCCATTCCTACCTTTGGGTATCGATCAGACCCAAGCTGATTTCTTAGACCTGTTCTTAGTCACCTGCTTGCTGATGGACGATAGCGAAATTAGCAATGCTGAGTGTGAGCAGATTCAAGATAACCACCAGCAGGTGGTCACTCGCGGCCGTGAACCAGGTTTGACACTAATCAACAACGATCAGACGGTTACTTTGAAGGATTGGGGCATCGAGCTTCTCGCAGAAATGGAGAAAACGGCAACGCTGTTTGATCAAGCACACAATAGCAGTCAATTTGGCGCAGCAATTAAAGTCCAAAAAGCTAAGTTGCTAGATCCTGAGCTAACGCCATCAGCGCAAGTACTTAAAGAGATGCAGGATAAGAATTTCGACCACGGTGACTTTGTGATGCAACAAGCACAGCGCCATAAAGAAACTCTGCTATCCGAAGCACCTTCATCAGAGATGGCAGCGATGTTGGAAGAACTCAGCCAAAGCTCCCTTGTGGAACAACAGCAAATTGAAGCGGCGGAGCAGCCAGACTTTGATGCCTACTTAGCGGACTATATGGCGAACTAATTAACCGCCCTATATTGCACCCATAAAAAAAGCAGGACACCGAAGTGGCTTGCTTTTTTTGTTTTCGGTTAGTAGCTACTGTACTACGAAACTCGTAAAGAAAAGGTCAGATACGAAACCTTCACCCTCTTCTTCTACTAAGATGTTTTGTACTTTCTTCAGTGCTTTCTTCGCTAGCTCTTGCTGTAGCTCAACTGTACCAACCGTGTCATCAGTCTGAGCACTTAGCAGAAACACAATATCATTACGGATATGCGCCATATGGTGGTTTACCGCATGGTGCGCCGCTTCGCTTGATACCTGAATCGTCACTTCGCATTTCAGGAAGCGCGTTTTACCTACACCACCAAAATTGGTTACAAACGCTTTTAATTCGATGTAATTAACATAGTCTTCAGCGGTTTTCTGTTCATCACCTTCTGCCCAAGTCAGTTGTACAGAAAAAGCCAAAAAAATAAATAAAACCAGTCGCTTAAGCATTGTTCGCCTCAGTCATTCGTGTTCAATAGCAGCAGTATAGCGCGCTATTTCCGGCCCCAACAGGGGCTGATGGACAAAAAGTTAACTGTGTTTGACCCTGTTCTATATCAAAGCAGGCGAAAAAACTATTTTTTACTATAGGGACGGTTGCACCCTGAATCAGCTTAGGAATATGATGAGCGAAAGGGTACTAATAAATAGAAATGGTAAATCACTTTCACACTGAATTTACCAACCCCTGTCTACATGGTAGGAAAGGAGCGCAGGATGTTAGAGAAATGCAAAAACGCTAAAGAGCGCTGGGGCGGTGTCAGCGAGATCATCGATTCTTGGCTTGAAGAACGTCAGATGCTGATCAGCCAATTTGTCCATCTGCCTGAACACCACATCAACGAAGAGCTGAATAATAAAGCTCAAGGCTTTTGCCAGACATTGATGGATTATCTCTCCTCTGGACACTTTGAGGTCTATGAGCAGCTGCTATTGGAAGGCAGCGATTTCAATGATGGCAGTCTTGAAGAAGGCCAGTCACTGCTACCTAAAATTCAGGTAAGCACTGATATAGCGCTAGATTTTAACGATGATTTTAATAATCTTCTTGATCCTACAGTGCAACAGATCCGTGAATTTTCCGAGCGTTTATCTAAACTTGGAGAAGCACTGGAAGAACGCTTCGAACTCGAAGATAAAATGATTGCCGTGCTTCATACCTCCCACAGAGAAGCGGTAGAAGGATAATAATTAATGCGCTATGGGTTTAGTAAACTGCTACTGGCTGGCAGTATCCTCGGATTAACTGGCTGTAGTGGCGGTGATGACCCAAGTTTGTGGAAGGAATATGCACTTACCGGCGCATATTCCGCTGCCTTATCCGAAAATGGCTCTCATAGTGTTATAGGTTCTTTCAATCACGGCGGAAGCCTTTGGCAGAGCAGCAATCACGAGCGGTTGTTCAACTGGAATCATAAAGCCAAAGACTTCTCTATCATCGCAGCAACGGCCTTCTCTCCGGAAGGCACTTATGCCGCGACAGCAAACCAGCAAGATCTCGTTCTATGGGATGTAAAAACCGGTAAACCAGAGTGGTTCTGGAGTTCCCCTGCTGAGATCATGCAGATGGACCTATCCCCGAATGGTGATTTCGCGCTACTTGGCCTAGCCGATCACACCGCTGTATATTTTGATGTCAAAAACGGCGGTGTCCAACGTACCCTTCGCCATAATGCACGTGTTCGCAGTGTTGACCTCAGTGATGACGGCACCCTTGCGCTAACAGGTTCTGATGCTTACAAAGCTAAGCTATGGAGCATGCAGACCGGTGAAATGCTACGTGAGCTAGAGTTTGGCAATGTAGTGGATACTGTCGCTATTTCACCCAATGCTCAATATGCCTTCAGTGCTGGCAGTTTAGATAAAGCGGTTATTTGGGATGTGAATAGCGGCAAAGAACTACACGTTCTGAGCAACATCAAAGATCTACTGCAAAAGCGTGTCAGTTATCTAAGCGCGCGTTTTTCTCCAGATAACTCTAAGCTATTAACCGGTACCGCAGCGGGCTTAGTACAGCTTTGGGATGTTAAAACCGGTGCAGAACTTCGCACATGGCGGATTCATAAGCGCGACCCCTACGGGCCAGTGCATGCCGGTGTATATGCAGTCGCTTTTGGGCAGGGTAAATATTATGCCATTGGTTCAAACGGCATCATGAATGAGCTGAAATAAGCTAATTAAGCCTATTTCAGAACGAGACTATTGCCACAAAAATCCAACAAAAAGGCCGATGCTTCACAGCACCGGCCTTTTTAATTCAAATCACGCTAAGAAGTAATTACTTCTTCTCAACTTCAGCAGCTTCTTCCGCACCTGGGTTAATTTCCAGAAGCTCAACTTCAAAAATCAATGTTTCGTTTGGACCAATTGCATTGCCCATACCACCTGGACCGTATGCTAGATCAGCAGGGATAACCAAACGCGCTTTACCGCCCTCTTTAATCATCTGTAGACCTTCAGTCCAACCTGGAATTACACCGTTCAACGGGAAAGATACAGGTTCGTTACGAGAGAACGAGCTATCAAACTCTTCACCATTAATTAGCGTACCACGGTAGTGTACTTTTACTGTATCAGCAGCTGTTGGCGACTTACCTTTACCAGCAGTTAGCTCTTCGTACTGAAGGCCAGACTCAGTTGTTGTAACGCCTTTCTTCTTACCATTTTCAGCTAGGTATTTTTTACCTGCTTCAAGGTTGTCAGAACTTAATTGATCGTGTTTTTTCTTCTGCTCTTCCATCTGTTTCTTCTGGAAAGCAGTCATCACTTCGCGTACCTGATCAGGTGACAGCTTTGGCTCTTTATCGCCATAAGTTGTTTTAGCAGCTTCAAGGAACGCATCAAAATCAACATTAGGAATCGTCTTAAGCTGTTCACCAACCATAAGACCAACACTGTAGCTAACTTTCTGCTCTTCAGTTTTTAGTTCCACTGCAGAAACCATTGGAGATACCATCGCGGCACCTAGAGCAACCGCCAGCAAAGTTTGTTTCATGCTAAATATCCTTGTTTGTAATTCTTTGGAATCAGCGCGCCTTTTGCGGCAGCTATCCTATCTATTGAGATAAACCTACAAGTTACAACAGGCTTTATTAGTCCCTGATTAAACAGTAAAGTTCAGCGAGGCACCACCTATTCCTTATGATTCGTGCTTAAGTAGGTGTTCGCCGCCTGTAACAGGGCATTTAATGCGCCTAATATCTCTTTATCTATAGGCACTTTTTGATATTTCAAATAGCGATGCAGGTTTTCTTCAATTAATTCTGATGACGGCTCTTTTTGTGCTGCCTTTTGGCCCTGTTGATAAAGCAAGGCTAACTCGATCTGCTCACAAGCCAATTCAGCCTGACGCAGCTTCTGATAACAAGCCTCATATTCCGATTCTTGCTGCTTACGTTCGCGCACTTTATAACGAACACCACGCAGTGGATGGGTCATCTCCTGCTGCCAGTGATCCGCTTCATCACAAGTAATCGATTCGAGCACATAGCCCTGTATCCCGCCCCAACAGGCAAAGATCAGACGGTTAATGCTCAACCCAAACTCGTTCTGTAACTCTAAACAGCTCTGCTCTATGCCCGGCTGTTGATAAAAGTTGAGCGCAAAGTCCCAAAGGTCATTTTTCAATTGCATCTCTATGTTAAAATCCGCCGCCATGATTCAATTTCAGCAAGTTAGCTTACAACGCGGCCACAACATATTGCTAGAACAAGCCGATCTAACCCTGCATTCCGGGTGGAAAGTCGGTTTAGTTGGTGCAAATGGTGCGGGTAAATCCTCTCTGTTTAAACTGCTACTCGGAGAGCTTCACTGTGATAACGGAGACCTCGAGCTACCGGGGGGACTGCGTATCTCTCATATGGCGCAGGAGGTTCCAACCTCTGATCGCTCAGCACTCGACTACGTCTTAGACGGTGATTACAAGCTCCGCTCTATCCAGCAAGAACTAGCAAAAGCAGAAGCCGATCATGATATGAATCGCTTAGGCGAGCTGCATGCCGAGCTAGATAACCACAACGGTTATAGCGCTGAGTCTCGTGCAGCCCAGCTTCTCGCCGGTTTAGGCTTTAGCCATAACGATATCACCCGTTCAGTCAAAGAGTTCTCAGGTGGCTGGAGAATCCGTCTTAACCTAGCTCAAGCGCTGATGTGCCCATCTGACCTTTTACTATTGGATGAGCCAACCAACCACTTGGATCTGGATGCAACGATCTGGTTGGAACAGTGGCTGCGCCAATACCCTGGCATGTTGATTCTGATCTCCCATGACCGTGATTTCCTTGATAACGTGGTGAGCCATATCACCCATATCGAGCGTAATAAGCTGAACCTATACAAAGGTGGTTACTCGGCATTCGAAATACAGAGAGCTGACCGTCTAGCGCAGCAGCAATCTGCGTTCGAGAAACAGCAGCAACGTATTGGTGAAATTGAAAACTTTGTCCGCCGTTTCCGTGCTAAAGCAACGAAGGCGAAACAAGCACAAAGCCGTATCAAAGAGCTGGAACGCATGGAGAAAATTGCGCCTGCGCACATTGATAGCCCGTTCAGCTTTAAATTTTGCTCTGCAGACAAGATGTCGTCGCCACTGCTGACTTTGTACGATGCACAATGCGGCTATGACGATAGCGTTATTCTGGATAAAACCTCTTTGACTCTGACACCGGGTGCACGTATTGGCCTTCTTGGCCCGAACGGTGCTGGTAAATCAACGCTAGTTAAGTCACTCGTGGGCGATTTGGAACTCTGCAATGGCGAACGCCACGAAAGTGACAACTTGCAGATCGGTTATTTTGCCCAGCATCAGCTTGAAGCACTCGATATGGCGGCTTCACCGCTTTTACATATCAAACGCATTAGCCCAAATGCCTCTGAACAAGAGATCCGTGATTTCTTAGGCTCCTTCGGTTTTATAGGGGATCGAGCTCTAGAGCCTGTGGATAACTTCTCCGGTGGTGAGAAAGCCCGCGTTGCGCTGTCTATGATCGCTTGGCAGAAACCAAATCTACTATTGATGGACGAACCGACCAACCACTTGGATCTGGAAGTACGTCACGCACTGACCCTTGCTCTGCAATCGTTCGAAGGCGTATTGATTCTAGTCTCCCACGACCGTCACCTGCTGCGTAATACTGTCGATGAGTTCCTTCTGGTTGCTAACGGCAAAGTTGAAGAGTTCAAAGGCGATCTAGATGACTACCAAAACTGGTTGTTAGAACAGAAGCGCCTCGAACAAAAAGCCGAAGCTGAAGCGTTCGCCCCTGCAGCGACAGAAGAGAAAAAGACTCTCTCTGCAGCAGAGCGTAAGGAACAGAAACGTTTAGCCGCCGAACGTCGTAACCAGCTACGTCCGCTGAAAAAGCAGTTGGAAAAGCTAGAAAAAGCGATGGAGAAGCAGCACGAACAGTTAGATGAGATCGAAACGGCACTGAGTGATAGTTCGATCTACGAAGAGCAAAACAAGGATCAGCTCAAAACCTTGCTGCAACAACAAGCCGAGTTGAAACAGCAAGCAGAGCAAACCGAAGAAGAATGGATGGAGCAGCAAGAAGCTCTGGAAGCCCTTGAAGAAGAGCTGGGTGACGTTTAGTCACCCAGTAACGCTGTTAACTCTTTAATATCTTCGTCATTACGCATTAGACGGCGTAACATTTTCGCTACATCTGGCTCTTTAAGACCAAGCTCTGCATACATTTCTTCCGGTACTTCTTCCAAAGGACCATCACTCAAACCCTGCTGTCGTAGCAGACGGTTCGCCATATACATTACTTTGACATAATTACTGTGCTCACCAGAGTAATCAGGTTCGTTCTGATGACGAATCGCAGTAGTCACCTCTTCTGGCAATTCCCAGCTACCCAACAACCAGCTACCAATCTGTTCGCGAGTAACGCTCAACACCTGCTGCTCTACCGAATCTAAGGCGAAGTGCGGGTTCGCTTCGATATAACGGGATAACAAAGTGAAATGTGGCGGGAACAAGTGCGCCAACACTAGATAACCGAAGTTATGCAGCAAAGAAGATAGGTAGATTAGCCCTGGTTTTGGCTGATCTTCATTCTCTGGCATGGCACGGCATAGCTGCTCAGCAAACGCAGCGTTATAAACCGACTGCAGCCAATAAGGCGTCGCTCCACGTGGGCCATCTTCAGGCACACGAAGCATTTCACCCATCGCCGTACCTAGCGCCATATTGATCACGAGGTCAAAACCAAGGACACGGATAACTGCATCATCAATCGAGCTTACTTTACCGGGCGCTGCATAATACGGAGATGCTGCCCAGCTCATCACTTGAGCAGAAAGGCTAGGATCAATCCGCACGACCGGGACAAGCTCACTCACGCCTGCTTCTGGGTCAGAGCGAAGCTCTATAATTTTCTTAATCGTTGGTGAAAGAGAAGGAAGACCTAATGTGTCTTCAAGGCGCTGCTTAATTCGCAACTCAGTAAAGCGCTCAACTGCCTGCGTGATAACAACACGGTCATCACCTTTCGGCTGCACAGCTTCGATCTGCTCTGTGGTAAGCGCTAAGTTACAGCTGCTCGCTTGCTCGATCTGTTTAGCACTCACGTCAAAACACAGCTCAGCGTGCGGTTCGATCAGTTCGACTCGATCGTGCTGCAAAATTTCAGGAGAAACCAAAAGCTTGAGAGATAAAAGTTTTTTCTGTCCTTCAGGATGCCTTAAGGCATCTTGGCTAAAATAGCGTTTCGCATCTTCGCCACGAACAGGCTGTAGCTGTCGACCTGTCTCTTTCCAGACAGAAACTAAATTGAGTAATGACGCCGCAGGAAGCAGAGCCAGCACCTTACCTTCAGCATCATGCAATAACACCAAGCGAAACTGCGGTAATTCGCCACTGTTTTCCAGAACTCGTACGCCGACTGACAATTTACTCTCTCCAAACCTAGTCTTGGTTTAATCTAAAGGGTAGATTATTAGCAACAAATAGGGAAAGCAAAGTTCTTGGTCAAAAATTCACGATTTAAATCAGTTTAAATGAGAAAAATGTCGATAATTCTCCAAATTAGCCAAGCATTGCTGATCATCTTCTCACTTCTCGGTCTTTCCGCTCACGCCGTGGAAGAAGATCTTGCTCCCGAATCATCTACTGGGCTCTATCACAGCGAAGCGATCTCCACACAAAAATCCTTAGTTGTCACCGCCCACCCCCTTGCTACTAAAGCAGGCCTAAACATACTGAAACAAGGCGGTACGGCCGCAGATGCAGCAGTTGCCATACAAGCCATGCTGACATTAGTTGAGCCACAATCCTCTGGCATTGGTGGCGGCGCCTTTATGCTCTATTGGGATCAAAGCCAGCAAGAACTTAAAGCTTATGATGGTCGCGAGACTGCACCGGCTAAAGCTGATTACCGTTTGTTCCAAAAGAATAAAAAGCCGATGCCTTGGGTAGAAGCGATGGTCGGCGGGCGCTCTGTTGGCACACCCGGTGTGTTAAAAATGCTGGAAATGGCGCAGGAAAAACACGGCAAGCTCGCTTGGCAAGATCTGTTTGATAATGCCATTCAGCAATCTCGTGAAGGCTTTCCTATAGGCCCGCGCTTACATAAGTTGATCGCCAGCGGTATCAACCCAGGGCTTAACCGTTATAGCGAAGCAAGAAACTATTTCTACAACCCTGACGGTTCCCCACTGCCAATAGGTTTTATCAGAACTAACCCCGAATTAGCTGACAGTTTGCAGTTAATTGCTGATAACGGCACTCAAGCGTTTTATCTCGGCCCTATCGCAACCGCAATTGCCGAGAAGGTGCAGTCCATAAAGGATAATCCTGGCTTACTCGACAAAAGCGACCTAGCCAGCTACCAAGCCAAAGAACGCGATCCAATCTGCCTACCCTACAAAGAGTATCAGGTGTGCGGTTTCCCACCGCCAACCTCTGGCGGTGTCACTGTGCTGCAGATTCTGAAACTGCTTGAGCAACATGATCTAGCAACCTTTGCCCCAGAGAGCTTGGAGTTTAACCATCTCTTCACCCAAGCATCGCGCCTCGCTTTTGCGGATCGTGGCCGCTATCTAGCCGATAGTGATTTTGTCGATGTGCCTGTACAAGGCTTACTCGATTCAAATTACCTAAAGGAACGCTCCAAACTGATCTCAGTAGATAGAGACTTAGGTCAAGCTAAGGCCGGTAACCCTCCGCACGCTATGGCTAACTTAGTTGATGCGCAATCCCCAGAACGCCCCTCCACTACTCACTTTGTTGTAGTCGACCGTTGGGGTAATGCCGTTTCGATGACCAGCAGTATCGAGATGGCGTTTGGATCGACCCTGATGGCAGGCGGCTTCCTGCTGAACAATCAACTAACGGACTTCTCTTTTAAAGGTATTAGCAAAGGGCAGATTGTCGCCAACCGCGTTCAGCCGGGTAAACGCCCACGCAGTTCAATGTCGCCATTTATGGTATTCGACGCAGATGGAAATTTGCATGCAGCCATTGGTTCTCCTGGCGGAAGCCGAATCATCAACTATGTAGCGCAAAGCCTGTTGCTGATGTTCAACTCTGACCTCAGTATGCAGGAGATCGTCAATCAGCCACATATCAGCAACCGCAACGGCTTAACCGAGCTTGAAGCGGACACACCTATAGATCAGTTGCAGCAGCCATTAGAGGCGATGGGTCATCAGATTAAGGTAAGAGATCTGAATAGTGGCCTACACGGATTCCGTCGTCTAGCTTCAGGTGAATGGGAAAGCGCTGTAGATAATCGAAGGGAAGGTTTAGCACTAGGGGAATAACTAGTGCTAACTTTTGCGAAAACGAAATCAGTCGCGGGTAATACGGTTCACACTCTTCAGACGACGCAGCTTTTTCATCACGCGCGCCAAATGGATACGGTCAGTCACTGTCACTTCCATATGGACATTCGCTAGCTGGCCTTCGTGCTCACTGATATCGATAGCGACAACATCCGCACCTATGCTCGAAGTGGTCGTAGCAAGCTCAGCAATAATGCCGCGATGGGACTCAACCTGAACGGTCAGATTAACGCTGAACTCTTCGTCTAGGTTGTCTGACCATTCTAGGTAGATACATTTCTCTGGGTCATCACGCAGATAACCGATGTTACGGCAATCGGTTTGATGGATAACTAAACCACGGCCTGTACTGATATGACCAATAATCGAGTCACCTGGGATAGGTAAACAGCACTTCGCATACTGCAGCACCATACCCTCGGTACCTTTAATCGACATCGGTTTCTGGCGGCGATTGGACTCGTCGTCATCACCACTTACTTGCAACTCTTCCTCAGGACGAAGTCTACGCGCAACAACATACGCCATACGATTGCCCAAGCCGATATCTTCTAGCAAGTCTTCCATGCTATCCAATTCAGCTTCTTGAAGCAGCTCACGCAGTTTGAACGGATCGATATCGTTTAAAGTTGCACCATAATTGGCGAGGAACTGATTTAACAAACGCTGACCAAGCTCCACCGACTCGTGACGCTGTTGATTCTTCAGGTAGTGACGAATCGCTGTACGCGCTTTACCTGTGACAACAAAGTTGAGCCATGCCATATTCGGCTGTGCACTTGGTGTAGTAATAATTTCAACGGTTTGGCCGTTTTCTAACGGCTGAGATAGCGGCGCTAATCGGCGGTTAATACGGCAAGATACACAAGAGTTACCGACATCGGTATGCACAGCATAGGCAAAGTCTACCGCTGTCGCACCACTTGGTAGCTCCATAATCTTACCTAGCGGCGTAAAGACGTAAACCTCATCCGGGAACAGATCGGTCTTAACGCTGTCGATAAACTCCATCGAGTTACCGGCACGCTGATGCATCTCTAACAGGCCCTGCACCCACTTACGGGCACGCTTATAGCTGCCTAATGCGCTATCAGAGGCATCTAATTCTTCTTCGTTCTTATAGTGGCTATGTTCAGCAATCCCCTGATTGGCTACTGCATCCATCTCATGGGTACGAATCTGCACCTCGATGGTGATATCACGTGCACCGAACAGATCAGTATGTAGTGACTGATAGCCGTTGGCTTTAGGAATAGCGATATAGTCTTTAAAACGGTCATGCACCGGTTTATACAAGTTATGCACGGCACCGAGTGTACGGTAACAATCATCAACCGAGTCGGTCACGATACGGAAAGCAAATACGTCCATGATTTCAGAGAAGGACTTACGCTGCGCCTTCATCTTGGAGTAGATGCTGTAAAGGTGCTTCTCCCGACCAGTCACTGTGCCGCTCAACCCCTCTTTCTGGAGGCGTTTTTCGATCGTTTCCTGAATCGAGCTGATCACATCTTTACGCTGACCACGCGCTTGAACTACTGCTCGACGGATATGCTTAGCACGCATTGGGTAATGCGCTTGGAATGCCAGATCTTCCAATTCCACCTGCACATCACGCATACCTAATCGCGCGGCAATCGGTGCATAGATATCCAGCGTTTCACGAGCGATGCGTCGCTGCTTATGCCCCGGCATCGCACCCAAGGTACGCATATTGTGAAGACGGTCCGCCAGTTTCACCAAAATCACGCGGATATCTTCCGCCATCGCCAACACCATCTTCTGGAAGTTGCTGGCTTGGGCTTCGGCTTTGGTTTCAAACTCTAGGTGGGTCAGTTTCGATACACCGTCAACGATATCGGCAACGGCTTTACCAAACTGGGATTCGATCCCTTCGTAGGCGATCTCGGTATCTTCGATAACATCGTGCAGCATGGCTGCCATCAGGCTCTGATGGTCCATACGCAGTTCTGCAAGAATATTTGCCGCGGCAAGGGGATGTGTTACATAAGGTTCACCACTTTTACGCTTCTGGCCATCATGGGCCTGCTCGGCATAAAAATAGGAACGACGCACCTGCTGAATCTGTTCCAGATCCAGGTAATCATTCAGGCGTTGAGAAAGTGCGTCAATGGTCGGCATTGCCCCTCCAGTGCTACAAACAAATAAATGCACATTACATCTGATGATGCCGCATTCATTCTGCTAGGAAAAGACCTAAACAAGGAATTACTAACGAATTTACCAACAAGTATAAACACAAACGCCCCGCATGATAGCGAGGCGTCTGATAAAGCAGTGTGCTTGGGCTTAGTCTTGCTCGACTTCGTCCAGAATAGTACGGTCAGTGTGACCCTCTGCAATTTCACGTAGAGCAACAACGGTTGGCTTGTCGTTTTCCCACTCTACTTTTGGTTCTTTACCGCCAGTAGCAAGCTGACGTGCGCGCTTAGCGGCAACCATAACCAACTGAAAACGGTTATCTACGTTTTCTAGGCAATCTTCAACGGTAACTCGTGCCATGGGGGTAACCTCAGAATTCGGTATATTAAAAAGACCGCGCAGTTTACCTGCATATTCGGCTTATGACAATAGAGAGCTCAACAGTTCTCGGCAACGCTCTTGTTGCTGGACGATCTGCATACGTTGCGACAGGAATACACCATGTAGTTCACGCAGCGCCTGATCAAAATCATCGTTGATCACAAGGTAATCGTACTCGCCATAATGGCTCATTTCGCTAACGGCTTCAGACATACGTAGGTTGATTACTTCGTCGCTGTCCTGGCCACGATTTGTAAGGCGCTCTTGAAGCGCTTCACGAGATGGCGGCAAAATAAAAATAGACAAGCATTCAGGCATCAGACGGCGGATCTGCTGAGCACCCTGCCAATCGATCTCCAAAATCACATCTTTACCCTGCTCTAGCTGATCCTCAACCCAACGTTGGGAGGTGCCGTACTTATTGGTAAATACTTCAGCAAATTCTAGGAAATCAGATGCTTCAATCATCTGATTGAACTCATCCATAGACACGAAATTGTAGTCCACACCGTTGGTTTCCCCAGGGCGCATATCCCGCGTGGTATGGGATACTGATACGACAATATCATTATCCTGTTTTAGCATCGCCTTAACGAGACTGGTTTTACCCGCTCCCGAAGGAGCCGAAACAACATATAACGTGCCTTTAGCCATGTGATTTCTCATACTCAAATTGAAGCAGCAAACCGTCTTGCTGCAGGGCTATTATAAGATCTTTCCCCCTTTTCACCATGAAAACAGGCTAAATATGCGATTTAAAACTACGAATCGTGAGGAAATACGGGCCTTTCAGCGATAAATACTATATGATCGAAAGGACTTATGACTCAAACTTTGTACGACGGTTTACTTTGATGCGCTGGATTTCAGCCTCAGCAGGTTTTGTAACAGCTTTACCTAAACGCCACCAGCGCGCAATTATAGCCTTAGCAGCAATGCTTCTAGTGGCGGTTTTCCTACCCTCCGGCGATCGCCCTCATTCGTCCACACCTTTATCTTTAGAGCACCTTGTGGACACCGACGTACCGACCTTTGAACAACCCAATTTCAGCATTCGTCAGCTAAAAGCGCCGTGGACTTTCGACAGCGTCCCAGCCGCAGAAACCCTGCTGGTGCCAGATACAGGCACTAATGGTTACCAATACATCGTTCGTAAAGGCGATACCTTAGGTAAAATTTTTGAGCGCTTACACCTGCCTCAAAAAACCATGTACCAACTGCTAGAAACTGACGTAAACGTTCTAGCATTAGATAATCTAATGCCTGGGCACACTTTAGTTTTTGAAAAGCAAAATCAAAAACTACAGCGCCTCGAACTACAATTTAGCCTTGCGCACAAAGTTGTGTATACACGAAAAGCCGATAGCTTTGAGTTTGAAGAGATCCGTATCGAAGGGGATTGGAAAAACAGGTTAATCCAGGGCGAGATCCTCTATAGCTTTACTGGCTCCGGTAAAAAAGCGGGGCTAACTCAGGCTGAAGCACAATCAATTACCCAAGTGCTCAAACAACGCGTGGACTTCCGCCGTGATATCCAACGGGGTGATAAGTTTGAAGTACTAGTTTCTCGCCAATATGTTGATGGCGAAGCAACTGGTAACACCAAAGTTGAGGCGATCCGTATTAAGAACCGCCACAACATCAGCGCATTCCTATTTGAAGATAACTACTACGATGAGAAAGGCCGTAACCTAGAGAAAGCTTTCCAGCGCTATCCGTTTAACGGCAAATACCGCCTATCTTCCAACTTCAATCCAAGACGTCGTCATCCAGTTACCGGCCTGATTCGCCCGCACAACGGCACCGACTTCGCCATGCGAATCGGCACGCCAGTAGTAACCACCGGTGATGGAGTGGTAACCCGTGTGGTTCGCCACAAGTACGCTGGTCTCTATATCGAGATCAAACACGGCCAGAGCTACAAAACCCGTTACCTACACCTACATAGATCCTATGTAGTGAAAGGCCAACGCGTAAAACGTGGTCAAAAGATCGCCCTATCCGGCAACTCAGGCCGCTCAACCGGCGCTCACCTGCACTTCGAACTACATAAAAACGGCCGTCCTGTGAACGCAATGAAAGCCAAAATTCCAATTGCGGTATCACTCACAGGCAAGAAGAAAAACGCATTTGAACGGCAACTTAAAGACTATATTGCTCGCTTAGATCAGCCGAAGAGTGAGCAACAACTGGCACTGAGTAATAAAGGCGAGAAAAGCGCACAAAGTACGCTTTAAGTAAGGCTTGAAGAATACCCTACTCTGATCAGAGTAGGGTTCTAATGATTCTAGATTAAATCACTCAATATTCTGGATCTGCTCACGCATCTGTTCGATTAGAACCTTCAACTCCACTGCACACTGAGTTGTGCTCGCAACAATCGATTTTGAAGAAAGCGTATTCGCTTCGCGGTTTAGCTCCTGCATTAAGAAGTCTAAGCGGCGGCCAATTGGGCCTTTTTGTTTTAGGACACGGCGTACTTCTTGTACATGGGTATCAAGGCGGTCCATCTCTTCATCGACATCGGCTTTTTGCGCTAGAAGTGCGATCTCTTGTTCAACCCGGCCTTCATCTAGCTCTACTTTTAGCTCCGCTAAACGCTGATGCAGGTTATCGCGTTGGTTTTGCAGAATTTGTGGCATCTTTTCGCGAACTTCTTTAATGATTTCGCTGATAGCATCTAGACGCTGGTTGATCAGTGTAGCAAGCTCAACACCTTCGCGGCCGCGTCCTTCGATTAGGTCTTTAAGCGCTGTACCGAAAAGATCTTTAGCCGATTTTTTAACTAGATCCATATCTAGCTTGGTGTCTTGTAGCACACCAGGCCAGCGCAGTAGCTCGAGTGGATCAAGCGCTTGGTGCTCTTTCAGCATGCCTTGGATCTGCTCAGCGGCTTGTACAACTTCTTGCGCGTACGCAGGGTTAACCACCAGTTGCTGAACTTTCGCTTCTGGATTGAAGCGCAGAGTACATTCAACTTTACCGCGACTTAGATTTTTACGTAGCTGCTCACGTAGAAAACCTTCTAGCTCTTTTAGGTTTTCCGGTAAACGCAGGTGAGGTTCCAGATAACGATGGTTAACGGAACGGATCTCCCAACTAAGAGATCCCCATTCGTGCTCGGCTTCCTGTCGAGCAAAAGCTGTCATGCTACGTGTCATATTGTTCATTCTCGATTAAAATGCATCATTAATTCGCATTGTAACAGCCTAGCTCGGCAGTGCCACGCTATGGCAGACCAGAATATTGATAAAGGACAGGCATGAGTTCATCTATTTCAGAACAGCTGCAAACTCTTGGTATTAAGAAGCACCGCCCAAGCGGACGTGAAAATGATCAGATGCGTGAAGTTAAGATCACTCGTAACTTTACTATGCACGCTGAAGGCTCCGTTTTAGTTGAGTTTGGTAATACAAAGGTGCTTTGTACTGCAACTGTAGAACGCGGTGTACCTCGTTTTTTGCGCGGTTCTGGCCAAGGCTGGATTACTGCTGAGTACGGCATGCTGCCTCGCTCTACAACGTCTCGTAACGGTCGTGAAGCGGCTAAAGGCAAACAAGGCGGCCGTACTGTAGAGATCCAACGTCTAATCGGTCGTTCTCTTCGTGCTGCGCTTAATCTTAAAAAGCTAGGCGAAAACACAATCACCCTAGACTGTGACGTTCTTCAGGCGGATGGCGGTACGCGTACAGCGTCTATCACGGGTGCTTATGTTGCCCTTCAAGATGCGATCAATGTACTTAAGCAAGATAAGAACGGCGCTATGAAAGGCGACCCTATGGTGCAGAAGATCGCTGCAGTGTCTGTAGGCATCTATGAAGGCGAGCCTGTTCTAGATTTGGATTACGCTGAAGACAGCAAAGCTGAAACCGATATGAACGTGATCATGACTGGCGACGGTGGCTTTATCGAAGTGCAAGGTACTGCTGAAGGCGCACCTTACACTCAGGAAGAACTGAACGCGATGTTAGATCTAGCACGCAAAGGTATCTCTGAGCTGATCGATCTGCAGCAAAAAGCTTTGGCTGAATAAACCTTCAGCCCATTAAAAAAGGAGCCTATTGGCTCCTTTTTTGTTTTCTAAATCGTCTTAATCAAAATCGTAATCGATGATGATTGGCGCGTGTTCACTGAACATCTGATCACGATAGATCTGCGCATTTTTAACGGTCTTACGCAGGCTAGCTGAGGTGATCTGATAATCCAGGCGTGCACCTTCGTTCAACTTACGGGCACGGTTGTAATCAGGCCACCAGCTGAATTGACGTTCTGCTTTGTTGATCTGACGGAAAGCGTCGATATAGCCCATCTCATCAAAGATCTCAGCCATCCACTCACGCTCTTGCGGCAGGAAGCCAGAAACCGTTTGGTTAGCGTACCAGTTACTAAGATCAACTGGCTTGTGCGCAATGTTAGTCGTGCCACAGAAAATAAACTCTCTACGCTTACGCAGGGTTTTATTTAGGTGACCGATAAAGTCGACCATAAAGGCTTCTTTCTGTTGCTGCGCCTCTTCACCTTTCAAACCAGAAGGGAGGCAGAATGAGCCAACACTGACATCATCAAAGTCCGCTTGGATAAAACGGCCGTGCTGATCACACAGTTCGAAACCCAAACCGGTCATGATCGCTTTAGGAATTGTACGGCTGTATATAGCAACGCCACTGTAACCATCTTCCCAAGCATCGAAGAAGTATGAGTGATAACCTTCGGGGTGGTAGCGTTCGTCATCAAGTTGATATTCTTTCGCCCGCAGATCCTGCAAGCAAACAACATCAGCATCTTGACGGACCATCCAGTCAAAAAAACCGTTTTCAGTAGCTTGTTCAATACCTTGAGCATTGAATGTGATGACGCGCATAGAAGGTGTTCCTGTCCGTTATCAGACTTATCTATTATTTTTAGCGATTGCTCGAATTGTATAGGGAAGTTAAGCAAAATGAAATTTTTTGAGTGTTCGTTGAACAATGGAGACTCTAGGCTTCCGCTGGTAGAATAGCCGCAAAATTTTTACCCCTTTCCCAGCGGAGTTTGCCATGCAGGATTACCAGCGCGAGTTTATTGAGTTTGCTATCGAACAGAACGTACTACGTTTTGGCGAGTTCACGCTTAAATCTGGCCGTACTAGCCCTTACTTTTTCAATGCCGGTCTTTTCAACACAGGTACTGCGCTAGCTAAGCTTGGCCGCTTTTACGCTCAGGCGATCAAAGATTCTGGCGTTAACTACGATGTACTGCTTGGCCCTGCGTACAAAGGTATCCCGCTAGCTGCGACAACAGCGGTAGCCCTATCTGATCAGCACGGTGATGATGTTCCTTACGTATTCAACCGTAAAGAAGCAAAAACTCACGGTGAAGGCGGTAGCCTTGTAGGTGCACCTCTGGAAGGCGGCGTGATGATCATCGATGATGTAATCACAGCAGGCACAGCGATTCGTGAAGTAATGGAAATCATCGATCAAGCGGGCGCAAAACCTGCTGGTGTTGTGATTGCCCTTAACCGTCAAGAGAAAGGTAAAGGCGAACTATCTGCGATTCAGGAAGTAGAGCGCGACTACAACATGCCTGTTATCAGCATCGTTAGCCTAGGTGATCTAATTGATTACTTGACTGAAAAAGGCGATATGGCGACTGAACTTGAAGCGATTCGTAAATACCGCGACGAATACGGTATATAAGTTAGGCTTTACCGGAGCTGCTCTTTATTGGGCAGCTCTGATCACAACCTTCCTCGAAGCACCATCCAAGCCACTACCACCGCAGTAGCCCGTACTATCGATGGTCCAGAAATCACCTTCTGGCGATGTCACCGTCCGATAAAAAACTTCCGATCGACACCCTTGCAGGCCATTGATATTAAAGGTATCGCTGGCGGCAGGCCCTGGCCAATAATCAACTTGTGCAGGCGGGCTTCCAACTGCAGCCGAAGCCACACAGCCAGATGCTCCATTGCCTAGACAGGTTAGTTCTAGCTCTATCCCCGTTTGCGCTGCTGTAATCGCCCTAGCGCCAAGAAACTCTTGAGCTGTCACATCTTGGCTAAGCGCAAAGAAACGGCTCATACCGGCAATGATGACCGCTAATACGGTGATCACGAAGATAGCCGAGATAAGACCCAGTCCTCGCTGTTTAGATCTCAACGCAACTACAGGTAATTTATGGGACATTTCTCACCTGCACCTCAAATTGAACTCGGATACTTTCCTGCGTTGTATCCCTGCTGGTTAGTACCTGATCCTCTACAAACAGATCAAACAGGACAATGCCATTTCGAAGTAATGTCGCTTCACTGTATGTAAAGGCATCGTTATCCACAGGGCTTACGACATCACTTGCCAACAGCGCTTCCTGTGGCTCTGCTAGATTGGCAAATAAAGTTGCGCCTGTAGGCTGGGTAATCGCATAAGTGTACGCACTACCGCTTACCCCCTGAAAACGATAAAGATCACTCCCTACGACACAAAAGCTCACCGGCTCATCAACAATAAAGTAACGTTTTGAGGGGGAATCCGCGGGAAAACGATGGGTAGAGTTTAATAACACATCCACCGTGCCTGATCCTGACTCCAATGCGCTGCTGGCACTGATCATTGGGGAGATAATCGACCAACTATCCAGATCGTAGATTGGGTTTTGCCCTGCAGGTCTGCCGGGTTCATCCACGGTATTAGTATCTATCGGGTATACAGCCACACGGCCAAGATCAGGTGATGTAGCAAACGGCACGGAGCTAAATGCTGACGATGCCGAAACAGCCGTTAGCGGTACAGAGATATATCGAGAGGCCGCCAAGGCAGGTATAAACTCTAAGCAATTTCCTGAGTCACCAACACGGATACTATTAGGCAGGGCGTTTCTGATCTCGCGCGCCATACGCTCAACTGCCACACGTGCCGCAGATGAAAGCTGATCACGCCTCGTTAGATCCGCATAGCCTTGCATGGTTGAAGTAATAAAGCCTACGGTTACCAGAGAGATGATCCCCAACAAGGTAATCACGACAATTAATTCAACCAGTGTAAAACCGCTTTGACGACGCATCAGTAGTTACCCCGCAAAGCACTGAACACCACAGGGCTCTGCCCCGTATTGGCTGGAGGAGTAACGGTAACAATCACTTGTTTGACTAATTCAGAGTCAGCACCTGAGAAATAGGTGCTACCGACATAAGTCACCTGAACAGAGACTTCATAACCTTCATAAGACTGAATACCACCCGGCGTCACAAGCGCATTGAATAAACCAACCGCGCTCTCTGTTAAGCCATGGTAGTCATCAACATCATCAAACTCTTCCCGGGATTCACCATCTTTACTGGTAATTGGCGCACCAGCATTCACGCCAAATTGCGCTGCGGGCGTACAAGGATCACAAGGTGGGCTACCGCCTAGAGGCGTAAGTTCATCGTATCGGCGTGACAAAATTTCTTCGAGATAGGCCTGCCCAAGATAGGATACTTTGGTTTGCCACATGACATCGGAACTATGGCGGGCAATGGTGCCCCAACCTGCTATCGCCGCTGTAAGAGCGATAGCAATAATCACAATGGTGATGACTACTTCAACTAGCGAGAAGCCTCGTTCAGCGACAGGTCGTTTCATAGGTATACCCTGTCAGTGAAAGGCAGTAGTCGCCATTGTCATCGGTAAATTGCAGACTGCTATCAACCTCTTGGCCGTCGTCTGGAAAGCTCGCAGCAGAATTTAGAACAACATTGTTATCAACACGGATCATATCGCCCAGTTGGTTATACATCACCACTAGGTTTTCCCCAGACGACAAACTGCCTGATTCTGAGCCCGATACAAGGGACGCGGTGTAGGATAATAACGCATCCGCTGTGATCTCAGCATTGAGCTGAGGAGGGGTAATACTGGTTGGTGGCGTTGCATCTGAAGTGTCAGAGTCAATCAACAAAGAGATCTGCCATTGTGTATCAGACGAGCGTTCTAGCACCCAGTACACAGAGGAAGCATGCTGCGCTAAAGCGGCTTTTTGCGCTAAACGTAACGAGCCCATGATGGCACTACGAAGCGCAAGCTCATCGTAACGAGCAACATTACCAATTCGAGGGATAGCAACAGCTGAGAGAATACCCAGCAGGATGATAACAACGATAATCTCGACCAGCGTAAAACCACGCTGGCAAGATTTAGAGCAGCATTGACTAAATAGATCAGAAGCTATGCTGCCCATAGAGAATAACTATTTACTCGTCAGTACCAGTAACGCTAACGCTACCGTTGCTAGAATCGTAAGTTATTACACGATCCTCTGCTGGGCTAACGGCATTGTTCTGACTTTTGTAAACGAAGTCACACGAAGCACCATTACCTTGCGCTTCATAGTCCACACCGTTAGAAGATGTAGGTTCCGCCGAAGAAGCTACTGGGCGGGTGCCCTGTAGAACGCCATCCCAAACTTCAACGCAGTCTGCATCTTGAAGGTCAGCTAGGTTAGTTGGTGCTGAACCATCTGCACCAACTGGATAACCCGTACCATTTACAACAACACTGACAGAACCATCCAATTGAACAGATGCTCCAGAGGCTGCATTCTCTACAACAGCTTTGGCTTTAGCTAAAGCTACACCTGCTGCAAAACCACCAGCAGTCCCTTTTACCGCTGCATTGTGCGCATCACCTGTTACATTGATAAAACGAGGCAATGCAACCGCTGCCAAAATGCCCAATAGAGCAATCACTACGACTAATTCAATGATTGTAAAACCAGTTTGCTTTCTCATAGAACTCTGTGACCTTGGGTTAAATTTACAATTATTTGATTTTTAACAAATTAACTTACTGTTGTATAGCTAATCTGCTTGCCAATAAAATTCATATAGAGGCTTTAGCTTCGCTTCTATAGCTAAACCTTTGTCCGCTTTACTATCCTGCAAACCCACCTCAACCCTATAAGGAATTAAATCAGCCTGCATAAATTCATTTTTTAAATTGCTCGTACGTTTAGCCTTATAGACCAACCAACGTTTATCAGTCACAAAATACCAATGTTCACCTGCCACATTTCGCAACTCACTAAAAGCGAGCTCTCCAGCGTAATTCAATGGCTTGTGCTGTATCAAATCTACCGGATTTTGCTTCGCTATTTCATCTGGCGAAACGACCTGTTGTTCCGCAAACCAGTAAGCAACCTTCAACGTTATCTGCGCCTGAATATTATCGCGACTACCTTCAAAGGAAACACGCTCAACATCTTCGATCAGCAGCTCCAAACGTTGCAGAGCAGATGCCATCAGCACTGTGATGATAAAAATTGAAACCGTTAGTTCCAATAGTGAAAAACCACTACATCTCCGTTGCAATTCCTATCCTCCCTAGCCATTAATGGTAGTACTTAACTCCCACAATGGCAGGAAAACACCTAAGGCCAGTACCAACACCATAGCCCCTATTGCAATAATCAAAATAGGTTCAATCGCACTGGTTAAGTTCTTAAGATCGTACTCTACTTCCTGCTCGTAAAAACCTGCGGCCTCTTCCAACATCTGATCTACTCGACCGGTTTCTTCACCGACCGCTAACATCTGCATCACTAGAGGACTGAACATCTCCGTCTGATGAGCAGTTTGAGTAAACGACTCACCCCGTTCGATACCCTGGCGCATACCCGCAACTTTCTTACCTATATGGCGATTGCCAACCGCGTTAGCAACAATCGATAACCCTTGCTCAATGGGCACACCCGCTTTCAATACGATACTGAAAGTACGCGAGAACCGTCCTAAAATCACTCTGTAGAATATTGGCCCCACAATCGGCAGCTTCAGTTTTCTCTGATCCCAAGTCATGTGACCTTTTTCTGTCCGCTTCCACCGATGGAAAGCAAACGCACTTAAAACTATGCCAATCAAAATGGCATACCACCAATTCACAGTGAAATCAGAGATCGTGATTAATACTTGTGTTTGCCAAGGAATCTCACCGCCGAAACTATCAAAAACCGATTTAAAAGCAGGAATAACAAAGATATTAATAATGGCTATAGCAGCGGAGATAGCGATCAATACAAACAACGGATAGCGCGTTGCTTGTTTAATATTTTTTACGGTCTGCCTCTCTAACTCAAGATAAGCAGCCATCTGCCTAAATGCATCATCCAACTGACCAGTGTTTTCACCTACGTGGATCATGCTGATATACAGCTCGTTAAAAACCTTAGGATGTTTTGCTAAAGCCGAAGACAGCGCATGACCCTTTTCTAGATCATCCGCTAAGTGTGAGAGCGTCTCTACAAGCAAGGTATTCGTCACGGTATTAGCCAAACCACGCATGGCTCGAGTAATCGGTACACCGGCTTTGGTTAAGCTATACATCTGTCGGCTAAACATGATCAATTCATCCAGACTTATCTTCTGGAACAATTTGATCTGAACCTCTTTACTGCCCTTCTTTTCAACGGCCTTTTCAGCGACCTGAATCGTTATTGGGATAATGCCATCTGCACTCAACTGTGATGCAGCCAAAGTCGATGTACCCGCTTCAAGCTGGCCATTCACTTCAACGCCATCGCGGTTTCGCCCTCGATAACTGTATGTCGCCATAGGTTTATCTCGTTCGTTTATTCTAGCTCAAAGCCAGAAGTATGTTGCGCAGGTACTTCATCCACAGATGGGGCATCAAGATACATCGATTCATCCAGCTGTTCGGTAACGCGGAATACCTCCTCTAAGGAAGTAATGCCCGCTATAGCCAGATCTAATGCACTGTATACAAGCGGCTTATAATGAGGATCAGTTTTTGCGGCGATAGTGAAATTAGCACTATCATCACGTCGTAACGCATCGGCCATAGCATCATTGATTTCTAACAGCTCAAAAATACCTGTTCGGCCTTTGTAACCTGTATTATTACAGTATGTACAACCACGCCCTTTTTTCAGTTCGATATCATCTAAGCCCAGCTCTTCCTGACGTTCATTCAGCCAAAGTTGCTCTTGACCGGTTGGATGGTAGTCCTGACTGCAGTTTTCGCAGATTTTTCGCACCAGACGCTGAGCTAGGATGCCATTGAGTGCAGAAGCTGCTAGATAGCCCTCTATCCCGATATCAATCAAACGCATAGCACTAGATACGGCATCATTAGTGTGCAAAGTCGACAGTACAAAGTGACCTGTCATCGCAGCACGCAATGCAATCTCTGCGGTTTCTTTATCTCGAATCTCACCGACTAAAAGAATATCAGGGTCCTGACGCAAAGTTGCTCGCAATACAGTTGAGAAATCTAGACCTATATTAGGATGTACTTGTACCTGATTAATGCGCGGTAAACGGTACTCGACCGGATCTTCTACCGTAATAATCTTTTTCTGATGGCTGTTAAGTTCATTTAATGCACCATACAGCGTGGTTGTCTTACCACTACCGGTAGGACCTGTTACCAATAAAATACCATGAGGTTCATGAATCATTTTACGTAACCGAGGCAACATATAATCAGGCAAGCCAACCTTATCTAAACCGATAATACCGTCTGATTGATCAAGTAGACGCATTACCACCGACTCACCGAACTGAATCGGCAACGTCGATATACGGACATCAACGCTATGACCAGATACGTTGATGTTAAAACGACCATCTTGAGGCAGCCGCTTCTCCGAAATATTCAGAGAAGCCATCAGTTTTAATTTGAGCACTAATGCAGAAGCGATACGCTTCTCTTTCATTACGTGTTCATGTAACACTCCATCAACACGTTGGCGGATACGCAATACATTTTCATCTGGCTCTATATGTATATCGGAAGCGCCAACTTGAACCGCATCTTCAAATAAACTTTTTAGCAACTTAACAACCGGAACATCAACTTCATCGGTTGCAGTCAGCGCAGCAAGATCAAAGGCATCATCAGCTATCTCTTCATTTAGCTGGTCTGCCAAATCTTCAATATCGCTTGTTTTCCGATAAAGTAGATCCATGGACTGAAGTAACTGGGCCTCTGATACCACCGCCTGTTCAATCGGCTTAGGTAGAGCTCTTTGTAACTCGTCAAAGGCAAAGATGTCCATGGGATCTGACATACCTACCAAAAAGTGATCAACATCCTCTTTTAAAACGAGTGCACGGAATCGACGTGCCTGAGTTTCCGGCAAACGCAGAACGTCTTCCTGGTTAAAGGAGTAATGAGTTAGATCAACCAGAGGAATATTAAGCTGCTGCGATAAAAACTCCAGAAACTGCTGTTCCTGAACATATCCCATGGTAACAAGCGTTTTACCCAACTTTTGGCGTGTTTCTTTTTGGCGGCCTAAAGCTTCCATCAACTGCGGTTCGGTAATAACACCATTCTGAACTAGCAAGTCACCAATTCGGATTTTCATTTTAGGTGCAGCCATGCAGCCCCTTCCTCCTAGCGCCCAGACAGCGCTTGAACACGCTGTTGTGCATATTGTTTCAAACTACTGTCGATCGACGGAATCTTCACTGCGCTTCGATACGCATTAAGCGCATCGTGGAAACGCTTTGACTGCTCAAACGCATAAGCTAGCCCAACCCACCAACGAGAAACCTGATTATTCAATTGCAAAAGCTGATAATAGTTTTGGGCTGATTTTGTATAGTTACCACTCTGTTGGTACGCACTCGCCAATAACTCATAAAACTCTGTATCTTGCTTCATTGCAGGCTTATCTTTTTCCAGTAAGGAAACCGCTTGAATCTGCTGACCTGAGGTTAGCCAAATACGAGCCTGTAGCTTGCGTAAAGCAGCATCCGATGGGAATTGCACCAAACTATCAGACAATAAGCTTTCTGCTTTGGGTTGATTACCCGTCGACAGATACAACGTCGCTAACAAACGTCTAGATGCCAAAGAGTTAGGTACCTGCTCCGTTATACTTTTCAGCAGCAACGTTTCAGCATCAGCCAACTTACCTTGATTTATCAAACGTCTCGCCCGATCAGCTGACTGCTGATCTGACAATTTAGCCGTTACTTTAGCTACAGGTTTACTTGGTCGACTCTTTTCCAGCATTGCATCACCTGGATGTGCAACTTGTAACTCTTTTCCTGACTTAATCGTGTTAGGCTTTTTAGCAATCTCTTCTACTTTTTGAGTAGTTTCTACCACCTCTTCTAAATTGAGGTTTTCAGAAACAACCTGAGTCACAGGCACATGTTCCGCAGCTTCAACCTGGGGCTCTTTAGCAAATACGCCCAAAATTAGCGTGGTTGGTGCTTGTTGAACACGGAAGGCAAACTGACTGTCCCTTAGGGTTGTAACTGTCAGCACAGCACGATCATATTCGGTATTTAAATCGACGCTTTTCACCAACCCATTACTAATACTAGGCAACGCTGACTGCAAAATCGCATCATCAAAAGCGATAACAATCACATTTGCATTTTGGCTAACCACTTGCACATCAGTAGCTCCATCTAGGCGAACCACAAGATCGCCGCCCTGCTCTGTTCCTGCCCACTGAATTTCAGTAATTGCCGCCTGACTTGGCTTAACGGGTTCAGCTTTCTGATCCACTAGAACAGGAATAGCCGGTACTTGGCTGACCTCTTGTCTAATCAGTTTCTCTTTGGTTTTTTCTAGAGCGGGAACTAATTGAACATCATTGTTTGCAACCGTAGACGAAGAAGATTGCTCTTGCCAAAGAAGCCAAGCAGTCATTAATAAAGCACTGAACCCGATAAACCACAGTATCAATCGCGGTAAGCTATTGGGCTTCTCCGCCTCCACAGTTTGAGCAGCTTTAATACTCGACTGATTTCCATCCATACTTACTGGGCGCTCGTTGCGCTGCTCCAAATCTCGGAGCATGTCATTGACCAGACTCACTTAAGGATACCTAAATAAATAAAGATGATTGTTACAGTGAACAGCAAGCCTATACTTCCCCAAAGTAACGGAAGTGAGTTACTTGGAATAGAAATGCCCTCGGTATCCTCAATCGCCCTGAAAACGTGGTTTCCATCTACTTTAAGGTCACCTTTCCCATAAGCAGCCATTAATGCTTTATGGCTTAATATATTTATCAACCTAGGAGTGCCACCCGAGGCTTGGGCGATTTTTCGAGCTGCGTCACGTTTAAATAACGACATCCCTTGAAAGCCTGCCCGCTGAATACGTTGATTTATATAATGTTCAACGGCCTCATTATCTAGATGACTGAGTTGATAGCTGAAAGTAATACGTTGCAACAGTTGCCTCAAGGACTTCTTACTGAGCAATTCATCCAATTCAGGCTGCCCGAATAGGACAACTTGGAATAGCTTAGCCGATTCCGTTTCTAAATTGGTTAGCAATCTCAGAGCTTCGACTGTCTCTTCTGGAATTGCTTGAGCTTCGTCTACCAATAAAACAACTTTAAGTTTCGCTTGTGCTAACTCAATCAGTTTGTGGTTAATCGCATCTAATAACTCAAAGTGTTCTAAATCTGAGACCTCAAGGCCTATCTCTTTAGCAAAACTTTTTCGAAACTCATCCGGGCTTAAATAGGGGTTAGGAATATAAGCGGTGACATATTCGTCACCTTCCAACGCATTCAACAGCTTTCGACAAAGTAGGGTTTTGCCAGTTCCGACTTCGCCAACAACTTTCACAAAGCCATCACCCCCGGCAAGAGCGACCATAATTAAGTTCAGCGCTTCATGATGCGTTGGCATATTTAAAAAGAAATGCGTATTTGGTGTCAGAGTGAACGGCAGTTCACTCAGACCAAAATGTTCAGTGTACATCCAGCACCCCTATCACATTGCTGGTGTAGATTGCAGACTCTGGAAAGATCGCAAACTGCGCTTTAGCTCATTCTGCAGATTATCGTGGTTAGCTAATACAGGCCGCAACATAATCACAAGTTCAGTTTTACTACCCGCTTGGCGCTTTTGCTTAAACAAGTTACCAACACCCGGAAGATCTCCTAAACCTGGAGTTTTAGCACGTAGATCACTATCTGTAGACTTCATCAAACCGCCAATTACGATCACTTGACCACTCTCTGCACGAACAATACTGTCCGACTCGCGAATAGAGCTTAGTGCCAACGGAATATTGAAATCATCAGTACCTACACTGATCTGTTTCTGCTGATCTACCACTTCAGAAACGGTTGGGTGAATATGTAAAACGATATCGCCACTGGCGCTGATCTGTGGTGTAACATCCAACGCAATACCCGAGAAGAAAGGTGTCAGCTCAATACTCGGTGACGAAGTTGTACTCGTACCTGTCGTAGTGGTATTTTCAACTTCAGTAACAAAGAACTCATCTGTACCAACTTTGATCACAGCTTTCTGATTATTCACGGTAGATACTCGTGGGCTCGACAACACCTGCACATCACCCTGACTACCTAACAATTCAATTACCGCTGTGAAATCACCAACACTCAGATCAGCTTTGAAGATACCACCAATTGCATCGTCATTAGTTAACCCCACTGAAGACTGACTAAAAAGAGCAGTATTACCTTGCCCTGGCTTGCCTAATACAGACCAGTTAACACCTGCCTGGAAACCATTATTCAGCGTTACTTCTAAAATTTTTGCTTCAATCACTACCTGACGATGCAGGATAAGTTCAGCTTGTGCCAAATATTCACGCACAGTGGAAAGTTCGCTTGGTAGTGCACGTACTACAACAACACCTGTCTGCGGGGTTACAACTACTTTGCGGCCTTCACCAGCAACAATAGTGTCTAGGGTACTTTTTAAGTTACCCCAAAAATTGGTCGACGTTTTAGTACTGATACGAGTACCAATTACTTCCTCTGCACTCGAGTTTTCACCTGAAGTACTCACTGAACCTGCGCTCACTTGAGTATCAGATGTGCCATCACGCTGAATGTCTAAGTAATTAATCTGGAACAGTTCAGTTTGTAAGGAAGCTGGCAACACTTGATATAGGTTACCAGTACGTTCGAATTCATAACCGTAGACACGCTGCACTGCTTGCATAACTTCAGCGACACTTACATTTTTTAATTCAAGTGAGATGCTACCGCCAACCGCTTCATGAACGATCATGTTATACGGTGTACCTTGTACCAACCCCATGAAGAAATCTTTTGCAGGCAATGCTTCCGCCGTAATATCAAAACGTTCTTCATTTGTAGTCTGGCTGTTTTGTAACTCAAGGGGAGGTAAAAGCGCAGGAACAAGAGGCGGTGGAGGGGGCGCTGCAGTAACCGCTTTCTGATTCTCTTCAATCGCTGCTTCAATTGCGGACTCACCTACTTGCTTAGTGGTCGTCCCAGCAACAGGAGGAAGAGCCTGACATCCACTTAAGACAAGAACACTGCCCATCGCAAGAGTACTGAAAATACGTTTCATCATTATTTCTAGCCTATTTCCCACTCTTAACTTTGCTAAAACCCTTTCGTTCAGCTAAAGAGATCATCTGATATTCACTTCCAGTGTTCAACTTAACTCCTGTACGGTTGATTTCGACCACTTCGGCACCATCAACCAGATCACCCTTCTGCACACGTTGACCATTAATAATCGCAGAAGGGATTCGCTTACCCACAATTAGAGAACTGAGAACATACCCCTGCTCAGGCTTTTTGATATCGCCGACTGAAACATATGTAGCCAAAGGCTTTGTAGGATCAGCTGGTAAGCGCTCGGCGTAAATGCAACTACTGCCAAGTAATGTAATTAACAAAATGACTAATTTAGGCACCTAACCACCCCGCTTCAGAGCTTAAGGTATGAACTTTAATCTTCACATTTGCAGCAGGATACTCGTCAACTTTATATTCCAAAGCATCCCAAAAGAACACACCATCCAGCTGTTCTATTTTCTGCAAATAGTCATATAACCCCTGATAAGTCCCTTCCAGCTCTAATTCAAATGGATGAATAAAAATTACAGCTTGTGGTCCCTCAGGCTTTTTATCTTTGTCAGCATCAGCAGGCTTTTCATTTAACTGTTTAGCTACCACTGGTAGGCTCTTTGCACTCACAAGCGCAATGCCTTGTTCGTTGGCTAATACTGATCTTAACAAGCTCAGCATCTGATCAGGCGACACGAGGTTTGTAGCGGCATGCTTAATATCTCGGTTTGCCTCAGATAACTGAGTACGCAAACGTTTTAGCTCTGCTCTGGCTTCGACGTTAGGATCTTTCGGCTCCTGACTCTTTAATAACTGCAAAACTTGATCTTGCGCATCGATGCTGGTCTGCATGATTTCGATTTTACTTGGCACCTTTTGCAATACGATCATTGCAGGCTCAATTAAGAACACAAATATCAATGCTAAAGGCGCAATCAAACCAACTAACAGCAACATAACGCGTTCACGTGCAGTCAGTTCGCTCCATTTACTGTCCCACTCCTGCCAACGCTTATTCATAACTACGCAACTCCGCTAACGCTTCAAAGCGTACACCACTACTTTCAGCGTTCACACTAAGAGTATTAACACTCATACCCTGGAATTCTTCGGTATTGCCTATAGATTCAATCATGGAAGCCACAGACGGGCCATCGATAGCCCCCCCGTTCATTGCGAAGCTACGTTGATCATTATCGAGTACAAATTGGCTTAACCAGCTTTCAGCAAGTGAAGCATCTGCCAACGCATACAAGTAAGCAGAGAAATTTACACTCTGCGCAGGTTGCACTTTATGCAATAGACTTTGTAATGCTTTTCGTGCGGCAATCTCGTTCTTTAAACGCTGTTGCTCCGCCAAAATTTCAGGTTGTACTTGAAGATTACTAAAACGCGCTTGCTCTGTAGCAACGGCTTCGTCGATCTTAACTTTGTCCTGTTGCAGTTTAGCAAATGTGCTTTCCTGCTCAGATGCATACCACTTCAGGCCAAGACCACATAAAAGGGTAACTGTAACAGTGACGACAGCTACAGTAACACTTCCTTGTAAGCTTAAAAGCTCAAACTTCTTTTTAGATTTGTGAGGGTTATAGAGGTTAATCCGCTGTTTCACTTAACCACCTCAGCTTTAGCAAATTCAGTGCGTAACGCCGCAGCAATTGCGACGGTAGCCTGAGTTTGAAGAGATTCTGTAAGGTCTATATGCGAGGATATAAGATTATTCAAATCTAACGAATGAATATCCAAAGCAAGGCTATATCGTAATTCGTTCATTAGCGGCGAATCATCTGCCTGCATAGGCATGACAAGGAGGCGCACGCAGGGCGGTTTACCTACTTGGCTTTCGTAGTAATCAAGAGAACGCTGAAGTTCGAGTACAGCACCTGAAGCATTTTCAGGGGCTGACGTATGACAGTAACTAAGATTACGGGTGAAATATAAAGCACCATCAGAGAGTAGGTTAATTGAGCTACCCTCTTCACCGATATTAAATACCGCTAACCCAGATTCACTATCTGCAAGATCTTCGGTTAGATTAAGTAACGCTAACTCAGGAACATCGACAGCTGTAACATCTAGACCGATTTCTTTAGACCACTCAACCCAAAGGTCAGCCTTAGCCTGCTCGGCGGCTACTGCATAAACCATACGACTGCGGCTACGGTAGGCGTCTTCTGGTAGTTCGATATAATCAATTACTGCTTGTTCAACATCGAAGGTGATCAAATCTTTGATACGCCAACGCAAAGCTTCAGCAAGCTCTTCATCAGGAACTTCGGGGCGCTCAACCAAATGAATTTGATAACTAGATTCAGGTAAAACTAAAGAAGTTTTCGTTCCAAGAAGGTTGTTCGCTTCAATTAAGTCTCTGAAGCGCTTTGGTTCAATGAGCGGGTTAGTCGACGCGCTGTACTCACAGCAGGTAAGTTCCGGCTGGGTGTTACCATCACGAACATGTGCAAAAGAAACTCCTCCCTTATTGATCACGAGGGAAGTTAAACCGTTTTCCGCAGACTTTTTCTTAAGAAATGAAAGCAAGCGTTAACTCCTGCACTATTCGCTTAATTCTCTAACAACAAATCCACCGAGCTTAAACGGTCGTTTCAATCGATAAACCCAAGATTAATGATTAAGTAAACATTCAGTAACCGTGTCGGCCATATAAGGAATAACTTAACAGAATCTATATGAATAAGCTGCCCTACAGCCTTGTTTTATCGGATATAAGAGAGAAAAAAGTTACCTTATAACACCATAGTTTATTGATGATTCACTCATCAATAGAACTAAAGCCATAAAGAAGAAGCTCCGTCTAGCTGCACATATAAGAACAGTTAGACGGAATCAGATCAACCTACAATACAAACACCATGGTCAACGTAATGGATTTGGCCCGTTACCCCCTCAGAGAGCGGCGACATAAAGTAGAGGCAAGAGTTACCCACTTCTTCGATTGTCGGTAATTTACCATCGCAAGCCATCTCTTCATTATGCTGGAGCATGGCATCAAAATCTTTGATACCTCCAGCCGCACGGGTGGCTATAGTACCTGGTGAGATAGAGTTGACACGAATACCTTGAGAACCGAGGTCTCGTGCTAAATAACGTGTCGCAGCCTCTAAAGCCGATTTTGCACAACCCATGATGTTGTAATCACCTGTAGCCAATGCACTACCTAGATAAGAAAAGTTCACTAGAGAGCCTCCATTATTCATTAGGCCTTTAGCACGTGCAGCCATATCAATAAAGGAATAGCACGATATGTCCATCGCCTGTAAGAAACCGGTACGTGAACACTCAGAGATAGGTGCATGTAGATCTTCTAAAGGGCAGAAAGCTAAAGAATGAATCACACCATCTAACTCACCCCATTTAGATTCAATCCCAGAGAACACAGCATCCATCTGCTCAGGTATAGAAACATCTAGAGGCATAAAGATATCAGCTTCTAGCTCCTCGGCTAACGGGCGTACAAAGCGCTCTGCTTTATCGTTTAAATAAGTAATGGCTAACTCCGCTCCTTGTGCTTTTAGAGCTTTAGCACAGCCATACGCAATACTTTTATCATTAGCGATACCAACAATAAGTATTTTCTTACCCGCCATTAACAAGTTAGACATTCATATATCCTTTAAATAATCGAAACTGATTCCTATTTTACGCATACGCACAATACAAATATATGACGATACCGGTAAACAGGTCGGTAAGAAATAACTAGTTGATCCAGGGCAAGATGAGTTGCGAGTTTAAGAGCCTGTGTTAATTTCTTTAGCCCAACACGAAAAAACCCCGATCACAGTGTGACCGGGGTTTTCTCTTAATTAAATGCTTGGCGATGACCTACTCTCACATGGGGAAGCCCCACACTACCATCGGCGATGTTGCGTTTCACGTCTGAGTTCGGGATGGATTCAGGTGGTTCCACAACTCTATGGTCGCCAAGCAAAACTGTTACAACTTAGATCTGATTCTTCTTTTATTTGATCTAGATAGTTCTTCGACTGTAGCTTAACTACGCGCTAATTCGTTACTCTCTATCGTCTTACGTATCTTACAAGTCACTTGCCAAACGCCTTGGGCGTTATATGGTCAAGCCTCACGGGCAATTAGTATTGGTTAGCTCAACGCCTCACAGCGCTTCCACACCCAACCTATCAACGTCGTAGTCTTCAACGGCCCTTTAGGGGAATCAAGTTCCCAGTGAGATCTCATCTTGAAGGAGGCTTCCCGCTTAGATGCTTTCAGCGGTTATCCCGTCCGAACGTAGCTACCCGGCAATGCAATTGGCATCACAACCGGTACACCAGAGGTTCGTTCACTCCGGTCCTCTCGTACTAGGAGCAACTCTTCTCAAATCTCAAACGCCCACGGCAGATAGGGACCGAACTGTCTCACGACGTTCTAAACCCAGCTCGCGTACCACTTTAAATGGCGAACAGCCATACCCTTGGGACCGGCTTCAGCCCCAGGATGTGATGAGCCGACATCGAGGTGCCAAACACCGCCGTCGATGTGAACTCTTGGGCGGTATCAGCCTGTTATCCCCGGAGTACCTTTTATCCGTTGAGCGATGGCCCTTCCATACAGAACCACCGGATCACTAGAACCTACTTTCGTACCTGCTCGACGTGTCTGTCTCGCAGTCAAGCACCCTTCTACTCTTGCGCTCATTGCATGATTTCCGACCATGCTGAGGGTACCTTCGTGCTCCTCCGTTACTCTTTGGGAGGAGACCGCCCCAGTCAAACTACCCACCACACAATGTCCCCGATCCCGCTTAGGGAACTGGGTTAGAACCTCAACATTACCAGGCTGGTATTTCAAAGGTGGCTCCACCCTATCTGGCGACAGGGTTTCAAAGCCTCCCAGCTATTCTACACAAGTAATGTCAAAGTCCACTGTGAAGCTGTAGTAAAGGTTCACGGGGTCTTTCCGTCTAGCCGCGGGTAAACTGCATCTTAACAGCTATTTCAATTTCACTGAGTCTCGGGTGGAGACAGTGTGGCCATCGTTACGCCATTCGTGCAGGTCGGAACTTACCCGACAAGGAATTTCGCTACCTTAGGACCGTTATAGTTACGGCCGCCGTTTACCGGGGCTTCGATCAAGAGCTTCGCGCAAGCGCTAACCCCATCAATTAACCTTCCGGCACCGGGCAGGCGTCACACCCTATACGTCCTCTTTCGAGTTTGCAGAGTGCTATGTTTTTAATAAACAGTCGCAGCCACCTGGTATCTTCGACCGGCCTCAGCTTAGGGAGCAAGTCCCATCACCAAAACCGGCGCACCTTCTCCCGAAGTTACGGTGCCATTTTGCCTAGTTCCTTCACCCGAGTTTTCTCATACGCCTTAGTATTCTCTACCTGACCACCTGTGTCGGTTTAGGGTACGGTTAGTCATAACCTGAAGCTTAGAGGATTTTCCTGGAAGCATGGCATCAACTACTTCAGTCCATAAAGGACCTCGTCATCGATTCTCGGTCTTAAAAGAGCCCGGATTTACCTAAGCTCTAAACCTACTATCTTAAACGCGGACAACCAACGCCGCGCTAGCCTAGCCTTCTCCGTCCCCCCATCGCAGTTATGAGCAGTACAGGAATATTAACCTGTTTCCCATCGGATACGCTCTTCAGCCTCTCCTTAGGGGCCGACTCACCCTACCTCGAATAGCGTTGGATAGGAACCCTTGGTCTTCCGGCGGGGAGGGTTTTCACCTCCCTTATCGTTACTCATGTCAGCATTCGCACTTCTGATACCTCCACGGTGCCTTACAGCTTCCGCTTCAACAGCTTACAGAACGCTCCTCTACCATGCACAAAGTGCATCCGTAGCTTCGGTGTTATGCTTAGCCCCGTTATATCTTCCGCGCGGGCCGACTCGACTAGTGAGCTATTACGCTTTCTTTAAAGGGTGGCTGCTTCTAAGCCAACCTCCTAGCTGTCTAAGCCTTCCCACATCGTTTCCCACTTAGCATAAACTTTGGGACCTTAGCTGACGGTCTGGGTTGTTTCCCTTTCCACGACGGACGTTAGCACCCGCCGTGTGTCTCCCGTGATTGAACTCATGGGTATTCGGAGTTTGCATCGGGTTGGTAAGTCGGGATGACCCCCTAGCCGAAACAGTGCTCTACCCCCCATGGTTAGACACGAGGCACTACCTAAATAGTTTTCGAGGAGAACCAGCTATCTCCGAGTTTGATTAGCCTTTCACTCCTATCCACAAGTCATCCGCTGGCTTTTCAACGACAGTCGGTTCGGTCCTCCAATGCATGTTACTGCATCTTCAACCTGCCCATGGATAGATCACTCGGTTTCGGGTCTACTCCTAGCGACTGGACGCCCTATTAAGACTCGGTTTCCCTACGGCTCCGCAAATGCTTAACCTTGCCACTAAAAGTAAGTCGCTGACCCATTATACAAAAGGTACGCAGTCACCGTCCGAAAACGGCTCCCACTGCTTGTACGTACACGGTTTCAGGGTCTATTTCACTCCCCTCACAGGGGTTCTTTTCGCCTTTCCCTCACGGTACTGGTTCACTATCGGTCAGTCAGGAGTATTTAGCCTTGGAGGATGGTCCCCCCATATTCAGACAGCGTTTCACGTGTGCCGTCCTACTCGATTTCACTTTAAAAGACCTTTCACATACGGGGCTATCACCCACTATGGCCACACTTTCCAGAGTGTTCTGTTAAATCTAATAAAGCTTAAGGGCTAGTCCCCGTTCGCTCGCCGCTACTTAGGGAATCTCGGTTGATTTCTTTTCCTCTGGGTACTTAGATGTTTCAGTTCCCCAGGTTCGCCTCTAATAACCTATGTATTCAGTTAAAAGATACCTATAAATAGGTGGGTTTCCCCATTCGGAAATGTCCGGATCAAAGGTTGTTTACCACCTCCCCGAACCTTATCGCAGGTTACAACGTCCTTCATCGCCTCTGACTGCCAAGGCATCCACCGTGCACGCTTAGTCACTTGACCATATAACCCGAAGGCGTCTGGAATCACAGTAACTTGTATTGCTAGTAACGATAGATTTCGCCGAATTGGCGCATGCAGTAAAACTACATGTCTTAAATCTAAATCAAATGAATCAAATCCAAATTGTTAAAGAGCGTTTAAAGCAAAAAAGCTTTAAAAGATAATGTCTTAAACGACAATATGTTTTAAAACTCTTCCTTCTCATCCAGAGGATGATGGTGGAGCTATGCGGGATCGAACCGCAGACCTCCTGCGTGCAAAGCAGGCGCTCTCCCAGCTGAGCTATAGCCCCAAGAAAAACAGTAAGGCTATTGATTGGTAGGCCTGAGTGGACTTGAACCACCGACCTCACCCTTATCAGGGGTGCGCTCTAACCAGCTGAGCTACAAGCCTACACCGTTGCTCTTAACTTCTCTGATCAGATAATTCGTGTGAACGCTTGCCGAGAATCGGCTTTCGTTTAAGGAGGTGATCCAGCCCCAGGTTCCCCTAGGGCTACCTTGTTACGACTTCACCCCAGTCATGAACCACACCGTGGTAACCGCCCTCCCGAAGGTTAAGCTAGCTACTTCTGGTGCAATCCACTCCCATGGTGTGACGGGCGGTGTGTACAAGGCCCGGGAACGTATTCACCGCGACATTCTGATTCGCGATTACTAGCGATTCCGACTTCATGGAGTCGAGTTGCAGACTCCAATCCGGACTACGACCGGTTTTCTGAGATTAGCTTACCCTCGCAGGTTCGCGGCCCTCTGTACCGGCCATTGTAGCACGTGTGTAGCCCAACTCGTAAGGGCCATGATGACTTGACGTCGTCCCCACCTTCCTCCGGTTTGTCACCGGCAGTCTCCTTAGAGTTCCCACCCGAAGTGCTGGCAAATAAGGACAAGGGTTGCGCTCGTTACGGGACTTAACCCAACATTTCACAACACGAGCTGACGACAGCCATGCAGCACCTGTCTCAGAGTTCCCGAAGGCACGAAACTATCTCTAGTAACTTCTCTGGATGTCAAGAGTTGGTAAGGTTCTTCGCGTTGCGTCGAATTAAACCACATGCTCCACCGCTTGTGCGGGCCCCCGTCAATTCATTTGAGTTTTAACCTTGCGGCCGTACTCCCCAGGCGGTCTACTTATCGCGTTAGCTGCGCCACTAAAAGATCAAGTCTCCCAACGGCTAGTAGACATCGTTTACGGCGTGGACTACCAGGGTATCTAATCCTGTTTGCTCCCCACGCTTTCGCACCTCAGTGTCAATATCGGTCCAGGTAGTCGCCTTCGCCACTGGTGTTCCTTCCTATATCTACGCATTTCACCGCTACACAGGAAATTCCACTACCCTCTACCGTATTCTAGATTGGCAGTATCAGGTGCAGTTCCAAGGTTGAGCCCTGGGCTTTCACATCTGACTGACCAATCCACCTACGCGCGCTTTACGCCCAGTAATTCCGATTAACGCTCGCACCCTCCGTATTACCGCGGCTGCTGGCACGGAGTTAGCCGGTGCTTCTTCTGCAGTTAACGTCACAGCTAGCAGGTATTAACTACTAACCTTTCCTCACTGCTGAAAGTGCTTTACAACCCTAGGGCCTTCTTCACACACGCGGCATGGCTGCATCAGGCTTGCGCCCATTGTGCAATATTCCCCACTGCTGCCTCCCGTAGGAGTCTGGACCGTGTCTCAGTTCCAGTGTGGCTGATCATCCTCTCAGACCAGCTAGAGATCGTCGCCTTGGTGAGCCATTACCTCACCAACTAGCTAATCTCACGCAGGCTCATCCAATAGTGCAAGGTCCGAAGATCCCCTGCTTTCCCCCGTAGGGCGTATGCGGTATTAGACCAAATTTCTCTGGCTTATCCCCCGCTACTGGGTAGATTCCTACGCGTTACTCACCCGTCCGCCACTCGTCATCAACTAGCAAGCTAGTCATGTTACCGTTCGACTTGCATGTGTTAGGCCTGCCGCCAGCGTTCAATCTGAGCCATGATCAAACTCTTCAGTTTAAATCATTTGTGTTACCAGGAATGTGGTAACGGGCTCTAGTACTAAACAACCGGATAACATTCTTAAGAACGTTAAACCTTTGTAAATCGCTTTAAATGAATTCACTTGGTTGCTTGTCTAGAAAAAGTTTGCTTCTTCTCAACAAGCGCCCACACGAATTATCTGATCAAATTGTTAAAGAGCGTTGCTTTCTTGACTCTCCGCTGAACCAGCGTTTCGTCTCAAGCGAGGCGCATATTCTACTTTGCGCTCATTCAAAGTCAACCGTTTATTTTGCAATTTTGTAAAAAGTTTTTACTCAGCAACCGGACTTTGAATCCTGCTCTGTAAGCGATCTTAAAAACCAATGTTTTCAATCACTTACTAAGCACCTCACTCAGCTCTGAAGCCCCTTAAAAAGCGGCCTCCCTAAGCAAGGACGGCGAATTCTACAGATATCTAAAAAAGGGTCAACAGCTAATCTATAAAAAAGTAGAAAAAAGTGAATAAATATTCAATATTGTTCATTAGTCATACAACATTGACTGTCAACTGCTCTACGGGCATAAAAAACGGTGTTTATCTTTCAATAAACACCGTTTATAGAATCATCTATTAGCTTTCAAAGACTACTTACCATTCTCTTCTTGCTCGTCTTCAGCAGCAGCAAACTCATCAGCAAGCTCTTCATCATCTGTATTCTTTCTTACAAAGATAACACCTAAGATAATACCTGCTTCAAATAACAACCACATTGGAAGCGCTAGCAAGCTTTGTGAAATCACATCTGGTGGCGTTAACAACATCCCTAAGACGAAGCAGCCAACAATCACATAAGCACGCTTCTGTCTTAGACCATAAACAGTCGCAGCTCCCGACCAGATCAATAACAGAGTAGCGATTGGGATTTCAAAAACGATACCAAATGCAAAGAACAGCTTTAGTACGAAGTTCAGGTAACTGCTGATATCCGTCATCACCGCAACATTTTCTGGCCCAACACTGGTAAAGAAGCCAAAAATAAGCGGAAACACTACAAAGTAGGCAAATGCTATACCGGCATAAAACAGAAAGATGCTCGATATTAATAACGGTATCGCAAAGCGTTTTTCGTGCTTATATAAGCCTGGCGCTATAAAACCCCATATCTGATGCAAGACAAACGGCATCGCTAGAAAGATTGCAGCAACAAGCGTTAGCTTAAAGGGCGCAAAGAATGGAGAGGTAACATCAGTCGCGATCATACTTGTGCCTGTTGGCAGCAACGCAGTCAATGGCGATGATAGATAGGTATACAGATCATTGGCGAAGTAAAATAAGCCAAGAAAGAAACCTAAAATAATAAGTAGGATAAACATTAGCCTCTGGCGCAATTCAACCAGATGGCTAATTAGTGGCTGTTCCTGATCGTGTTCAGGCTGTTGATTGCTCATGCTTTTCCTGTACTGCTATTGTCATCAGCCTTAGTAGGCTCATTCGCAGATTGAGGCTTTTCTTCTGTTGCTTCTGGCGGAACAATCTTAGAGCTAACTGGAACTTCTTCTTTTAATGCATCATTAAATGGCTGACGCATCTCATTAAGTTCTTTTTCTAACTCGTGTTTCTGAATAGCCGTCGTACGTTTTAACTCTTCTACTCTTAGCTCTTCGCTAATTTCTGTCTGTATCGAAGAGACGGTGCGTTTGATACGCCCCATCCACATTCCGACAGTTCTTACAGCAGTTGGCAATTTATCTGGCCCAAGAACGACCAGCGCAACCACTGCAACAATGAGTAGCTCGGCAAAACCGATATCAAACATAGTTAAAGCCTGTTACTTGTCAGACTTCTGCTCAGCTTTTACGTCGTCAGCTTTTTTAGCCTCTGTAAAATCAGCATCTTCCTGTTTGATCTGTTTGTTTTCAGCTTCTTCTTTGGCCTTTTCTTCTTCTGTCATGGCTTTTTTGAAGCCCTTAACAGCACCACCTAGATCGCTGCCGATATTTTTGAATTTTTTAGTACCGAAAATCAGAATAATAATGGCCAAAATAATCAATAGCTGCCAAATACTGATACCACCTAAACCCATTTTTACTCTCCGCTATCACATAGCAGCTCTTTTAACTGCCATCATAGAAATCTGTTGGAATGATCCACGTTACACGTTTTTATTAACGCCTTAGGATCTGTATTTATTTTTTAGTGCGTGACGCTTTTTCTTCCAAGCCCGACAAATCAAATCTGCGAGCTAATTCATCTAAGACTGCCTGTGGTTCTTCACCGAGGTGCGATAATGCAACCAAACTGTGGAACCAAAGATCGGCTGTTTCATAAATGACATCTTTATTGTTACCGCTGATCTGTGCGTCTTTAGCTGCCAGAATAGTTTCTGTTGCTTCTTCGCCGACCTTTTCTAAGATCTTATTCAAGCCCTTAGCATGTAAGCTAGAAACATATGAACTGTCTGGGGCTGCTGATTTACGCTGTTCCAGAACTTCACCCAGTTGAGTTAATACGTCACTCATTTATTCACTCACTTTCAATTAAGACTAACTTACGTGCGGAAGCATACCCGATCAATATTGCTTCCACCATCCCCTCCTAAAGGAGGATCATGAACGTTTCAACAATAGTACTACACCCAGCCCCGCTAAAATCCAACTACTAGGAGGCATGCCACATAACCATTCCATCACATCTGGATTAGCAACAGCTATAGCTCCTGCAATCAGAAGCAGACCCAGATTGCGCCTTCTCGATGCTTTACTTTCTAGTGCTTCCTTCGCTTGCTGATAAGCTCTTATATCACGCTGGCGTGCACTATCTAAATTCCTAATCTGGCTCAGCGAATCAAAAATCAGCTGTGGCATATGTGGCATTTTCTCTAGCCAATCAGGCGCTTGCTGTTTAATAGAACGATAAACACCTTTTGGCCCCATGCGCTCTTTCATCCAGTTTTCTAGAAACGGTTTACCCGTTTCCCATAGATCAAGATCAGGATAAAGCTGTCGACCTAAGCCTTCTATATTTAGTAGCGTTTTCTGAAGTAATACAAGCTGAGGCTGCACTTCCATATTGAAACGACGTGCCGTTTGAAACAGACCTAAAAGTACCTGTCCGAAGGAGATATCTTTTAAAGGCTTTTCAAAGATCGGCTCACACACACTGCGGATAGCCGTTTCAAATGCATCGACATTAGTGTCCGCAGGAACCCAACCAGAATCAACGTGTAGTTGCGCCACCATACGGTAGTCACGCTTAAAGAAAGCAAGGAAGTTACGTGCTAAATAGCTTTGATCCCCTGGGGTAAGCGAACCAATAATTCCAAAGTCCACCGCGATGTATTGCGGTGAACTTGGATTATTACGAGAAACAAAAATATTACCTGGGTGCATGTCCGCATGGAAAAAGCTGTCCCGAAAGACCTGAGTAAAGAATATCTCTACACCACGTTCAGCCAGCGCTTTCATATCGGTATTCTGTTCATTTAACTGATCAACTTCAGCCACAGGAATACCGTGAATGCGCTCCATCACCAATACATTTGAGCGTGTGTAATCCCAGTAAATTTCAGGAATATAAAGAATATCGCTGTTTTCAAAGTTACGTCTTAGCTGTGAGCCATTTGCCGCTTCTTTGCGAAGATCTAACTCATCGAAGATAGTTTGCTCATACTCAGCTACCACTTCTACAGGACGCAGGCGACGTCCTTCTTCCCAAACCACATGAACAAGACGAGCCAAGCTGAAGAGAAGATCTACGTCTTTACGAATTGTTTTACCAATTCCCGGACGGATAACTTTGACTACAACTTCACTACCATCAAGCATGGTTGCTTTGTGGACCTGAGCAACCGATGCGGACGCCATTGGCTCTACTTCGAACTCAGCAAATAGCTCTGAAACAGGCTTTTCTAAGGCTTTTTCAATCAACCCTTGTGCTTGCGGGCCAGAGAATGGAGGCACACGATCTTGTAGTTTTTTTAGTTCTTCTGCCAGATCATCAGGCAATAGATCACGGCGCGTTGATAGCATTTGACCAAATTTAACAAAAACAGGCCCCAAAGCCTCTAGCGCTAATCGAACGCGTACCGCTTGCGGTTGTTTTGCAGGAATAAATAAACGCCAAGGCAATAACCAAAATAGGCATCGCATATACCAAGGAAGGGCTAAACCCAAAAACAGAGTATCCAATCGATACCGAGCAAAAACCTGAACAATCTTCAGAATTCGCGATAGACGTTTCACAGCAGGGAAACCTTGTTGCTAAATATTAATAGGTAAGTAGTGGCTTTACTTAGTTCTAACCAAGTTACGTCCATCTTCTTTTGCTTGATACAATGCTTCATCAGCACGGGCAAAGATATCATCAAGGGAATCACCCTCTTTGATTTCTGTTACACCGAACGACATTGTAATCCCCACGGGCTTTCCATGGAAATTAAATGGGCTACTAGCTAAAGATTCCCGCAATTTTTCCATTGCCTGCGAAGCTTCTTCTGCACCAGTAGAAGGAAGGATAATAATAAACTCTTCACCGCCATAACGACCAACAAAGTCCGTTACACGGATGTTCTTAGTGATAACTTTAGCCACCAAACGCAGCACTTTATCACCGGCCAAATGACCATAGGTGTCATTGATTTTCTTAAAGAAATCTAGATCTCCGACAACTACAGAGAAAGTCGTGCGATATCGAGACCAACGCTCATATTCCTGGTCAATATTCTCATCGTAAGCGGCACGGTTTGGCAAGCCAGTAAGAGGGTCTGTACGTGCACGAAGGCGTTCCTCTTCCATGTGAGCTTTAACCTTACGTGTTTCCTGCTCCATCAATTCAACTTTATCGATCAGGTCTTCATAACGACCTTGTAAGCGCTGCTCACGCTCTTCCTCTTTCTTTTTAAAGCTATCCATAGCGCGAACAAGACCCGAAAGCTGCAGTGAAACCGCTTTCTTCAGATCTGTAATATCGTTGGTATTTTTAACTGTGTGATGCAGCTTTTTAACGTCACGTCGAACTTGAATATCCAGATCACGCTGGTTCTGACCAATTTCTTGCTGCTCTTGGCGACTATCAACCACAAAGGTTTGGACTTCAGTTAAACGCGTACTAAGTTCCAATAGATAATTTTCGAAGTCTTCACTGGTATTGCTGGTTGATTTGATAACCAGCTGCACTACTTGATGAACGATCTCAGGTAGATGAGGTAATTCAAAACCCTCTTCGATACGTTTTACCAGCTGACGTGCATTTGGGTTTTCCTCTTTAGGCACATATAAGCCGCTGATAAGTTCTAATAGTTCAGCACCAATACGTTTTAAGAGTAATTTAACTTCATCACCCAGCGCATCTGTTGAAGCTGTAGTATCTAAAGAGAAGTCGCTATCGCTGATCTCTGCACTATCTTCTGTACCTGTTTCAATATGGCTTTGCAGCTCAATCAGGTCCCCTAGAACAGCAGGTAAATCGTAACCTTTCTCTTCAACCTCGTTACTCCGACGTTCAAGGGAATCCAGTAAATTTTGTGATCCGCTATTTTGCACTTGAGTGCGCAGCATACGAATCCATTTTAAAAGCGCTGCAACGGTTTGCTTTGCAGTTTTGCCGCGAAGATCTTCTCGATGTTGGACTTGCTTTTCAATGCGACGACTGATTTTTTTCAAAAAGCCGAGATGTTCCCCACACTCTTCTTGGAGTAATGGTTTTAATGCTGTTAGTTCAGCATCAAATTGAGGATTATCACCTTCCAAGCCGACAGAAAGATAACCGGCTAAATGGCGCAACTGCTGTTCAACATCAGCCGTTTTACGCTCATATTTCTCAAAATCCTGAGAAAGCTCCCGGTATTTTTTCTTCCAATCTACCTGTTCTTCTGCCACACCACTTCCTCGGAGTACACAACATCAACATCAGTCAGACTTCATGTTAGTCGAACTCTGTTCTTCGCACTAGGTCTGATATCAATCAGATATAAAAAAACGCCCTCTAGGGGGCGTTTTTGATTGTATTTTTTATTTACTTGGCAGCCAAGCGTTCTTTCTCAACAAGGAAGTCAACGACTTCAAGCATCTTCTTATGGCCTCCAGCCATACCTGCAGTCACATGATACTTACCATTCACAACCATCGCAGGCACACCTTTAATACCGTATTTAGATAGCTGCTGGCGACCCTGACGGATCTTAGTTTCAACCGCAAATGAGTTGAACAAGCTTTGGAACTTACCTGTATCAACACCTAGATTGCCGTAGTAATCTGCAAAATCTTCTTTACCTCTAAAACGACGACGCTCAACGTGAATCGCATGGAAAGTCGCTTCATGAGTTTTATCCAACGTTTTCATAAATTCAGACGCATAGAAAGCACGCGCCATAAGTTCCCAGCTCGGATTCCAAGCGACGGGCGTACGTACAAAGTTTACATCTTCGTTTTTATTCTTTTCCCAGTGTTTAATCAGTGGCTCAAAGTTATTACAGTGCGGACACGGGTATCCGAACATTTCAATCACTTCAATTTTGCTTTTATCAGCCCTTAAACCCACTTCAGGAACTTTTACGTAATGCACGCCTTCTTTAAACGTTTCCGCCTGCGCCATAAACGGCAGAAGTAACGCCACTAACATAAACCCAAACTTTTTCATTATTCTTTGCTCCGAAAACAATAGGACCGAGTATAGACAATAAAATAAAACCTAAGTTCCTACCACGTACAAAAAAGGCAGCCTAAGCTGCCTTATTTGAATCTAAGCTGAACTTATTTGCCCAGACCTTGAATGTAGCTAGAAACCGCTTTGATTTCGTCATCGCTTAGCTTAGCCGCAATATCCTGCATCATCTGCTGTGGATCATTGTTACGCGCGCCTTTAGCAAAATCTTTTAGCTGCTTTTCAGTGTATGCAGCGTGCTGGCCACCGATACTTGGGAAGCCTGCTTGGCTGTTACCCTCACCTGTTGGTGCGTGACAAGCTGTACAAGCAGCAACGCCTTTATCTGCGATACCTGCACGGTAGATTTTCTGACCCTGTTCAACAAGATCTTTAGCAGCGTGGCCTACAGTACCGGTCTGCTTAGCAAAGTAAGCAGAGATATCAGCAATGTCTTGGTCGCTGTAAGAGTTTAGAAGACCAGTCATTTCTACAACTGTACGCTTACCAGATTTGATATCTTGTAGCTGTTTGATCAGATATTTTTCGTTCTGACCTGCTAGCTTAGGGAAGTTTGCGATTGCACTGTTACCGTCAGCACCGTGACAAGCAGCACACATTGCAGTCATTCCTTTACCTTTAGCAGCATCACCCGCTGCGTGAGCTACACCAGTGATACCAACGGTCACCAGCAAGCTAATCAGTAGTTTATTCATCGATGAACCCAGACTCTTGCTATTAAAATTAGACGGCCATAGGCGTAATGATGAATCATTAAGCGTTGACCGATGTTATCCTCACTTCCCTGCAGACTAGAGCTTAGGCCTGTTCGCAGGTAAAATTGGCGCAATTATAAACCAATATCCACACAAACTGGAACGGCAATCTCTGTTCCTTTAGTAGCGATTTCTTAAAAAGCGACTTAAAAATATGTCTTCAGATCAAAAAACCGTTCACTACAACACCGCGAAATTCAATAAAAGTGCGGCAAAATTACACCAGTGTCCGGCGGATATAGGCGCAGAAGTCGCTTTCGCAGGCCGCTCTAATGCAGGTAAATCCAGTGCGATTAACACTCTGACCAATAACAACAAGTTGGCACGTACTTCGAAAACACCTGGCCGTACCCAATTGATTAACTTCTTCGATCTCAATATTGAAGGTGTTCGTATTGTCGATCTACCGGGTTACGGCTACGCCAAAGTACCTGTCGCGATGAAACAGCATTGGCAGCAGCACTTGGAAGAGTACCTACAAAAGCGTCAATGCCTACAAGGCGTTGTGCTTGTAATGGATATTCGTCATCCAATGAAAGAGTTCGATCAGATGATGGTGGATTGGTGTCTAAGTACTGAGATGCCACTACATGTACTTCTCACCAAATCCGATAAACTGAAAAAAGGCCCAGCTCAGTCGACTATGTTGAAGATTCGCAAGGAACTAACTGCAGTTCTAGGCGATTTGGTGACTGTGCAAACCTTTTCTGCATTGAAAAAACAGAATGTGGATCAGCTACGACAGCGTTTAGATCTATGGTTACTGCCTGAAGATGATTTCGAAGAGGAATTTGAAGGCGAATAACAAAAGAAAGCCCTGGGAAACTTAGGAAGGGGAACTGTCAATTTCTCAGGGCTTTAACGCATGCTTGTTGTAAAGAGCCACAGCCATGGCACGATGAATGTGTAAGTGACTCTTAAGGCTGTTGACTCTCTATATTTTAAAAAGTTCCCTTTTGTTCAAAAAAAACTCAAAAATATTTTATGAACTTAGTGAGCCTGCTCCCAGTTCTCACCGACACCCGCTTCAACTAGCAACGGTACATCTAAATCGGCCGCACCTGCCATCTGATCTTTCACTTCGGCAACAAAGGCATCTACCTGATCTTCACGTACTTCAAAGACCAATTCATCGTGTACCTGCATAATCATGCGAACATCAAAATCGGACTCGGCTAACCAAGCATCTACCGTCACCATCGCGCGTTTAATGATATCTGCGGCAGTACCCTGCATTGGCGCATTGATCGCGGTACGTTCAGCAGCCTGACGGCGCATCGCGTTTTTCGCTTTAATCTCTGGCAAGTACAAACGGCGACCAAACAGAGTTTCAACGTAACCCTGCTCCTGCGCTTTGGTGCGGATATCATCCATATAGTGCTGCACACCCGGATAGGTCTCGAAATAATGTTCGATATACTGCGCCGCATCCTTACGGGCGATACCTAATTGCTTCGCTAGACCAAACGCAGACATACCGTAGATCAAACCGAAGTTGATCGCTTTAGCACTGCGGCGCTGATCATCAGAGACCTGATCGAGTTCTACTTTGAAAACTTCTGCCGCTGTCGCACGGTGAATATCTGCGCCTTTAGAGAAAGCATCCAATAAACCTTGATCTTGAGACAGATGCGCCATGATACGCAGTTCAATCTGCGAGTAATCGGCAGCTACAACCTTGTAGCCTTCTGGAGCGATGAAGGCGTGACGAATACGGCGGCCTTCCTGAGTACGTACCGGAATGTTCTGCAGGTTTGGATCTGTCGAAGATAGACGCCCTGTCGCTGTCACCGCTTGATGGTAAGAGGTATGAATGCGTCCAGTGCTTGGACTGATCATTAGCGGAAGCTTATCGGTGTAAGTCGATTTAAGCTTGCTCAAGCTACGGTGTTCAAGAATCAACTTAGGCAGAGGATATTCTAGTGCTAACTCCTGAAGCACTTCCTCTGCAGTCGATGGTGCACCTTTTGGTGTCTTCTTAATCACAGGGATATTTAGCTCTTCAAACAGAATCTGCTGCAACTGCTTTGGTGACGCCAGATTAAACTCTTTACCGGCAATATCGTAAGCTTCACGCTCTAGCTCCACCATACGTGCAGCCAGTTCGATACTTTGCTCACCGAGCATCGAAGCATCAACCAAAGCACCGTTACGCTCGATACGTGACAGTACTGGAATCAGCGGTTTTTCGATCTCATTGAAGACTTTGCTTAGCGTTTCATCTTGGCTTAGCTGGCTATCGATCGCTTGATGTAGACGCAGGGTGATATCCGCATCTTCCGCAGCATAAGGCGCTGCTTGCTCTAACTCGATCTGGTTGAACGTCAGCTGTTTTTTACCTTTACCGGCGATCTCTTCGAACTTAACCGTTTTCACACCCAGATAACGATCAGCCAAGCTGTCCATATCGTGACGCGTTGCCGTGGAGTTCAACACGTAGGATTCCAGCATGGTATCGAACGCCACACCTTTTAGGTCGATATCGTAACGAGCCAACACGTTCATATCGTATTTAATATGCTGACCAATCTTTTTGTGATCTTCACTTTCTAACAGTGGTTTTAGCTTAGTCAGAAGAACATCACGGCTGATTTGCTCTGGCGCCCCCATGTAATCATGCGCAACCGGTACATAAGCAGCTTTGCCCGGCTCTACCGCAAAGGAAACACCCACCAGCTCAGCTTCCATATAGTTGAGACTGGTCGTTTCTGTATCGAAGGCAAAAAGTTCGGCTGTGGATAACTTTTCAATCCAGCTATCTAGATCGGATTCGGTAAGCACTGTTGTGTATTCAACATCTTTAGGTGCTTCTGGAGTAGATGGCTCCGATGGATCAGCAGCGATTGCAGCACCACTCTCACCAGATTCCAGCTCACGCACCCAAGTCTTGAATTCAAACTCTTTGTATAACTCGATTAACTGCTCTTTGTTTGGCTCGGGCTTTACGATCTCTGCGACTTTTTCATGCAGCTCAACGTCGGTTTTGATCGTCGCCAGAAGATAAGATAGATCCGCTTCTTCGCGGTTATCTTCTAGTTTCTTTGCCATAGTTTTCGAACCGCGGAAACCAAGATCAGCAATTTTATCTAGGTTTTCGTATAGATCTTTAATACCGCCGATACCTTGCAGCAAAGCCAATGCCGTTTTTTCACCCACGCCCGGAACGCCTGGGATGTTATCGACTTTATCGCCCATCAATGCCAAGTAATCGATGATCAGCTCTGGCGGAATACCAAACTTCTCTTTTACACCTTCAATATCCATGATGGTGTCAGTCATCGTGTTGATCAGCGTTACGTGTTGATCCACCAGCTGCGCCATATCCTTATCGCCTGTGGAGATCAGGGTATCGATCCCTTGAGCGCTGGCTTCGCGCGCCATAGTGCCGATCACATCATCTGCCTCTACCCCCGGTTCTACGATAAGCGGCATACCCAAAGCTTTAACGATGTTGTGGATCGGCTCTACCTGACTGCGAAGATCATCCGGCATCGGTGGGCGCTGAGCTTTGTAATCGCTGTAGATCTCATCACGGAATGTTTTACCTTTAGCATCAAAGATCACCGCAATAGGGCTTTCTGGATACTGTTTGATCAAGCTTTTCAGCATTGAAGTAACAACTCGGATCGCCCCTGTTGGGATTCCCGCAGAATTTCGCAGGTCAGCCTGTTGTGAAGCAAAAAAAGCACGGTATAAATAAGAGGAACCGTCGACTAAAATTAAAGGAGAGGAGTTGGCTTGCTGCTGTTCGCTCATCAGGAAATCCGGGTTGGTTATTCTTCAAAAACCCGATCATAGTCGATATGCTCATTTGCCAAAAGAAATCTTGCCATGAAAGAGGAAAGAATAATGAAAAAGCTACTTTTAGCAGCACTACTTACAGTGACACCTGTAGCTTATGCCGAAGTTCCACCGCTGGTTGATGAAGACGAACCACAAATCACAATTTTCCATGAACAAGACAAAACCTATTACGAGTATCGCGTAAATGGTCAGCTTCAGGAGATTAAGGTCGTGCCTAAAAACGGCAAAGAATACTATCTGGTTCCGGCACCAGGTGACGGCGCATTTATTCGTCATGAAGAGTCACAAATGCTGATCCCTAAATGGGTGCTTTTCCGCTGGTAAGTCAGCTGGAACAAACGAATTCAATTTTACGAAGTGAGTAAAGCGCTTGGCTGTATATACACAACTTAATGACACTGACCTAACCACATTCCTTAAAGATTACGATCTGGGAGAGCTGGTCAGTTACAAAGGTATTGATGGTGGTATCGAAAATACCAACTACTTTGTCACCCTCGTAAATGATGAGGTTGAGACGGAGTATGTACTCACTTTATTTGAAGAGCTTAGCTACGAAGAGTTACCTTACTTTGTCGAACTATGCCAATGGCTATCACAGCGGAATATTGCTGTACCTTTTGCCATTCAGGATCAAAACGGTATTGGGCTTAAACAGCTGAAAAGGAAACCTGCTGCTCTACAACCTCGTTTCTTTGGTGAGCATGTGGGCCAGCAAGAACTCACGCCTGAGCATTGTGCTGCCATCGGCAAAGTCTTAGGTGAATTCCACGTTGCAACAGAAGACTTCTATCTTGAGCGCCAAGCACACCGCGGTGTATTTTGGTGGCGCAGAGAGAGCGAGCTCATTCGCAGTAAGTTGCCTGAAGATGATCAGGCCATGCTACAGGAAGAAGTGGCTCATTTTGATCACCTTCGCGAGCAGCCGGGCGATATCAAAGCGGGCACGATTCATGGTGATCTATTCCACGATAATGTCCTGTTCCAAGGGACTGAGGTCAGTGCCGTTTTAGATCTTTATAACGCCGCAACCGCCTATCTGCTGTTTGATCTGGCGATCGTGGCTAATGATTGGTGCTGCCGACCTGATGGCTCGATTGATATCGAAAGAGAGCAAGCGCTGCTAAAAGCCTACGCAAAAGCCCGCCCTTTCACTCAGGATGAATACAAAGCTTGGCCAGTGCTGACGTGTACTGCCGCGATGCGATTCTGGCTATCACGTTTAATCCCGTGGTTGGATGAAAACAGCGAGCAGAAGCTGAAAGATCCAGAAGAGCTAAAACAGATCCTGATCTATCGCCGTAACAATCCTAGTCAGCTACCTTAATCGCTGATTCCCGATACGAAGACCCAAGACATAGGGTCTTCGTAAATCAACACTGCCCTCTTTTGCTAACACCCGCTATAATCAGTCACTGATTATTTATACAGTGAACAGAAAGCCGCTATGGACGTAACTCACATTATCGATTCTCTGAATGATGCCCAACGCAATGCTGTAACCGCTCCGGTACAAAACTTACTGGTTTTAGCCGGCGCAGGCTCTGGTAAAACCCGCGTTTTGGTACACCGAATTGCTTGGTTGATTCAGACAGAGGGAATGTCGCCCTACTCTATTATGGCGGTTACGTTCACCAATAAAGCGGCAAAAGAGATGCGTGGCCGTATTGAGGAGCTGTTAGGCATCAACCCTCAAGGCATGTGGGTCGGCACCTTCCATGGTTTGGCCCACCGCATACTGCGTGCTCACTGGCAGGATGCTGGCTTACCTGAAAACTTCCAGATTATGGACAGCGATGATCAGCTGCGTCTGATTAAACGTTTAGCCAAAGAGATGAATTTAGATGATAAGCGCTGGCCTGCTCGCCAATTCCAGTGGTACATCAACGATAAGAAAGATAATGGCCTACGCGCTAAACATATCGAACCACGCCATGATCTGAATGATCGTCAGATGCTGGCAGTGTACGAAGCTTACGAGCAAGCCTGCGAACGTGGCGGCATGATCGACTTTGGCGAGCTTTTACTACGCTCCCTTGAACTGTTCCGCGATAAGAACCCAGCTCTACTGGAGCACTATCAAGAGCGTTTCCGCTACATTCTGGTGGACGAGTTCCAAGATACCAACACTATTCAGTACGGCTGGCTGCAGCTGCTATGTGGTGGCCAGAAAAAACTAATGGCGGTGGGCGATGATGACCAGTCTATCTACGGCTGGCGTGGCGCGAAGATCGAAAATATCCAGAACCTACCGGTTCACTTCCCAGGTACAGAAACGATCAAACTAGAGCAAAACTACCGCTCTACTGAGACGATTCTGCGCGCTGCCAACGAAGTCATCCGCAACAACCAAGGCCGTTTAGGTAAAGAGCTACATACTGAATCGGGCGAAGGTGAGCCGATCTCACTATATGCTGCGTTTAATGAACAAGATGAAGCGCGTTTTATCGTCGATCAAATCGGTAAATGGGTACAAGAAGGCAACCTCCGTAAAGAATGTGCGATTCTGTACCGCTCCAACGCCCAGTCCCGAGTGCTCGAGGAAGCCTTGATTCGCAGCGGTGTGCCTTACCGTATTTACGGTGGCCAACGCTTCTATGAGCGCCTTGAGATCAAAAATGCGCTTTCCTATATGCGCCTGCTGAGCAACCGCGACGATGACACCTCGATGGAGCGTGTAATCAATGTACCAACACGCGGTATAGGCACACGTACCATCGAAATTATCCGTGAGCATGCCCGCAGCCAAGTAATCTCTATGTGGCGCGCGTCCAACGAAATTGTAGAACTGAAAAAGCTACCAGCGCGTGCGTCTAATGCCCTGCAGGCTTTCTTAGATCTGATTAATCAGATGGCTCAAGATACCGAAGACACCCTGCTACACGAACAGACTGAACATGTTATCCAACACTCAGGTCTGATCGAACATCACAAAAAAGAGAAAGGCGAGAAAGCTCAATCCCGTATCGAAAACTTGGAAGAGCTGGTCACTGCAGCTAAGCAGTTCAACAGCCAGTGGGATGAATTTCTGGATGAGGAGTTTAACTCCCCGCTTGCGGCATTCTTAGACCAAGCTGCGCTGGACGCTGGTGATGCGCAAGCGGATGATTATCAAGACAGCGTGCAGCTAATGACCCTTCACTCCGCAAAAGGTCTGGAATTCCCTCAGGTGTTCCTAGCCGGTGTTGAAGAAGGTTTGTTCCCGCATAAAATGTCCGTAGAAGAGCCGGGCCGTTTAGAGGAGGAGCGTCGCCTCTGCTATGTAGGTATCACCCGTGCAATGCAGAAGCTGTTTATCACTTACGCTGAATCCCGTCGTTTGCATGGACAAGATAACTACAACCGACCTTCCCGCTTCATTGGTGAAATTCCAAACGACTTGATGGAAGAGGTTCGCCTTAACGCTAGCGTTAGCCGCCCCATGACCAGCCGCCATAACGATAACCAAGGCAGCAGCTTATTTGGTAGTAGCTCTCTTAGCAGCAGCGATGTACCAGAAACCAACCTTGCCCTGGGTCAACGTGTTATGCACAGCAAATTTGGTGATGGCACTGTGCTTAACTTTGAAGGTTCGGGGCCTAAGGCCAGAGTACAGGTTAATTTCGATTACGAAGGTAGTAAGTGGCTGGTGGTTGGCTTTGCCAATCTAACGCCGTTATAAGCATCAATGATTTCCAAGCCTATTTCCTAGGCAAAGAAGGCCAATTCCCAAAAGTCACCTTATACTTAAACCGTTCAGATTTTTAAGGTGACGGAGGGGATATGTATAAACTCTGGAGTGTCTTCGCTGCCCTAATCATATCTTGCACCTTTGCTAAAGCAGCTGAAGAAATCACGGTGCCTATCTATGATCAGGATCGTTCACCCTTATCAATCATCAAGAATGGCCAAGCCCACGGAATATATCCTGACCTATTCAGAGAAATACTAATAGGGGCAGGTCTCAAACCTCAGCTATTACCAGTACCTCCTATGCGACGCCGCATAGGTTTTGAAAATCAACTCTATCATTTAGCTTGCTGTGCAAACCCCGCTTGGCGTGCACGCCCCAGAGAGCAAGAGGTCCAAGTTTTTAGTAAACAATTTTACTGGACCAAAGACATGTTTATTTTTCCTAAAGGCAAGTCCTTTGAGATAAACAAGCTTTCGCAGCTATCCGATAAACTTATCGCCACTGTCCGGGGCTTCGATTATCGAGGATCTGAACATTTTGGAGAAAAGGTCAACTTTCAGAATGAAGCAACCTTGATGCGCGCCTTGGCTTTAGGCCGAGCTGACGTTGGCATAGTTAACGAGGATATTTTAAATGCCTCAGCGCAAAAAAAATACTTAGAAGCAGGCCCTATACATGATGAAGCGAGTTTACACATCCGAATACATCGTGCTCGTATAGACTTGGTAGAACCAATAAACAAATCGATTGATAATCTGATTAGTAGTGGCCGACGCGATCAGATCGTAAAGAAATACTTAAACCAACATAACGCTATTAGTTCCGCAGTTCCGAACGCTGCTCCCTGAATAATTGCGGCGTAACGCCCACAATGCGGCGAAAGAATTTTACAAAGTTAGTAGCTTCACTAAAGCCTAACCAGTAACCAACCTCTGCAACAGAAGCTGAGCTATGCGCCAACATACGTTTGGCTTCCAATGCGACTCGGCGATCAATCACAACCTTAGCGCTGTTCCCTTCAACCTGAATGCAAGCGCGGCTCAACGTACTCTGAGCGTAACCGAGCTTTTCAGCGTAGTAACGCAGGCTATGCTCAGTCCGGTACTCTTGCTCCAATAGATCGATAAACCACTGGTAGGTTTTACGGGAACGACTTGTCACCTTATCCGCAACTCGAACTTTTTTCTGCCAGCGCGCTACCCTCAACAATAGATTCAACAGTTCATTCCGCAGTAAGGAGATATCTAATTCTGAACCATCGAAGTCTTCAAAATCACGCTTTAAGCGTGAAATCGATTGCAGAATATCCTGCTGTAAAAGTTCAGTCAGGAGCGTGCTATTTTGCCAATCTTGCAGAGCGAGCAGATCCACACCTTTAGATTTCACCAATTCATCATTCGGTAATGCAGTAGGATCAATCAGCACAACTTCCGCCTGCACGTTACGGTAATCCTTCCACTCTTGTACCTGCCCCGGTCGTACAAACAACAAATTTCCCGGCCTGAGGTCGTAATCGATAAAATCGACGCAATGCAGACCCTGCCCTTTACTCACGAATATCAGCATATAAAACTCTAGCCGTTCGGGTACGGCCGGCAGTTTCTGATAAAGATCGGCTAATGAGATCGGCTCAATCCCTATTGCCGCTAGGCGTTTGTTCTCAAAAAAGGTGTGTTTAATCTTTTGCATCTAAACCAGCCTTTAACATCCTTCATCCATCGGATTTAAGTGGAGGGGCCTAGCTTAGCAATTCCCATGCAACAAAAGTATTGGTCACTTTTTCACCATGTAGTATTCAGCTAATACCTATCCCAAACCAAGCCCTGTTAACTTGATAAGTATTGAGCAGCCATTCAAATAAAAAAGCCCAAACAAGGGAGCCCAATACAATGCAAAGCAAAAAGATTCTGATGATTACCGGTGATTTCACCGAAGATTATGAAACGATGGTGCCGTTCCAAACCCTATTAACGGTTGGCCATCATGTAGACGCAGTATGCCCAGAGAAAGTAAGCGGCGATACGGTTGCTACAGCGATTCACGACTTCGAAGGTGACCAAACCTACACCGAAAAACGCGGTCACAACTTCACCCTAAACGCGACGTTCGCAGATATTAAGGTTGAAGATTATGACGCACTGGTAATCCCAGGTGGTCGAGCACCAGAATATCTACGTTTAAACCAAGAAGTGATCGAGATGGTTCGCCACTTCTTCAAAGAAAACAAACCCGTCGCTGCAATCTGCCACGGTGCACAATTGCTATCTGCCGCAGGCGTTCTAGAAGGTAAATCTTGCTCTGCCTACCCTGCGTGTGCGCCAGAGATCAATCAATCTGGTGGTACTTACACTGATATTCCACTGGATGCAGCTGTAACTGATGGCAATCTAGTCACTGCCCCTGCATGGCCAGCACACCCTGCTTGGTTAGCACAGTTTATGGTTTTGCTAACTATGTAATAGAATTAGCGCAAGCTGCTTTCTCCCCAAACCTGAACCCGAAAGCAGCTTGTCGCTACCTATACAGTCAAATCAGCGGAGAGAGCTATGTGCAAACTGTTTATTAATGCCGAACCAGAACTTTGGAAAAGCAGCACCCGCTCAATCCGTATTGACGGTATGGTTACCAGCGTACGTCTGGAAAACTATTTTTGGACAACCCTGACAGCGATCGCAGAACGGGATGATCTAAATATCCCGCAGATGCTAACTCGCCTTTATCACGAATCGATCGATGCGGGTCACGACTTAGGTAACTTCACTTCATTCTTAAGAGTTTGCTGTATGCGTTACCTCGCGTTGCAACTGTCTGGCGATATCCCAACGAATGAAACGGTGGCGATCAGCTCTTTGGATGCTGATGCGATTTTAAGTAACGAAATCGAAAAGCGTCACTAAACCTCTATGACTGTCGGATTCGGCGCTCAAGGGTTTGAGATCGCGATCTACATTGCCAATCGACCACCGATCGAGCCTTACCCTACTCTCGATCACCTTCGCCCACTCGGTTCGGGTGAGATCAAGCATATTGCGGATCAAACCGGTAATCATTGGCGCAAGATTTTTAATGTCAGCGCTAAGTTTCTGTTTGAGCTACAAAACAACGAACAGTTTAAGACTTGGCAGGCGCTGCGCGATCAGTCGCTCTATCAGGCAGAAAGCCCTATGGCATTACTGTTTTCAAAGCCAGATTTAGCAGAGCCAAACCGTATTCATATCATTGCTGGTAAAACCTACGCCCAAGAGCTCGGGCTAGAAAACTTGCTCTGGTTAGATCCTTACTTTGCGATAGATAAAGACAGTAAAGTGATCGTCTGCCCTTATTTAGATTATCGTCAGTTGAGTAACGCAAGAATCAGTCAGTTAGTTAGACTGGTAAAAAACCTAAGTACTTAAAACGATTAACGCCCTGAATAATCAGGGCTTATTATCTCGCAGAACTAAGATAATATTTAATTCAGAGTCGGATTCTGAATCTTTTTCCAGTTCATATTAAATGTTTGCTGATTAGCACCCGCAGCGGTTGGGTTACCCTCAGTCATGCGATTGATTTCAGCCGCTTGTTGAAGCGATGGTGGTAAAATCACAGTATCGATCACATGGATAATACCGTTGCTAGCACCCACATCTGCCGCAACTACAGTCGCCTGATTGATCATCACATTACCACCAGCTAAGCTAATCGCGATATTTTCACCTTGTAGAGAAGGTGCTGCACTTAAACCCATCGCAGTTTTTGCATCCACTTTTCCGGCAACTACATGATAAGTCAGTACCGCTTGAAGGTCTTTTTTATTCTCAGGCTTTAACAGGTCAGCCAACGTTTCTTCTGGTAGTTTGGCGAACGCTTCATTGGTTGGCGCAAACACAGTATATGGGCCATCACCTTGCAAGGCACCGACTAAGTTAGCAGCTTTTAGCGCCGTCACTAAGGTAGAGAAACTCTCATTACCCGCAGCGACATCGACAATATCTTTCTTCATTTCGTAGGAACCTGCAGTCGCCATTAATGGTACAGCTAGTAGAAAGCAGGCCAGTGTTTTTATAATTTTCATTGTTATTCTCCTCGCGTTTATTCCTTAAGCAGGCCCTCTAATGCCTCAATGAGATTTTGCTTAAGTGCATCGTAACCAGTGTTACGGAGGTTTTTGAAAGGCAGATCAAAAAATGTACAGCAAAATTTTCTTTTTCTGTTTTTATGCCTGTGAATAGAATATTCTTATTTTTAATAGCTCCACTTAACTCCCTGATATTGCGATAAATTTAAAAAGGTTTTTATGCTTCATCGCATCTGGCTAAGTTTTTTTCTAATCGCTTTTAGCGCGGCCCTCTATCAATGGCTTTGGCTAGATGATTCCGCAGTATTTCAACGTTTGGTGCAGTCCACCTTTGATATGTCGAAGCTATCGGTGGAGTTATCCATAGGTTTGATAGGTACCCTCGCCTTTTGGCTAGGTATCATGAAACTGGCGGAAAGTTCTGGCCTTGTGGATAAGTTTGCACGAGGGATAAGTCCACTTTTCTGCCGCTTGATGCCGGAAGTGCCAAAAGGTCACCCCGCCATGGGCTCTATGACCATGAACCTCTCGGCCAATGTTCTAGGTTTAGATAACGCCGCCACGCCTTTAGGTTTGAAGGCGATGCGTGATCTACAGAGCTTAAACCCACATAAAGATACAGCGACTAATGCCCAGATTTTGTTTCTGGTACTAAACACCTCCTCGGTCACGCTATTCCCGATCACAGTATTTCTCTATCGAGCGCAACAAGGAGCAAGTGACCCTACGTCGGTCTTTATCCCTATTCTAATTGCGACCTGCTGCTCGACACTTGCTGGCTTATTGGCGGTGAGTTTTGTGCAGAAGATCCGTTTATGGGAAAGAGTTACTCTGCTCTATATCGGCGGATTTGTTGCCCTTTTACTCGCTTTTATCGGCTATTTCACAACACTAACGATCGACGAGCTGCAACGGCAATCATCGCTAGTGGGTAACTTAATGATCTTCTCAGCGATTATTGGCTTTCTCTGTATCGCACACTTTAAAGGGGTAAATATCTACGAAACCTTTATTGATGGCGCCAAAGAGGGATTTGAAGTCGCGATTAAAATTATCCCTTATCTGCTCGCCATGCTGGTGGCGATTGGCGTACTCAGAGAAAGTGGCGCATTAGAAGGTTTGATCTGGTTACTGCGTGAAGGCTTTGCCAGCTTTGGTGCCGATACTCGCTTTGTTGATGCACTGCCCACCGCAATTATGAAGCCATTTTCCGGCTCTGGTGCCCGTGCAATGATGCTGGAAACCATGAATACCCATGGTGTGGATTCTTTCGCGGCTTACTTAGCCTCGGTTGTCCAAGGCTCAACTGAAACCACCTTCTATGTACTGGCCGTGTATTTTGGTGCAGTAGGAATTCGCCATACCCGTCATGCCATCGCTTGTGGTCTTACTGCAGATTTAGCCGGGATTATTGCCGCAATTACCGTGGGTTACTGGTTCTTTGGTTAATACTTCCAGTACAGCAGAAAACTAGAGTTGGGACACTTATCGACTCTATACCTCGGGCATAAATACCCGTCATGCCATCGCTTGTGGCCTTACTGCAGATCTAGCCGGGATTATTGCCGCAATTACTGTGGGTTACTGGTTCTTCGGCTAATAAACCAACTTACAAAGAAGCACCATCAATCAGTTCATATGGTAGTGCCAACACATCCACACCATCGACACAGCCTAGATGCACTCGGTAATGACCAGGTTTACGCAAGGCTTGATGGAAAGTGTAGATACCGCATTGCTTACAAAAATGATGTTTGGCGATATGAGTAGCGAACTCATAAGTTGCCAAGAAATCATCCGATACCTGAATATCGATATCGCTAGGGTCGACTACAAAGTTACCCATCATTGCGCCTTTCTTCTCGCAGATCGAGCAGTTACAACGCACACCTTCGACAATCTCTGGGGCATGAAAACTGAATCTAACGTTGCCGCAATGACAACTGCCTTGATACACCGGCATAGCACTCGCCTCCACTTGGTTTAAGCAAAGGTCGGAAACAATGCTAGCTCTCGTCTATTAAAAGACTACCATCCGTTTCTGTCTAACCTATGCCGTTATAAATAACATCATGGCTCATGGCATCAATATCAAAGGCTTGCAAGGTTGCCGGTGCAGAAGTACCTGCATACCCGACCGCTTCGGCAGCAACCGTTTCACCAAACACTAAAGATAAAACGGTAAAGCCAAAGGCCTGCTTTTCTGAGGTCGACAGTTGCGGCCAAGCGCTGTGATAAGCCTGCCAAATGGCTGGCGCCTGACTTAAACCTTGCTGGGTACCCAAGGAAAACTCCGCGAAGTGTCGAGCAATATAGCGCTCGACCGCCTGTATAGAATCTTCATCCAGTAAGTTGGGTAGGTGCAGTTCTGCTAAGCAGAATTTTAACGCCGACTCATACGCGTCAAAGCAAGATCGGCGAAAGACCAAGTCATTTGCCTGTACAATCACACTGTCAGTTTCAGATAGTCGTTCGTATATAGGTAACGGATCTGCGTGAGCCATATATAACATCCTTGTTTTATGGTTGACCTTTGGGGTAACTATAGTCGCTTAAATGGCAACCGCCAGGTCTCGGATATGTCCATGGCCATCAATGGCAACTTGCACACATTCAGTTTCCGTCACTTTTCGTAGTTCGCTGCCATCAGGACAACAACCCCATGCTTCTACATGGATCCGTAATGAACTGCGGCCACTTTCAATTAATTGAGTGTAGAAGGACATAATAGTGCCCTCTAGCACAGGTGATAAAAATTCCATCTGGCCAACCGATACTGTAGAGACGCGGCCCTTAGATAATTTAGCCGCATAAATTTCGGCAGCCTGTACAATTTTAGCGGATACCCAACCACCATAAACATCGCCAAACATGTTGGTAGCATCGCTTGAAGCCGGCAATAGCAAGCTTAATTCGCCTGCAGGCTGGTGGCTATTTTCCTCGATATGCTCCATGGGATTACCCCTCCTTTACTGCCATCCCCACTCCTTAGGGTAATGATAGAAACTGTGAATTTTGTATTTATTAGTCAGCTTACTCTAATACAAAAGACTAATGCCCTGAATATGTACAGCGTAAAAATTCTTTTCCTAGTGTCACACTTTTGTCATTTAAGAAAATTATAGTGTTCGCATCTTAACTCACATATAAAAATTTAAAGACTCTCTGGAGCCTATACATGAAACCTATGAAAAAGCTGCTTGCTGCTGTTGCTATCTCTGCAACTTGTGTAGCTGCAAACGCATCTGACCTGCTAGACAAAAACCTACCAGTTTACTCTAAGGCTTCTGGTGTTTCTGGTAACCTTTCTTCTGTAGGTTCCGACACACTAGCTAACCTAATGACGCTTTGGGCTGAAGAATTCAAGCGTAACTACCCAAACGTTAACATTCAGATTCAAGCGGCTGGTTCTTCTACTGCACCTCCTGCACTTACTGAAGGCACTTCTAACATCGGTCCTATGTCTCGTAAGATGAAAGACAAAGAGATCGCTGCATTCGAGAAGAAGTTTGGTTACAAGCCAACGCCTGTTGCTGTAGCAATTGATGCGCTAGCAGTATTTGTACACAAAGATAACCCAGTTGAAGGTCTATCAATCAGCCAGGTTGACGCTATCTTCTCTTCTACTCGTAAGTGTGGCGCTGTTGCAGACGCTAAAACTTGGGGTGATGTTGGTGTAGCAGGCTCCCTATCTGACAAGAGCATCCAGTTGTTCGGTCGTAACTCAGTATCTGGTACTTACGGTTACTTCAAGAAGAAAGCTCTATGTAAAGGCGACTTCAAGAACAACGTAAACGAGCAGCCAGGTTCTGCATCTGTAGTACAGTCTGTATCTACTTCGCTTAATGCACTAGGTTACTCTGGTATCGGTTACAAAACTGCATCTGTACGTGCACTACCACTTACTAAGAAAGATGGCGGCACATTCGTAGAAGCAACTCCAGAAAACGCGCTAAACGGCAAGTACCCACTAGCTCGTTCTCTATACGTATACGTAAACAAGAAGCCAGGTCAGCCTCTAGCTCCTCTAGAGAAAGAGTTCCTGAAAATGGTTATGTCTAAAGTAGGTCAGGAAGTAGTAGTTAAAGACGGCTACATCCCACTACCTGCAGCGGTTGTAGAGAAGCAGATGAAAGCGCTAGGCATGTAATATGTCTTGATCATCTGATCTTCAGAAAAAGGGGGCCATTTTGGCCCCCTTTTTTCGTTTATGACAGTGCCTGTAATACAGATGTAACAAACTTTTCATATTGTATGCGCCGTATTCTCAGTAAACTTCCGAGACCTATGTGCCATGAGTACAGAAAACACTGCAACGTCCGACCTGGATTTTAATACCGCGTCGGCCAAGCGACACAGAAACATACGTGCGTTGAAGGATAAGCTTGCTTCAGGTGGTATCGCATTTGGTGGTATCAGCGTTATTGTTGCAATCCTTCTGATCTTCTTTTATCTACTTTATGAAGTAGCACCGCTGTTCGAATCTGCCAGCATTGAACCTTGGCAGAAAAATGGACAGGAAATTGCCCCTTACACTGTTCCCGGTGACGGCAAAACACTTTATCTGACAATGGAAGAACAAACAGAGATCGCTCTGCGTGTTACAGATCTTGGTCAGTTGGTGTTTTTTAACAGCCGCAACGGTGACGTAATCAAAACAGAAACTGCCAATATTCCAGAAGATGCAACTGTAAGCAGCTTTGCACTAGCCTCTGAATATAGCGGTATTTTCGCATTAGGTTACAGCAACGGTCAGGCGCAGGTCTTCAAACATAAATACCGTTCTACTTACCCTGATGGCGTACGTGTTATCACGCCAGAAGTGGAATACCCACTAGGTTCTGAACTGATTCAGATAAGCGATTCACCACTTGAGCTACTTGCAATCAATGGTGAAGAGGAAGAATGGACGCTAATTGGTGGCCAGGCAGCAAACATCACTGCGACTGAAGTATCCCTAACCGAGAATCTTATTACAGAAGAAGTAGAGGCAGACACTAACCGCATTACTCTACCGAATATGAATATCCCAGCTGAAAAGCTACTGCTGATGCCTGATCGTCGTTGGATGATGATCTCTGGTGAAGGCGGCAAGTTAGGCATCGTTGATATGAAAGCGGACGGTGGCCCTAAAGTTACTCAGCTAATCGAGACGACCAAAAACAAGATTACCTCTTTTGAACTACTGATCGGTGGTAACTCCCTACTTATCTCTGATGATAAAGGTGTGACATCACAGTGGTTCTTGGTTCGTAACGAAAAAGGCGAATGGCTAATGCGCCAGATTCGCAGCTTCGAAAACGGCACATCACCTATCAGCAGCATCTCTATTGAGCACCGCCGTAAAGGTTTTGTAACGGTTTCGGATCAAGGTGTTATCGATTTCTACAGCACAACAGCATCACGTAACTCTCTTACGGCTGCCGTTGCTCAAGGCAATGTAGATATGATCGCTCTATCACCTCGCTCTAACGCGCTGTTGGTTGAACAGGATGGTAAGTTAGCGCTTTGGGCAGTTCACAACGAACACCCAGAGATCTCTTGGAGCGCATTGTGGGAGAAAGTTTGGTACGAAGGTTACCAAGAGCCAGAATACACTTGGCAGTCTTCCGCTTCTACCAACGACTTCGAGCCTAAATACAGCTTGATGCCGCTAGCATTCGGTACCTTGAAAGCTGCGTTCTACGCAATGCTTCTGGGTACACCTCTAGCAATCTGTGGTGCGATCTACACGGCTTACTTCATGGTGCCGTCAATGCGCCGTAAGGTAAAACCTTTCATCGAATTGATGGAAGCACTACCGACGGTAATTTTGGGCTTCTTAGCAGGTCTATGGTTAGCGCCATTTATGGAGGTAAACCTAGCGGGGATCTTTGTCACCCTACTAGTCGTACCTGCTGCCATTATCGGTTTCGCTTATGCATGGGCATGTGCACCTAAAACGCTTCGCTACTTAGTACCAGATGGCTGGGACGCAGCGCTACTGATCCCTGTGGTAATCATCGCAACAATGTTCAGCTTCTGGGTTGCTCCAGGGTTAGAACAAGCGTTGTTCGGTACAGAAATGCGTTACTGGGTAACTCAAGAGCTAGGCATTCCTTACGACCAGCGTAACGCGCTAGTAGTTGGTATCGCGATGGGCTTTGCGGTTATCCCAACGATCTTCTCTATCACTGAAGATGCGATCTTCGCCGTACCAAAACACCTGTCTTACGGTTCCCTAGCACTGGGTGCTACACCATGGCAAACACTGGTACGCGTAGTAATGCCAACAGCGAGCCCAGGTATCTTCTCTGCAGTTATGATCGGTATGGGTCGTGCTGTAGGTGAAACCATGATCGTACTGATGGCAACAGGTAACACGCCAATCATGGACGTGAATATCTTTGAGGGTATGCGAACTCTGGCTGCAAACATTGCAGTAGAGATGCCGGAATCTGAAGTTGGTAGTACCCACTTCCGTATTCTATTCCTGGCAGCGTTCGTACTGTTCTTGTTCACTTTCTTCGTAAACACCGTGGCAGAAGTTGTACGTCAGCGTTTACGTAAGAAGTACGGCTCTCTGTAATTTGTGCCTGATTGAGGAAATATAGTAATGCGACAGTCTTTTACTGAATGGTCAAAATCCGGCGCACCTTGGGTATGGCTTAATGCCGGTGCCGTAGCGATCTGTTTGATCATGGTTGTAGGTCTGCTGACTCTTATCGCGATTCGCGGTTTGGGTCACTTCTGGCCTGCAGATGTTATCCAAGCGACTTATGTTGATAAGGGAAACAGCGTTACCCTGATCGGTGAAAAAGTCCAAACAGAAGATGTTCCCGCAGCTCAACTACGCGATAGTGGCGTAGCGGTACCGGAAGGTGTTGAGAGCATGAAGCGTAACCTGATGAAAGTTGGTAACCGTGACCACGGTGGTACTGACTTCATCTGGGTTTTGGAAGACTTCATTAAAGATCCTTCTAAACCAGAAATGCTATTCACTGCTGAACGTCGTGAATGGGGTAACTTCTACGGTTACCTACGTGGCATCAAAGAAGATGGCAAACTGGTTTCTAGCTATGAAGGTTACGAAAAAACTGACGAGTACTTAGCACTTTGGGCAGCACTTGAAAGTCGTATCGAACGAGCGTTAGATATCCACAGTGATATCGAAGATATTGAGAAAGACCGTATCGGCTCTATCAACTACAAGTTGGAGCGTCTACGTCTGCAAGAGCGTTCTCTACAGCTTAAAAATGTAACTGATCCAGCTCAGTACAAAGAGATTGAAGAGAAACGTGCTGCATTAGATGCTGAGTACGAAGGCCTGCAAGGTGATCTACTGGCTCTATATAAAGAGTTTAACCGTGACACCGTTGTAGCAGAAATCTCTACAGGCAAGATCGTCGAGTTCAAAGTTGCACACGTTGTTCGTGCTTTCCTACCTAACGATATGGGCCTAGGTGGCAAGATCCTTCACTACTTCTCTAAGATCTGGGAATTCGTAAGTACAGATCCACGTGAAGCAAACACTGAAGGCGGTATCTTCCCAGCAATCTTCGGTACAGTACTGATGGTTATCATCATGTCTGTGATCGTAACGCCATTCGGTGTCGTTGCTGCGGTTTACCTACGTGAATACGCGAAACAAGGTTTTGTAACGCGCGTAATCCGTATCGCTGTAAACAATTTGGCGGGTGTACCGTCAATCGTATACGGTGTATTCGGTCTCGGTTTCTTCGTTTACTTCTTGGGTGGTCACATAGATGACGCGTTCTTCCCAGAAGCGAAACCAGCACCAACATTTGGTACACCAGGTCTAATGTGGGCTTCTATCACACTTGCACTGCTAACAGTTCCAGTTGTGATTGTAGCGACAGAGGAAGGCCTAACACGTATCCCACGTGCGGTTCGTGAAGGTTCTTTGGCACTAGGTGCGACAAAGTTCGAAACACTAATGAAGATTGTAATCCCAATGGCTAGCCCAGCGATTATGACCGGTGTAATCCTTGCGATTGCCCGTGCAGCAGGTGAAGTAGCACCACTAATGCTGGTAGGTGTAGTTAAGCTAGCACCAAGTCTGCCATTGGATATGAACTACCCGTTCCTACACTTGGATCAGAAATTTATGCACTTGGGCTTCCACATCTACGATGTTGGTTTCCAGAGCCCGAACGTTGAAGCGGCACGTCCGCTGGTATACGCAACAGCGTTTTTGTTGGTGGCAGTAATCGCGGCACTTAACTTGTCTGCAATCGCGATTCGTAACCACCTACGTGAAAAATACAAAGCGCTTGAAATGTAATAGAATTTTTAAAGGTTGCTACAATGACTAGCGAAGCTAAAACACACGCAATTGATATCTCTACAATGCAACGAGATAACCGTATTTTGAACCTTGAAGAAGAAACAATGGCTCTTGAGGTTAAAGACCTTAAATTGAGCTATGGCGATAACGAAGCGCTTCACGGTATCGACATGCACATCCCTAAGAACCGCGTTACTGCATTTATCGGTCCTTCTGGTTGTGGTAAATCAACACTACTACGCTGCTTCAACCGCATGAACGACTTGGTTGATGGTTGTAGCATCACAGGTGAAATCCTGCTGGATGATAACAACATCTACGACCGCAGCGTTGATATCGCAGAACTACGTCGTCGCGTGGGTATGGTATTCCAGAAGCCAAACCCATTCCCGAAATCTATCTACGAAAACGTTGCTTACGGCCTGCGTATTCAGGGCGTAACTAAAAAACGCGTTATCGATGAAACCGTTGAGTGGGCATTAAAATCTGCTGCACTTTGGGACGAAGTTAAAGACCGTCTACACGAGAGTGCACTTGGCATGTCCGGTGGTCAGCAACAGCGTTTGGTTATCGCACGTACAATTGCGGTAAAACCAGAAGTTCTACTGTTGGACGAACCAGCATCTGCACTTGATCCAATCTCTACCTTGAAGATTGAAGAACTGATTCACGAACTGAAGAAAGACTTCACGATCGTGATCGTAACCCACAACATGCAACAGGCTGCGCGTGTATCTGATTACACTGCCTTTATGTATATGGGTGATCTTATCGAGTTTGGTGTAACAGATACGTTGTTCACTAACCCGGCTAAGAAACAAACTGAAGACTACATTACTGGCCGTTACGGTTAATGGGGAAGGAATCAGATCATGGAACTAAATACTGAAAATTATTCCACGCATATCTCAGCTCGGTTTAATGAAGAACTAGAGCAAATTAGAACCCATTTGCTAACCATGGGTGGTGTTGTAGAGCGTCAAGTTCACGACTGTATCGATGCCCTACTTAACAGCGATGCAGAACTAGCGGAACAGTCTCGCAAAGTTGATAAGCAAACTAACGACATGGAAGTGATGATCGATGAACAATGTACTAAGATCATTGCTCTGCGCCAGCCTGCTGCAAGTGACCTTCGTTTAATCATCGCTGTCTCCAAAGCGGTATCTGATCTAGAAGGCATGGGGGATGAAGCTGCGCGTATCTGCCGCCATGCGATTGAATTAGTGGAAGAAGGCGAATCACCACGCGGCTATCAGGAAGTACGTCACATCGGTAATCTTGTTCGCCAGATGGTTAAAGACGTATTAACAGCATTTGCCCGCAACGATACAGATCTTGCTTACCGCGTTGCGAAAATGGACAAATCTGTAGACCAGGAATACCGCTCTGCAATGCGTTCTCTAGCAACGTTTATGATGGAAGATCCACGCTCTATCTCTAGCGTAATGAACGTAATCTGGGTTCTACGTAGTCTTGAGCGTATCTCTGAACACGCACGTGCTATGGCTGCTCACCTGATCTACCTAGTAAGCGGTACCGATGTTCGTCATGGTAGCCTTAAGCAGATCAAAAAAGCAGTTAAACCGGAAAACGAAGATTAATTTTTTATTAATCTAAGCTTCTGTTTAATAAGCCCTATCAATCGAAAAAGCAGCCTCATTAGGCTGCTTTTTTTGTACTTGTCGCCAAAGTTATTCCGATTTTGGTCGATACTTATATGACTAATATATCAATCAGGGCTCCCATGCTGCAGTACACTGTATACGCCGACCTTAACTGCCCCTTCTGCTACGCCTTGCATGAGCAGTTGCATCAGTTTGGTCTTTTGCAGCAAGTTGATTGGCGCTTAGTTGAGCACGCACCTGATATCGCTATTTTCAATAAAACAGCGGAAAGTCAGGCTGAACTTGCCAGCGAAGTGTTTGTGGTTCGCAGCCGTGTACCTAATATCGAAGTCGCGCTACCTAAGGCTCGAAGTGACAGTCACTTTGCCAGCCTTTGTGTGATCGAAGTGTCCGAGCACGATATAGAAAAGTCGATCCATCTGCGCCGCCTGCTCTACCGCGCTCTTTGGGTCGAAGGTAAAGATATTGCCGATGTTTCGGTTATCTATGACTGCTTAATCGAAGCAGGTTTACCAACTGAACTGGATATCGAAGAGTCACAGGAAAACAAACTGATCGAGTGGCAAACCGCTTGGGAACAAGGTGATTTTAACCTTCGCATCCCAGTGATCTGCGCTGATGATGGCCGTATTTCGCTCGGTTTGCCTAGCCCTGAAGACCTTAAAGCCTTCTTCAAAGGCAAAGAGATCGACTCTCAGGATCAACATAGGGAAAGCTGCCCACGCGCAGAGCAGCAAACCATCGCAATCTATTGTGATCACAGTATCGAGATCGTTTGGCCGGTGATCGCTATCTTGCGTAACGATTACAACATCCTACTCCCCGCAAATCTGACTGAGTTGAAAAACTTACTGCAGGAGGATGCGCCTGATCTCTTACTCTTAGGCACAGAGAATCAGTGGTCGGATATGTTAGCTCTTTGCCAAGAGGTGACCAAAAGCAAAGATGAGTTCCCGTTGCCGATTGCCTTCCTTAGTCAACAGGTTGATGACCAGCTTGAACTAGATGCTTATCAAGCCGGTGCCGCAGATTTTCTAGCGCTCAACCGTTCACCTGCAGTCATTCAGTCTCGTATTAAGATTCTGATGCAACTGAAACAGTCTCAGGATCAACTTGCACGCTCAGCACGTTTAGATGGCCTAACTCAAGTAAATAACCGCCGCGAGTTTGAACGCAACATAGAAACAGAATGGCGACGTGCACAGCGCTCTAAGCGCAACCTTTCTCTTATCATGATCGACATCGACCATTTCAAACTGTTCAACGATGGTTATGGCCACCTGGCTGGTGACGGTTGCTTACGTACCATCGCGCAAACCATAAAAGCTTCCATTCAACGAGCGCAGGATATGGTCTGTAGATATGGCGGTGAAGAGTTTGCCGTGATTCTGCCTGAAACAGAAAGCGAAGGTGCACAGCTAATTGCTGAAAGAATCCGAACTGCTATTGCCGAGCTTAAGATCGAACATAAGTTTTCCAGCACCGGCGATAGCGCTACCATCAGTGCGGGCGTAGCCTCGATTAATCCTTCTAAAGGAGGCTCACCACATGAGTTGATCGAGCAGGCCGACCAAGCACTATATCAATCCAAAGAGAATGGCCGAAACCGAGTTACTCTAAGCCAGACATCGGAATAAAGCCTGGTAACGCTTTAATCCGTTCGATCCACTTAACGATCTGTGGATAATCTTCCAACTTAATTCCACCTTCCCACGCCAACGCCACATAAGGCATAACCGCACAATCGGCGATGGTTGGACGGTCCAGCGCTAACCATTCGTTATTAGCCAGATGAGACTCTAACAGTCCAAGAATTTTGTCAGCAACCACCAGCGTCGCCTCTTTATTCAGGTCAAAACCGAATTTATCAACTAAGCGTGCTGCACCGGGACCATTTTGCACTTCATTGGCCGAGGTCGATAACCACTGCTGAATCTCAGCTTGCTCCTCTGGGGAGTTGCCATACCACTCTGGTGTTGCGTACTTCTGCGCTAGATACACCAAGATCGCATGGGAATCACGCAATACAGTGTCACCATCCTCTAGCACCGGTACCTCGCCCCACGGATTCAAGTCGATCACCGGTGACTGCTTATGCATACCCGCCAAGAAATCCACGGGAACTAGCTCTAGCGGGATATTAGTTAGGGAGGCAAACAGTCGCGCTTTGTAACAGTTACCTGAAGGTTCCAAATCATACAGTTTCATTCTTATGCTCCTTAAATTTAATCCTGTGTCCACTCAGTTTCCGTGAACCTAGGGGTAATATGCTTGGAACAATTCCAGTCAAAAGCTTCCAGTTTAATATGAATAAACGATTCCGCTTTGACTGAACTTTCCATCTGATCTGCATAGAGTTTTACATGTTCTTCAACCGAGAACAGTTTGGCTCGGCCTAAGATTTTTAAACGCCGACGATGGGGATAATCCATCAAAAATAGCGCTACTTTATCGTTTTTGGAGAAATGGCCTAGGCTCTGATACTGACCATTTCCGCTGAAGTTGCCAAAAGCTAAGGTTTCTTCATCCAACACCTTTAGAAAGCCAACCTCACCACCGCGGTGTTGAATATAAGGCCAGCTATCTTCGCCCACTGACGCCATATAAAAGCTGTCCCGCGCTTGGATAAAGTCGGTTTCACGCTCGGTGAAACGATCAAAATCAGGCATTCGCTGGCGTACCACAGCTGACTTTTCATAACTGCCGAAACGCTGCTGCATCGCCAGTACAGACTCGGTAAAGGTTATGTCGCTAAAACGATGGGCCATGAGAACACCTTGCTTAAACATTGATCATGTCATTCATTATGTGGGAAAACAGATAACGCAATAAATAGAATAAACTAGATTTCAATAATGCACTTTATGCATTAATCTGCAGGAATGAATAAACTCAAAGCGATGGCGGTTTTTGTCAAAATCGTCGACTGCGGCAGCCTAAGTGCAGCAGCAGAAAAGTTATCCATGTCCCAATCTTCGGTGGTCCGAACGCTGGCGGCACTGGAGAAAGAGCTCGGTGCTCAGTTGCTCTATCGCACCACGCGCAGTCTCAGCCTAACCGAGGAAGGCGATGACTACTGTCAGCGCTGCCGCCAGATATTATTGGAGGTGGAAGATGCAGAAAATGCCCTCAGCCAGCAGCAAACGATCCCTAAAGGGGTGATTCGGATCACTGCGCCACAAACCTTTGGCCGCCTACATCTCAGCCCTGTGATTAATGAGTTTTTAGATACCTACCCAGAGATGGAGGTGGAACTGATGCTTTTGGATCGTGTGGTGGACCTGATCGAGGAAGGGATGGATATCGCCCTGCGTATCGGTCCCCTTCCTGACTCTACCCTGATCGCAAAACAGGTCGGCGAGGTCAAATACAAAGTCTGCGCGAGTCCAGATCATATTGCAGAATACGGGGTACCGAATCACCCAGATGAATTAGAGCAGCTCGACTGTATTCACCTCACTGCGCTTAGATCTCACGCCACTTGGGGATTTACTGAGGGTAACCAGCAATACAGAATCAATGTCCAGGGTAGTTTCAAAACCAACCATGTAGAAACCGCCGTGGATGCTTGTCGAGAGGGTCGCGGTTTCGGTCAGTTCTTAAGTTATCAGGTGAATCCGCATATCAGAACGGGGCAATTGACCCCGGTACTCGAGCAGTTTGAAAGCCCGTCGATACCAGTCAATCTGGTCTATCCACACTCACGCCGCCTATCTTCCAGAAGCCGCGCCTTTATTGAGTGGGCCCGACCACGATTGCAGCAACGCTTAGAGAGCGATTAGGACTTTGCAGGCCAGTATTGGGCAAGAGGTGGAAAGCGCTCGATTAAGCCATCGCGTCCCATAGTTTCCATCAACGCCATATTGCGTTCAGGAATCTCATCTGGGTTTTTATAGTGCACCAGCACACGACTCATCTGCCCTTCACGAATAATGTGAATGGTTGGGAACGGCGCACGGTTGGTCCAATTAGTAATATCATCCGCTTCAACCCCAGAGAAACAGTAATCAGGGTGAAAACTCGCCAATTGGAAGACACCAGCAAGGCCTGCACGCTCAAGCATAGTTTGACAAAGATCTAACAGATCAAGAAACGACTCAAAATCCACCGCCGTCTCGGTAAACGCCACCAAGGTTGTGGATAACTCTTCTTCAGGCGAGTCCTGAATTTTAGCCAGCTCCGCTAGGAAATCCTGCGCTGCATCGGTCATCACACTGGCATGAGACACCGCGTAACGAATACTCTGATTGCGCACTTCAGGTGCCGCAAAGGGACATAGATTTAGGCCAACCACAATTGCCTCAACCCATTGTTGAGTTAACTGTTCTGCCTGTGTTGCTGGAAAAGAGAATTTATCAGTCGTCATAGCCGCCATTTTACCCCAGCTGCTCCGTCAATGCTCCCTTTTGGTGCCTATGATGCAGACCTCCCTTTCTGCTAATATAGCGCCACTCATCATTAGGAAGCTAAGTACCCCAGTGCCTATCAAGTCTGCTCTTACCACACAAAGTTTTGATACCCGTTGGTTGAAACTACGTCGACCACTCAAAACGGTGGTGCCTCACGAATGGCAGAGCTGGTTGCTGGATAGCGGCTCGCTAACCCAGCGCTTGGTCAAACGCAGTCAAGGGAATTTCCGTGTTGAGGTGGTAAGACAAGGCTGGATGCGTCCAACCCGCTCAGAGGCCAATGCCCTTGGCATAGATCAGCGCCAGTGTGCACTTGTCCGAGAGGTTCAGCTGATCGGTAACGACGTACCTTGGGTGTTTGCGCGTTCGATTATCCCTGCTCAAACCCTAACCGGCCGCCAGCGCCAGCTGCGTATGTTAGGTAACCGTTCTTTGGGGAGCCTGCTATTTACCGATCCAACTATGCGCCGCGATCCTATCGAGATCAGTCGTCTGCAACTAAAAGATAAAACCGAGATCTGGGCACGCCGCTCTGTGTTTTTCCTTTCCAATAAACCATTATTGGTTTCTGAAGCATTTTTGCCTGAGCTGTTAGGCGAGTGATAATGCGGGAAATAGCCAGATGCATTTACTTAATTTATTGATAAAACAGCCTTTATATTTACTCGTTTTATTCTTAATTTTTAGCGCAAAGAGCATCGCTGCTGACCCCTATCCCCTCTTAGAAGAACGCAGCTTCGATGAACGTGACTTTGATGTACGTAATTATCCCCATGAAGGTGACTACTTTTCTACGATTGCTTCAGGCCACCTAGAAGCGATCCGAAAATCACCAGGTACAGTTAGCGTCATCACCGCTTCAGAAATCGAAGCTATGGGCGCAACGCATCTCGATGAAGTATTGGAAACGGTTGCAGGGTTACATGTCCAGCGCTCAGATCTAAGTAGATTGGACCCGGTCTACAGTATTCGCGGCATTCAAAATGGTTTTTCCACTCAAGTGCTGGTTCTCTTTAATGGGGTAGAGTTTAAAAACCCGTTCAGTGGTGGCCTGCCTACAGCATTTCGATTACCCCTCAACGCAATAGAACGCATTGAAGTGATCAAAGGCGCTAGCTCTGCGTTATATGGTGCGAATGCCTACTCAGGTGTCATCAATATCGTGCCAAAACGCTCGCAAAATTTTGCTGAACCTATGTTTCAAGCCAGAGCTGGTAGCTTTGGCAGTCGTGATTTCACCGTACAGCACAGCGACTTTGATGGCTTTGGCAAAGGGTATTTCTTCTCACTCGAACATCAACAAAGTGACGGTGATGATTCCAGAATTATTTCTCAAGACTTCCAGTCGCTTAATGACATCACTTTCGGCTCAAACGCATCATTAGCGCCCGGCCAGCTTAATAGAAATTACTCGGTCACCAATGCGATGTTAAATATCGATAGAGGTGACTGGAGCTGGAATAACTGGCTTTGGCATAACCATAAGGCTGGTAATGGCCAAGGTGGTGCCCGAGCCCTCGACAGTTCGGGTTATGAAGACACCCTATCCCTCATGTCTCATCTGCAATATCTAGGCATTATCAACTCTCAATATTCCCTTGAGAACAACTATTCCTTCCACTATCTAGAGGGCGAAAGTACCTTAACCCTGTTTCCAGCAAACAGCCTTATTCCGATTGGTAGCGATGGAAACCCATATACTCCGGGTGGCAACTTAGTCCGTTTTACTGATGGAGTCATTGGTATCCCTTCTGGAAAAATGCATAAATCCTACGCTGATTTAGTTTTAAAATATGTGGGTTCACCCGATCATATTTGGAGATTTCAGGTCGGGGGGCAATTTAGTAATTTCCGCAGTGAAGAAAGAAAAAACTTTGGCCCCGGTGTATTAGACGGCACGGAAACGGTTGTTGATGGCAACTTAACGGACGTGAGCGATCAGCCGTATGTCTATTCAGAAGATAGTGAACGTCATAATGTGTTTTTAGCTGTGCAAGACCAATGGACACTAAATAAAAACTGGACCCTCACCGTCGGTGGGCGTGTAGATCATTATTCCGATTTTGGCCGAGTCTTTAATCCGAGAATGGGCTTGGTTTGGGAGCCGAACCAAAAATTTACCGGCAAATTACTCTATGGCAGGGCCTTCCGAGCGCCATCATTCAGCGAACTCTATTTAAAGAACAACCCCGGTGGACTAGGCTCGCCATCGCTTAAACCCGAAAAAATAGAAACACTGGAACTGGTTGCTGACATCAAACCCAAAGCAACGCTGCATCTACAAAACACACTCTTTTACTACCAAGCCGATGATTTGATTACCAACCAATTTAACGGTGCTGTATATCAATTCCAGAACTCAATGGAACAAAAAGGTTACGGCATAGAGATAGAGGGAACTTGGGATATCAGTCATGCGTTAACACTGAAAACCCAATACAACTACCTAAACACCAAAAACTCGATTACAGGTGGTAGTGTTGCCGATGTTCCAAACCACACGGGCTATCTAGCCGTAGATTACCGTTTACCCAATCATTGGAAGCTACACCTGAATAACCATTGGATTGGTTCGAGTAACAGGGCTCCAAACGACACGCGCAAAAAACACAGCGGCTATTCATGGGCGAACCTAAAACTCTCTAAAGAACATAAGCTTGCTGGACTCAGTACAGCCCTGATCATCAAAAATGTACTGGATAAGGATGCCACCACCCCTGCGTCTTCAATCATCCCCAACGATTACCCAATCGAAGGCCGCAGCGTATTAGGAGAACTGACCTACCAGTTCTAGGTAAGTATTACGCTGGCTAATCAACCATTCAGTGCTCGTCCTCTCCAAGCTTAAGTACAAAAATGTTTAGAGTTGAATAACTACTCGACTATTTTCGACACAACTCAGACATTATGAGTATAAATTCTTAACTCCTTTATTAGAAAATAACCTTCCCTTTTGATTTGCATCACAATACAGACTGATAGGTCAGTCAAAATCTAATTCTATTTCTATACTCAAAATGTGTGAATTAAGAAGTATCGTGCCATGTTTGATAATAAATACACTGCCTGTGGGAAGTGCTTAAAGAGTGCCGTTGAAATTCAATTAGGGGTTAGTGAAAAAAATTGGAGTGATCTAGGCAAAGTTGGTCCACTATGTACGCCATGTTTGCAATCAATTTTGGAACACTTTAACGCAACTTCTGAAGAGAAGCAGATTAAAGTAAAAACTGTTTCATGATGATAAAACCTAACAAACCGCTATTTTCGAATTTAGACGGCAAGGGTTTCCAACTTCTTACCATCATGTCTCCTCTAGGTGAACCCGTCCTCTAGCACAGTGACTTTGTTTTTCCTCTGGCTGCATAATGGCGTCCTTGCCTACCCATCCTAAAGCAGCAACTGTAACAACATTCGCAAGCCGGTAATTAACAACACCACCGCGAACACTTTCTTCAGTTTGCCTGCATCCAATTTCGATGCGATGGATACCCCGATAGGAGCGAACAGAACAGTCAGTGGCACGATGCAAAGAAAGCCAATTAAGTTTACTAAGCCAAATGTGCCCGCAGGGGCATCGGCTGGTGTGCTACCTAGCAGCAACATAGTTACGGCACCCGGTAGGGCTATGATTAGACCAATGGCAGCAGCCGTACCCACCGCCTTATGCGCAGGATAGTTATATAGAGTCAGTAGTGGCACCGATATTGTTCCACCGCCGATACCTACCATCGAGCTGAAAAGGCCAATGGATGCCCCCATCGCCGTTTGCCCTGCTTTGCCCGGTAGTTGTTGAAATAATGCAGATTTACCGGTTCTAAATAGCATGTTCAGCGCAGATAGCGTCGCGATCACGCCAAATAACGAAGTTAACCATGTACCATCAACCAGCGTTACCAGCCAACTGCCAAACAACACACCGACAAAGATAAAGACGGCCCAACGTTTTAGCAGATCAAAGTCGACATTGCCTTTGTTGTGGTGGGAGCGAATCGAGCTGATAGAGGTGGGAATAATCGTCGCCAACGAGGTTGCAGTCGCCACGACCATGGCAGATTCTGGTGATACGCCAAAACTCTGAAAGAGGAAAAACAGTACCGGTACGATTACGATACCACCTCCGACACCGAGCAAGCCTGCTAGGATGCCGGCGAATGCACCGGTTGCCAGTAGCGCTAAAAAGGTAGGGATATTGTTGATAAAGAATTCAGTGATATTCATTGAGGGACTTTCTATACAGTGGCTCTAACCTGAGGTTTATAGCCATAAAGAGATGGGGCCAAAAGGCCCCTGTTTTTAAAAGAGTGTCGAGCTGCTTTGGTGAGACAGTCTTAAGCTGCCAGCTCTTTTCTAACCAGTTCTGCACCCGCGCGCAGGGCATTCAACTTGCCGCGTGCAATCTCGCGTGACAGGGGTGCCATACCGCAGTTGGTGCAAGGGTAAAGTTTGTCGGCATCGACATACTTGAGCGCACCGCGTAGTGTTTCGGCGACCTCTTCCGGCGTCTCGATGGTCTCTGTCGCGACATCAATCGCACCCACCATCACTTTCTTACCACGAATCAGCTCAAGTACTTCAAGCGGTACACGGCCGTTGTGGCACTCCAAAGAGATGATATCGATATTGGATTTCTGCAGAGACGGGAACGTCGCTTCATATTGACGCCATTCCGAGCCAAGGGTCTTTTTCCAATCGGTGTTGGCTTTAATGCCGTAGCCGTAGCAGATATGCACGGCTGTTTCGCATTTAAGCCCTTCGATCGCAAGCTCTAGGCAGGCGATGCCCCATTCATTAACTTCTTCAAAGAAGACGTTAAATGCCGGCTCATCAAACTGGATAATGTCCACACCAGCGGCTTCCAGCTCTTTCGCTTCTTCGTTGAGCGCTTTGGCAAACTCCCAGGCTAGATCTTTACGGCTCTTGTAGTGATCATCATACAAGGTATCAACCATAGTCATTGGCCCTGGTAGCGCCCATTTAATCGGCTGATCTGTTTGCGTACGCAGAAACTTAGCGTCTTCCACAAACACAGGCTTTTGACGGCTCACTGGACCAACAACAGTCGGTACGCTGGCATCATAGCGGTTACGAATTCGAACGGTTTTGCGCTTTTCAAAATCAACACCGCTCAGGTTCTCGATAAAGGTTGTCACAAAATGCTGACGTGTTTGCTCGCCATCGCTAACGATATCAATACCGGCGTTTTCTTGCTCTTGCAGGGTCACACGCAGTGCATCCTGTTTGCCGAATAGGAGTTCTTCACCTTCAAGTTTCCAATCTGACCAAAGTTTCTCCGGTTCTGCTAGCCAAGAGGGTTTAGGTAAACTTCCAGCAGTTGAAGTAGGTAGTAAGTTTTTCATAATTTATACAACTCTATAATCTTGGCTTACGCGTAGTTAGCAGACCATTTTTCAAGAAGATCCCCATAGGGCTTAATAAAGTGCTCTTCCGCCCATTTGCCCTGTTCAACCGCTAAACGGCTGCGCTCTTCTCGGTCATACACGACTTGTGTTAGTGAGAAATCTTGGTGCTTCAAACTTGGTTTAAACACTTCACCGGCAAAGGCATTGGCGTTATAGATCTCTGGGCGATAGATCTTTTGGAACGTCTCCATCGTGCTAAGAGTGCTAATCAACTCAAGGTTGGTGTAATCGTTGAGTAGATCCCCGTAGAAATAGAACGCATAAGGTGCCACGCTGTTTGGCGGCATGAAGTAACGCACTTCCATGCCCATCTTTTTGAAGTACTGTTCGGTCAATGACGGCTCGTTTGGCTCGTACTCCGTACCTAATACCGGGTGGGTATTCGCCGTCTTATAATATGTTTTGTTATCCGACACACTCAGGCAGATCACAGGCAGTTTGTTGAAGTTCTGCTTGTAAGCCTCTGAGTTCACGAAGTCTTTAAACATGTTGCCATGCAGCTCACCGTAGTTATCCGGAACGCTGAATTGTTCTGCATCTTTATTGTGATTCAACAGCAACACACTGAAATCATAATCACGCACGTAAGAGGAGAAGTTGTTGCCAACAATGCCTTCGATACGGCGCTCAGTTTTGTGATCAAGGATGTACGTTTTTAGGATCTCAATCGTTGGGAAGTTATCGCCATTACCTTGCACATCAATATCTACATGGATGATCTCAAGCTCTACCGAGTAACGATCATTGTTAGGGTTATCCCAAGTCGCCAGCGTATTAAAGCTGTTATCAATCATCTTGATCGCACGGCTCAAATTTTCTTTACGCTGTTCGCCACGCGCTAAGTTGGCAAAGTTAGTTGTTAGGCGAGTATTGCCTGATGGCTCATAGTTTTCGTCGAAACTAATGCGCTCAATGCTGTATTCGAAACCGTTGCTCATAATCTGTATTCCGTAGAAATTAAGTCTGACTTTGCTTCGCTCTCTGGACTGTTCACCTGCCTTAAATAACCAAGGGCTGATATTAGGAGCAGTCGTACTTCTGGTGAGCGTTATGTGCACTTTTTACAGGGACAGCTTTATGAAAAAAATTGATTAAATTTTATGGTTTGATGATCTTTGCTCATGAATTGATTTAGGCAACGTTTGGAAGAAGCACTGCGAGATATATTTTGGCTGGATGAACGCCCAATTTGCGAAGGCTGCATCGTCATCGGTGATGCTCGGGATCTAGTGCTAGGCAAGCGCAACGAATAGACAATGCATGAGGGAAACTATTTGATCAGTGAAAAATAACCATTTCTACTCATGCAATAAGCTCATTAAGCTGATTTGCAATCAGTCACGAAAACAGAATATTTAGGTTTGTTTATGAGTAACGTTTCCGCATCCTACCCAATCGTTTCTTACCCTTGTCAGGTTGTTAAGTTGGCTCCTTTGAGTACCGGCTCTATTGATACAGGAACCTTTGATATTGAGCTGCAATCGCCAGCAGGTACAAAGCTTAACTATCATGCAGGACAGTATCTGCAGCTCGATTTAGATGTTAATGGCGATGGTCAGCTACAAACGCTCTCCTACACAATTGCCAGCAGCCCAGATTCAGAAAACCCTCGCCGCCTACAACTGTTTATCCAAAACGGTAGTGAGTTTGCAGATAAGGTTTTGAACTGCCTATCTCAACATTTAGAAAACCAAACATCCCTGAATGTAACGCTAGCAATGGGTAAAGCCTTTTTACAGACTGACCTTACTCAGCCTCACCTATTAATCGCTGCAAGCTCTGGCATATCGAAAATTAAAAGCATCACCGAAGAGATACTAAGACGTAAACCCGATGCTGAGGTGAATATTTACTGGTCGAACAAACGGATCGAAGAGTTCTATCTGCTAGAGCAGTTCCAAGCTTGGGCGGATCAAAATGCGAACCTGAGTTTCACACCGATTCTCGAATCGCCAAACGCCAACTGGAACGGCCGTACTGGCTTTATCTACGAAGTGGTCAGCAAAGATGACGAAGCACTGGAGAGTACGCAAACATATCTCTGCGGCTCCCCCAATATGGTTTACGGCACTATCGATCAGCTGGAGTCGAAAGGACTTAAGGAAGAGAACTGCTATTCAGACGTGTTTGAGTTTGCGCCAAGGGGTCAGAAGGCTGCTATTTGAAGCGCTGATTAAGTAGAGGAAAAAGTGTAATAGCTTTGCTATTACACTGCTTAAGCATTTCTGACAAACTGGAACAGTTCTTCCTGTGGGAGAGGCTTACTGAATAGGTAACCCTGGCCGTAATCGCAGCCGAGATCTTTAAGTAGCTGGCACTGTTCTTCTGTTTCAACACCTTCAGCTATAGTTTTTAAACCAAGGTTTTTAGCCATCTGAATAATGGTTTTAACCAGAATATAATCCTCACCCTGCTCTTTCATATCTCTAACAAAAGACTGGTCGATCTTCAGATAATCAAAAGGGTAATGCTTCAGATAACCCAAAGATGAAAAACCAGTGCCAAAATCATCAAGCGCCAATGAGAACCCCTGATTCTTGATGTGATTAAGCTGCTCCAGTGCCTCACCAGGTGACTCAATCATCAGGCTTTCGGTTATTTCGATACAGACCAAATCAGGGCTCAAATCGTGTTTGGTTACGATATCTCCGGTCGAAGCCCGCTCTCCTTTACTGAAGTTGAACTCACCCGGCGAACGATTAACCGTGACGCCTACAGGGTTCTTTTGCTCGCGACTCAATTCAGAATTTAACTGAGCAAAAATCTGAACAGAGCGGTTGAATATCAATTCACCTAACTTCTGTATAAGCCCAGTTGATTCTGCTATTGGAATAAATTCGGCTGGGGAAACCTGACCTAACTGCTCATCAGTCCAGCGAGCCAATGCTTCACAGTGATGAACTGACATATCTTTCAGATTAATGATCGGCTGGAAATACGGCTCAATCATCCCTTCAGAGATCGCTTTATAGAGTCTATTTTCTACCCTGTCGTGGCGACGGGCCTGCTCTTCAAACTCCTGACTATAAAAACTATAACCACCACGGTAATGCTGTTTCGCAAAACGTAGTGCTTTGTGGGCATTACGCATTAGAGACTCAAGATCTTCGGCGTCTTCACCCAAGATACTAATACCCACAGAGCAGGAAGGTGAGATATCACCTAATTCAGTGTGAATATTCTCCGTAAATAACTGTAAAGTACGTTTAATTTGTTTTTCCAGACGATGGAAGCTGTCGTAACCCGCCAGCAATGCGAAGTCATCACCGCCGAGGCGGGCCAGTAGATCACTGTCACGGGTCTGGCCTTTGAGTTTCTCACCAATGGTCTTAACAACCATATCTCCAACGATATGCCCGTATGAAGAGTTCACCATATTCAGGTTATCAATATTCATACGAATCAGGGCAATATGCTGGCTCGCCCTTTTAGCCACTGCGATCGCTTTATTGGCATGATCGTGGAATTCAAAGCTATTACTCAACCCAGTCAAGTAGTCATGGGTAGCCTGGTGATAAAGCTGCTCCTGTAACTCTTTCTCAGAACTGATATCCCTAAAACTGGAGATAAAGTTGGATATTCCACCCTGATCATTTTTAACCAGAGTAATTGAACTCCAGACCGGATAAGTTTCACCATTTTTGCGCCGATTCCACAACTCACCCTGCCATATGCCTTTTGTGTAGAGATCCTGCCACATCCCATTGTAGAAAGATTTCGGTTGTAGCCCTGAACTTAACATACTTGGGTTATTACCGATCAGCTCTTCCCGACTGTAACCACACGCCCTTTCAAAAGCAGTGTTTACTTCAAGAATATTGTTGTTTTCGTCAGAGACCAGAAGTCCCTCATTGGTATGCTCAAACACTCGATGAGAAAGATCTAACTGCTGATTTTTCTTTTGCAAAAGAGAGATTTGCTTCTGCAGTTCCCGCTCCCAGAGGCTACGTTCCAATTCAGCAGAAGCCCGAATGGCGAAAAGATCAAAAATGCCCAGAATATCATCACTGGCCTGATCCTTTTGCTTAAACATCGCAACCAATAAACCTATAGGTTGTCCCTCAGCACTTTTCAGACTTTTGCCGACATAACCTTCCAAACCAAAGTCATCCAGCATTTTGTCGCCAGGGAAAAGAGTTGCAATTTCACGGGGATAAACACATATGCCGCCACTGTAAACTTTATCGCAAGGTGTCCCCTCTAAATCATAAGAGAGTTTGTCACCTAACTGTCCTTCGCACCATAAGGAGACAGTATTTGCTTGGTGGGACACAAGGTCCAGCTCACCAATCAGAACATAATCAGCATCAATCAATTGGGCGAGACTGGTGACCAAGACATCAAAATACTGATGACCACTATGCTCATTTACCAGCTTCAACGCTGCATCAATAGATTGATCAAGTTTTAAACTCATACTTCGGATATTCTCACTTAACTGAGTTTGTCCCTGAGTACTTTAAATTGCCCCATTCGTCCTGATTGATGGCTTTGCTATATCAAGGATAGCCTTTTATAAAATAACCGACGAATTAATGCTCGCTTCTGGCTGGTTGAAGAAAGAAAGCAAATTCTTACTCTAGGCTAAGCGACGTTCTGACACAAAAAAAGCAGCCTAAAGGCTGCTTTCGCTCAATAAATCCGTTGTTTACCCCACTACTTCCCCAACATCCCATTCAGTTCAGGAATACAGGAGCCACAGTTCGTACCGCACTTAAGCTTGTTGCCTAGTGCATCGAGTGAGTTACATCCCTGTTGGATCGCATCTTCGATGGCGTGGCTACCTACTTGGTAACAGCTACAGATGATCTCGCCCGGATCTTCCAGTTCGCAGCCGGTTACGCTGAGTAGGAAGCGGCGTTGATCCATATTCACTTCGGTTTCGGCAAATAGTTGCTCCAACCACAAGGTCGATGGGATCTGGCCATAAGGCATACGGAAGAAGGCCCACTCAAGCTGCTCGCCATTTAGACCCGCAGCGCGGAAGCTATTTTGGTTAGCATCTTCCAACCAGATATCGATTTCACCAAACTGTTCCTGACACCAGCTACGCATATCTTCGATTTTGTTGCTGTCTGCCAGATAGTAGAGCGATGCACTCTCTTTGGGCACGCGAGACCAGTACTCAACAGGCAGTGCATCATCGAGGGGTTTGCGGGTAATTAACCAACCTTCCCAAGCGGGGTTATATGGCTCGACATTTACCACCGCATGTTTACCTTCTGGCTGACCCGAGAAAGGATCGACCGCCGGTTGAACCAGCGCACCCATGCGCGCCTTGGCACTGAACTGTTTGTTCCAGTGCATAGGCACAAAGATCTCACCACGGCGCTGATCGGTATCGACGATACGGGCACGGCCTATATATTCCGCCTGTATGTTTTTAAGTTTAACGAGCTCAGATTCTTTGATATTCAGTTTTTCCGCGTCCTCTCTGTTGAGCTCAACAAAGGGTTCTTCGCGGTGTTGAAAAAGACGGCTGGTACGCCCTGTATGGGTCATTGTGTGCCACTGGTCACGAATACGGCCGGTATTCATAACAAAAGGCATTTCGTCACAAGGCTGCTGTAGCGGGTCGTGTGGATCGACCGTTATAAACTGTGCCTTACCCGATGGCGTAAAGAACTTACCGTCAGCAAATAGACGCGCGGTGCCATAAGGCGCGGCATCGGTTACCGGCCACTGTTGTGGTTTCAGGGCATCGTAGCTTTTCAGATCCAGATCTTGCAGTTGGCTGATATCAAAGGCGCGGCTGCCGTTGTTTTCAAAACCCGATAACTCTGCATGTTCTTTAAAGATCTCGTATGGGTGGTCGTAGGTGAAGGCCTGCTCATAGCCCATACGTTTTGCCACTTCGCTGATAATCCACCAATCCGGTTTAGCATCGCCTGATGGCGGCAGTAAGCTGCGCTGACGGGAGATACGACGCTCAGAGTTAGTTACAGTACCGTTTTTCTCACTCCAACCCGTCGCCGGTAAACATACATTGGCAAGGGCAACCGTATCTGTATGCGCCATACAGTCAGATACCACCACCAACGGACATTGTTTCAGGCTGCGAACCACTTGATCAGCATTGGGCAGACTTACCGCAGGGTTGGTACCCATAATCCAGATCGCTTTTACTTTGCCCTGTTCAATCGCTTCGAACAGATCCACCGCTTTATAACCGGCGCTGGTCGCAACATTATCGCTGCCCCAGAAACGTCCTACACGGTCGACCGCCTCTGGCGAATTGAGCTCCATATGCGCGGCAAGCTGGTTCGCTAAGCCACCTACTTCGCGACCGCCCATTGCGTTTGGCTGCCCAGTGATAGAGAACGGTCCTGCACCCTCCTTACCTAGACGACCCGTCGCAAGGTGACAGTTAATAATGGCATTGGAGTTATCGGTTCCGCTGGCGGACTGGTTCACCCCTTGCGAGTAGAAAGTCACAACTTTTTCAGTTTTGGCGTACCACTCAAAGAAGGTGCGCAATTGCATGATAGGCAGATCACAAGCTTTAGCCACGCTATCAACATCAGGGAAAGTAAGCTCGGCATTAGCACAGGCATCAGCATAACCTTCAGTGAAGTTAGCAATATATTCGTAATCAAGATGATCGTGGCACGCTAAGTAAGAAAGCAAACCGGTAAACAGAGAGCTGTCGGTTTCGGCTTTGAGCTGAATATGCAGATCGGCGATATCACAAGTCGCGGTGCGACGTGGGTCTACCACTACAATTTTCAGATTAGGATTCTTAGCTTTTGCCGCTTTCATGCGTTGGAACAGAATTGGATGGTTCCACGCAGCATTTGAACCGGTGATGATGATCAGCTCGGCTAGCTCTAGATCTTCATAGCAGCAAGGAACAGCATCGGCACCAAAAGCGCGCTTATAACCTGCTACGGCTGATGACATACAAAGGCGCGAGTTGGTATCGACATTGGCCGTGCCGACAAAGCCTTTCATCAGTTTGTTGGCAATATAGTAATCTTCGGTAAGGAGCTGGCCGGAGAGATAAAAGGCCACAGAATCGGGCCCGTGCTCCATTACGGTGCGTTTGAAACCTTCCGCGACTGTTTCAAGAGCACTGTCCCACTCAACAATTTCGCCATCGACGACTGGGTTTAGTAAGCGCCCTTCAGCCCCTAGTACCTCGTTTAAAGAGGAGCCTTTTACGCATAATCGGCCAAAATTAGCGGGGTGTTCTTCGTTACCCTTTACTGCAACTACGCAATCGTCAGCAATTTCGGCCTTTACACCGCAGCCCACGCCGCAGTAAGGACAGGTCGTTGTCGTTTGCATCTTTACCTCCAATAAAACTATCCAAGAGCAACGTAAATATTTGGCTTACTGGTCAGTTTTTTGGAATGCAGGCACCTGCATACCCTAAACTGAAGACAGAGTAAGCACGCACCGTTGCGCATCAAAATGTATTGCTCCTAGTACAGCAAAGCGCGTGCCATAAAGCGCCCGAATAACCATGGAACAAATATTGCTTTATGACAGGCTATCCAATTCCGGAACTGGATTAATGAGTAAAGTAAACTGTTTAAACGTGCTGTTGATCGATGACGAGCCCATTCGTGTGAATGCGCTTGAGAAGGCGTTAAATACGCTGGGGCACCATGTTGTCTGTCATCTACCTAACACCACTGATCTAAATAAGCATGTCGAGGAGAACCACCCCGACATAGTCATTATAGATATGGATTCACCCAACCGTGACACGTTGGAAAGTATGGCGACGATGAGCCAGAACAATCCACGCCCGATCGTCTTCTTTGCGGAACAACAGAACGACCGCAGGACGATGGCCGAAGCAATCAACGCCGGTGTCAGCGCTTATATAGCCGACGGCCTTCAACCAGACCGCGTAAAAGCGATTATGGATACGGCGATTGCTCATTTCGATGCTCACAGTTTATTACGTGAAGAGTTGGAGAAAACCAGAAACCAACTGGCAGAGCGCAAAACCATAGAGAAAGCTAAAGGCATGCTGATGAAGCATCAAGGCTGCGATGAAGAACAGGCATATCAAACCCTGCGCAAGCTTGCGATGGACCGAGGCCAGAAAATTCCCGATGTGGCACGAAATGTGATTGAAGTTTTACAACTGGCGAACGGCCTGAGTAAGTAAAAGAGATAGGAGCTGATATGTCAGATGCACTGACACTAGAAAAAACTGACCTGAAACTAGGTTTTGTGGCACTGCTCGATTGTACCCCTTTGGTTGTTGCGCGCGAGAAAGGCTTTTTTAAGAAACATGGTTTGAATGTCATCCTGAGTAAAGAGTCCTCTTGGGCCTCTATTCGCGACAAAGTAAGTTTTGGATTATTTGATGCAGCCCACATGCTGGCACCGATGCCGCTGGCTGCAACATTGGGCTTAAACGGTAACCCGACACCGATGATGACGGCGTTGTCCCTAAGCCAGAACGGTACGGCGATCACCCTATCGCAAGAACTTTATATGGCACTGTCCAATAAGATCTCTGATTGGGATGACAGTGAGCAGGTCGGCCAACAGTTTAAAAAGCTGATCCAACACAGCGGACGCAAACCGGTTATCGCAACCGTTTACCCCTACTCAAACCATCACTACCAACTACGCTTCTGGTTAAACCAGAACAACATCAATACCGAAGAGGATGTGCAGCTGGTCGCGGTACCACCGACCAAAATGCTAGATAACCTTTCCACCGGTTTGATTGATGGTTACTGCGTAGGTGAACCTTGGAATAGCTTAGCTTTAGTGCAACAGATTGGTGGCCTTGTAAGTACCGGCCATAAGATTTGGGGCTCCCATATGGAGAAAGTGCTGGGCGTCACGCAACAGTGGGCTGATCAACACCCAAATACCCACCGCGCTTTAATTAAAGCACTCCACGAAGCCTGCCTATGGGCAGAAGATCCAAACAATCAGGCTGAGATATTAAAACTACTCGCACTGCCACCTTATTTAGATCAAGCAGCAGAGCAACTATCTAAGTTCACTCCACCCTATTCGATGGAGCAGCATTTCTCTGGTGAGAATGTGAACTGCCCAGATCCTGATCATGGGCTTTTCCTAATCGATCAGATGCGTAAGTGTGGCCAGATCGGCGAGCAGCTATTTGATCAAGATGAGATCGTTCACAATGTCTATCGCAAAGATCTATATCACGACTGGATAGGCGCTTAAATCTAAATTGAAAAGCACGGGCTCAGTTCATAAGAACTGAGCTTTTTTCTCTAAAAAGCTCCGAGCCTAAAACACGCCCTTCTATTGATAACCTTTGTTCCATTTAAAGCCCCTTTTTAAACCTTTCGCCCCAAAACAAACTTCACTTGCCCCATTTTTGCTCTCGCACTTTTGCACCAACTTAATGACCAAAAGCCCCATTGTGCACCGCAACAAATCACAACCAAAACTTACATAAGCACACAGCATAAACATAACTCATTGTTTTTACTGGATTTAAAAAACTCTGGCACAGCATCTGCTCTATTAGATAACAAATGAGTGCACCAATGGCGGTGCACTCTAAAAGTTAAACATGACCCAGAAGGTCACAAAATTTGAAACTAGGCAAAGGCGCCTCGGCTGATCACAGTGATGTGATCATGTTCGGCGCCTTTTTGTTTTTAAGATTGGGAGAACGATCCATGCTTAAGAAGAAAAAGGCTCTACTAAGTAAAGTTATCAGCGGTGCAGTTTTAGCTGCATCATTAATTACCGTCCCTGCATGGGCAGCAATTGGTGAGCCTGAAAAAGAAGATCTGAAGTTTGGTTTTATCAAACTGACAGATATGGCTCCTCTAGCGGTTGCATACGAAAAAGGCTTCTTTGAAGATGAAGGCCTATACGTAACGCTAGAAGCGCAAGCAAACTGGAAAGTTCTTCTCGACCGTGTCATTGACGGTCAGCTTGATGGCGCACACATGCTTGCAGGTCAACCGCTAGGTGCCACTATCGGTTTCGGTACGCAGTCTCACATCATCACTGCATTCTCTATGGACCTTAACGGTAACGCGATCACTGTATCTAACGATATTTGGGATCAGATGAAAGAGTATGTGCCTAAACAAGCTGATGGCAAACCAGTTCACCCGATCAAAGCCGATGCGCTAAAACCTGTTGTTGAGAAATATAAAGACGAAGGTAAGCCATTTAACATGGGTATGGTATTCCCAGTATCTACCCACAACTATGAGCTACGTTACTGGCTAGCGGCGGGTGGTATCCACCCAGGTTACTACGCACCGCATAACGGTGATACATCCGGTACGATCGATGCCGATGCCCTACTATCTGTAACACCGCCACCACAGATGCCAGCAACAATGGAAGCAGGCACGATCTACGGTTACTGCGTAGGTGAGCCATGGAACCAGCAGGCTGTATTTAAAGGTATTGGTGTACCTGTAGTCACTGACTACGAGATTTGGAAAAACAACCCAGAGAAAGTATTTGGTGTATCTAAAGCATGGGCGGATGAAAACCCGAATACTCACCTTCGTGTTGTTAAAGCGATGATCCGTGCAGCGAAATGGTTGGACGATAACAACAATGCGAACCGCCCAGAAGCAGTAAAAATCTTGTCTCAGCCTAACTATGTAGGTGCGGACTACGACGTTATTGCTAACTCAATGACAGGTACATTTGAGTACGAAAAAGGCGATAAGCGTGAAGTGCCAGACTTCAACGTATTCTTCCGTTACAACGCGACTTACCCGTACTACTCCGATGCGATCTGGTACCTAACTCAGATGCGTCGTTGGGGTCAGATCTCTGAACCTAAGTCTGACCAGTGGTTCATGGATATCGCGAAGAAAGTTTACCGTCCTGATATCTACGCTACAGCAGCTAAAGAGTTGATCGAAGAAGGTAAGATGACGCCGGACATGTTCCCAGACTTCAACACTGAAGATGGTTTCCGTGCTCCGCAGACTCACTTTATCGACAACATCACTTACGACGGTAAGAAGCCAAACGATTACCTGAAGAAGTTCAACATTGGTCTGAAACCAGAACAGAAAATCTAATCTGACTGGTTCAGCATATTCCTCCCCCTAGGTATTGGGGGAGGAATTCAGGTCAACGAGGGAGTAGCAAGTTATGAGTAATACATCCGCACTATCAGGCATCAGTGCCTTTTTTGAAAACCCGAAAGACAATCTACAGAAGTTCAGCAAAACCCTTCTGGTACCTCTGGTTGGTCTACTAATTTTCCTTTTCGTGTGGGAGATCGGCGCGAAAAGCATTAATACATCCTTGGGCGCGTTTCCTGGCCCAATGGCAGTGTATGAACAAACCATCAATCTGGTAAACGATCACCAGAATGAACGAAATAAAGAAGCTGCTTTCTATGAGCGCCAAGAGAAGCGTAACGCTAAGAAGCTAGAAAAAGACCCGAACGCTAAAGTAAAAATCCGTCCTTACACAGGCAACCCGACCTTCTTTGATCAGATAGGCACGAGCCTAGTAACGGTATTGTCAGGCTTTATTCTGGCATCCCTGATCGCTATCCCTGCGGGTATCGTAATCGGCTTAAACAATACTCTTTACTCTGCACTGAACCCGTTGATTCAGTTGTTTAAACCGGTATCACCACTGGCATGGTTGCCACTGGTGACTATGGTTGTCAGTGCGGTTTATGTCAGCAAGGACCCAATGTTTGCTAAGTCCTTTGTGACATCTCTAATCACTGTATCTCTATGTAGTTTGTGGCCAACACTGCTTAACACAGCGGTAGGTGTATCTAGCATCAGTAAAGATCTGCAGAACGTATCTCAGGTACTACGTCTGAGCTGGTTCGCCCATGTCACCAAAATTGTACTGCCCTCCTCTATCCCAATGATCTTCACAGGTTTGCGTCTATCGCTGGGTATCGCGTGGATGGTATTGATCGCCGCAGAGATGCTGGCGCAAAACCCAGGTCTAGGTAAGTTTGTTTGGGATGAGTTCCAGAACGGTAGCTCCAGCTCCCTAGGCCGAATCATGGTAGCCGTGCTTGTGATTGGTCTAATCGGCTTCATGCTAGACCGCGTTATGTTGTTCCTACAGAAGAAAGTGTCTTGGGATAAGACTGCGGTACTTAGATAAGTAAGGCGTTAAAAGCAAAACGTTACATAGGACGTTAACAGAATTTAAAGCCTGAGAGGCCAAGCCTCTCAGCAGGAGAATTATCATGACTCAGCCTCCAAAGCATTTAGAACTAACAAAAGTAGATATTGATTTCCCAACCCCTAATGGCCCATTTAAAGCGCTACAGGATGTGAACTTAACCATCAATAAAGGTGAGTTTGTCTCGCTAATCGGCCACTCAGGTTGTGGTAAATCAACTGTACTGAATATCGTTGCAGGCCTTTATCAAGCGACTAAAGGTGGTTGCCTACTTGATGGTAAAGAGGTCAACGCACCGGGCCCTGAACGTGCAGTGGTTTTCCAGAACCACTCCCTATTACCTTGGTTAAGCGCTTACGAAAACGTTGAGCTAGCCGTGAAACAGGTTTTCGGTAAGCAGAAATCAAAAGCCGAGATGCGCGAGTGGATTGAGCACAACCTATCGCTCGTACACATGGATCACGCAATGGACAAACGTCCTGATGAGATCTCCGGTGGTATGAAGCAGCGTGTCGGTATCGCCCGTGCCCTAGCAATGGAACCGACCGTAATGCTGATGGATGAGCCATTTGGTGCCTTGGACGCCCTCACCCGTGCTCATCTGCAAGACTCTCTGATGGAGATCCAAAAAGATCTCAACAACACCGTGATCATGATTACCCACGATGTCGATGAAGCAGTACTGCTTTCTGACCGTATCGTGATGATGACCAATGGCCCAGCTGCGACTGTCGGTGAGATTCTTGATATCGACCTGCCGCGTCCACGTGACCGTATCGCATTGGCGGATGACCCACAGTACAACCACTATCGTCATGAAGTGCTGACCTTCCTATACGAGAAGCAGCGCAAACCTGACAGTGCTGAATCCGCACCAAAAGAGGATAAAAAGCAAGATCTGGCACAGGATGTGCAAGATGATAAAGCAGAAAGCGAGGAACAAGCTGCTTAAGCACTGAAACCCTACATTTCAACGGTGAATTCTAGGATTTAGTCAGACTAAAGCAGTGCATAGCTAAAAAAGCGCACCAACAAGGCGCACCTTATTAGCTAGTCTGAATGCTCCAACGATGGGGCGATAAATCCTCGCATAGAATCGAACAAAGGCGTTCATACCTCTCTCCCTAACCTACCACCCAAGGTTAAGGACAGGGGTCTGAACGCCTTTTTTATTGCTTTTAAAACCTTACGAGGGCCCTAATTATGAACGACTCAGGAAAGCTAAATATTTTTGCTTTCAGCGGCAAAATGAAGATTTTGCACATGAGCTGGATGGCATTCTTTATTACGTTTTTTGTCTGGTTCAACCATGCTCCACTACTGGGTGCAATTGCCCAATCACTGAGCCTAACGCCAGCTGAAGTAAAAACACTTCTTATTCTTAACGTTGCGCTGACCATTCCTGCGCGCATCATCATCGGTATGCTGACCGATAAATACGGCCCTCGTATCACTTACGCTGCGCTACTGTTTATCGCCAGTATTCCGTGTTTCCTTTTTGCCCTATCTACTGACTTTGCTCAGGCAGCGATTTCACGTTTCCTACTAGGCTTTATCGGTGCGGGCTTCGTAATCGGTATCCGTATGGTAAGTGAGTGGTTCCCTGCAAACGAGCTGGGTACTGCTGAAGGTATCTACGGCGGCTGGGGCAACTTTGGTTCTGCTGCAGGCGCTATGTTGCTACCAACGCTGGCATTGATGTTTGGCGGTGAAGACGGCTGGCGCTATGCTGTTGGTCTAACAGGCCTAATGAGCCTTGGCTTCAGCTTTATCTGGTACAAAAACGTATCTGATACACCAAAAGGTTCTACTTACTTCAAGCCGAAGAAGATTGGTGGCATGGAAGTAACCAGCAAAGGTGACTTCGTCTTCATGCTAATCATGAAGCTGCCAATGTATGCTGCTCTTTCTCTGCTAACGTGGAAGCTTTCTCCTGCAGGCGTATCTATCCTTTCTGATATGGCTGCTGTTGCGATCTACGTGAGCTTAGGCGCGATCCTTGTTTACGATTGTGTAAGTGCATACAAAGTAAACAAAGAGATCTTTGAGAAGCCAGTTCCAGAAGTTGAGCAGTACAAATTCAAACAGGTTGCGGTACTAAACGTTCTTTACTTCGCGACATTCGGTTCTGAACTAGCGGTTGTGTCTATGCTGCCACTGTTCTTCTCTGAAGTATTCGAACTAGATATGGTTTACGCAGGTCTTCTAGCCTCTGCTTACGCATTCATGAACCTAATGTCTCGCCCAGGTGGTGGTTGGATCAGTGACCGTTTTGGTCGTAAGAAAACGCTATTGATCCTAACAGCGGGTTTGGCTGCAGGTTATGCAACTATGTCTATGATTGATAGCACATGGCCACTATTCCTAGCCGTTGCTGCTGCGATGGCGTGCTCTTTCTTTGTACAGGCGGGCGAAGGTGCTGTATTCGCGGTTGTACCACTGATCAAGCGTCGCCTGACTGGTCAGATTGCAGGTATGACAGGTGCTTACGGTAACGTAGGTGCAGTGTTCTATCTAACTGTACTATCTATGGTCGATTACTCTACTTTCTTCACCGTGATCGCAGTAACTGCTGTACTTGGTTTCTTGGCACTACTACTGCTTGAAGAACCAAAAGGTCACATGGCGGAAGTAAACGAAGACGGTACAGTAGAACTTATTAAAGTTTCATAAACTGTACTCTTTATTGCCCATAGAAAAGGCAACAGGCAAGAGCTCGTAGCAATTTTGCCTTTAAGAGAGAGGCAAAACTCACGCAGCCCAATCTGATTGGGCTGCTTTTCTGATTCTGCGATAGGCATGAATATGAGTAATAAAACGTTATCTATACGCTTTGGCGGTAAATCAATTGCGGGGATCAAACCCGTCAATCAAGATGCGTTTGCCGCTCATATTCCAGACAATGCAGATCGGGAGTTCAAAGGGGCTGCGGCAGTTATTGCCGATGGTGTCAGTAGCTGCGCAGATTCCCATATTGCCAGCCAAACCAGTGTCACCAGTTTTATGCAGGACTATTTCAGTACACCCCATAGTTGGAGTGTACGAAACTCAGTATCCCGCGTAATGACCGCCTTAAACCGCTGGTTGCACAAAGAGAATAACCTTAGCCATCGCGAGCAGGACAATATGCTTTGTACCTTCTCAGCCTTGGTAATTAAGTCCAACACCCTACACATGTTCCATGTGGGAGATTCACGAATCTATCACTTCCAGCAAGGAGAGCTGGAACAGTTGAGCCAGGATCATGTGCGAAAATCGGGTGGGCATAGCTACTTAGCTAGGGCTTTAGGGGGCGACCGCCATTTAGAAGTCGATTATTCCACTCGACCACTTAATGATGGTGACCTCTTGCTGATGACCACCGATGGGGTGCACGACTTTTTAACCCGCGCCGAGATGAAAAAGATTCTCGCGAATGCTTTTTCTGATCCCGAAAAAGCCGCGGATACACTGATTAGCAGTGCTTTAGCTAAAGGCAGTGACGATAACCTCACAGCGCTGATCGTCTGTGTCGATGAACTGCCCGTAAAATCGCTGGAAGAGAGTCACCAACAACTGACTCAGTTGCCTATTCCTCCGGTGATGAAAGTAGGCAATCAGATCGATGGCTATGAAGTACTCGACCTGATTTTTAGTGGGACTCGCAGTCATATGTATCTGGTGAAAGACAGAGAAACTCACCAGCAATACGTACTCAAAGCACCATCGACTAATTTCTCCGATGATTCCTTATACCTGGATGGCTTTATCCGCGAAGAGTGGGTGGGGCAACGGATCGATCATCACCATGTGATGAAAACCTATCCGTGCCGACAGCAAAAGCTGTTTCTCTATTATGTCGGTGAGCACATTCAGGGGATGAATCTGCGCGAGTGGATGAACGACAATCCCAATCCACCGCTAGATGAGGTGCGCAAACTCGCTAAGCAGATCATTCAAGGGCTAAGAGCGTTCCAACGCGCGGATATGGTGCATCAGGATCTGAAACCCGAAAACATCATGATCAATCAGGATGGACGAGTAAAAATTATCGACTTCGGTACCGCGAAAATAGCCGGTATCGAGGAGATGAGCTCACCTCTGGATAAAGCGATTCCACAAGGTTCGGTAAATTACATCGCACCTGAGTATCTGATGGGAGAATCCGGCAGTTTTAAATCAGATCTGTTCTCTTTTGCTGTCATTATTTACGAGATGATCACCGGTAAACTGCCCTACAAAGAGATGTCCTCCTCTTCGGCAGAGATCAATAATTACGCAGAGCTGGAATATATTCCGGCTCTGCACCATCGCAAAGATCTACCGCTTTGGGTCGAAGGCTGCTTACGTAAAGCGCTGCAACCTAATCCGCGTTTCCGTTATGACGCATTCTCTGAGTTTGAAAAAGATTTCACCCGTCCGAACCATGCACTGGCAGCCAAGATTCAGCACCAGCCGTTATTAGAGAAAAACCCAGTACTAGTATGGAAACTTTTAGCCGGAGTGTTGTTGATCTCCAATTTGGTTCTATTAAGCATGCTGGAATGATCTACGCCCTATTGCAGCGCACCATAACAGGTCACAACAATAGCTTTGTGCTTCAAATTCACACTCTTATTGTGAGCATCAAAAACACCAAAACAAACTAACCATATGTTTTATAAGCATTTTATTTAAATTGGCACACCCCCTGCTATATCTATTGCGTAACAAATATCTGTTGGGGTGATTTTTCTGCAGTTTTAGTTACAAAAATCGGGCTAAGAGAACAAAGGCGTTCTCCATCGGCACTTTCCTGAAGTGCTGAATGGATAACGCCTTTTTTTATTTTTTGACGTTGGGTTTGAGATGAAAAAACGACTAATCATTATTGGCAACGGCATGGCAACAGGCCGACTACTGCAATGCCTGAGCGAATCGGCGGCAGGCCAGTTTGATATTACTGTTTTTGGTGAAGAACCCGGCGGCAGCTATAACCGCGTTTTGTTATCTCACCTACTAAGCGGTGAAGCGCCACTGGAAAATATTATTACGCTGACACAGGAGTGGTATGCGGAACAGGGGATCCAGTTACACAGTGGCGATCCAGTAGAAGTTATTGATCGTGAGAACAAAAAAGTTATTAGCCAATCAGGCATCGAAGTTGAGTATGACCAGTTGGTGATGGCTACAGGCTCTTACCCGACTCGCATACCTCTTCCGGGCCTAGATCTAGATGGTGTGATGAATTTCCGCACCCTGAAAGATGTAGATCGCATGAAAGAGATGGCGAAAAGCCATAAGCATGCGGTTGTGATCGGCGGTGGTTTCTTAGGTCTAGAAGCTGCAGAAGGTCTTCGAGTTTTGGGTATGGATGTCACTGTACTGCAACGTGCACCTTACCTACTAAACAACCAGTTAGATAGCACAGCGGCCGCGATGCTATTGAACTCTCTGGAAGAGCGCGGCCTTAAATTCCGCCTAGATGCGATTACCGATGCCATCGTTGGCGACGGACATGTGCAAGCAGTTCATATGTCTGACGGCGAGAAACTAAAAGCTGATCTGGTTATTACTGCGATCGGCGTAACGCCTAACAAAGCACTCGCTGAACAGAGCGGCTTAGCCTGTGAGCGTGGCATCTGTGTCAATAACCAGATGCGCACCAGTGATAGCGACATCTTTGCACTGGGTGAGTGCTGCCAGTTTGATCAATTTACTTACGGTCTGGTCGCACCGATTTGGCAACAAGCCGAAATTCTGACCGCAACCCTATTAGAGCAGTCAGCGCAGTATGTTGAAGAAGCGGTTGCTACTCAGCTGAAAATCAGCGGAGTAGAGCTGTTCTCCTGCGGTGACTTAAGCGACGACGAAGACACTGAAACCTTGGTTTATCACGATCTTAAGCTGAACCACTATCGCAAGCTTTGGTTACAAGACAATCGCCTGAAAGGTGCCGTTTTGTATGGCGATGTACGTGAAGGCCAATGGTATTTCGACCAATTAAAGAACAACACAGATTTGAGCGCCTGCAGATCGCAGCTGCTATTTGGCAGCCCTCTTTGCGACGAGGTTATCGAAGAACAAAATATAGGTAATTCCGCTATGACAAGCAGCCCTAAAAAACAGTTAGTCGTTATTGGTAACGGCATGGTAGGACACCACTTTGTCGAAAACTTTGTAACGGGAGAGAGCGCGAATGAATATGACGTTCACATCCTGGCTGAAGAAGATCGCGCAGCGTATGACCGTGTCCATCTTTCTGAATATTTCGGCGGTTCCACGTATCAGGATCTGTGTCTGGTAGAAGATAACTTTTATGAAACTCATAGCGTAAACCTTCACTTGAGCGAAGGTGCAACGCAGATCGATCGCGATGCAAAGCAGGTCATCACAGAACAAGGTACATATCCCTACGACACCTTGGTCTTGGCGACCGGATCTTACCCATTTGTCCCTCCAATTCCGGGTAATGATGGTGATGCCTGCTTTGTTTATCGCACCTTGGAAGATCTAGATAAGATCCAAGCGTGTGCAGAGTCTGCCAAAGTTGGTGTTGTAGTTGGTGGTGGTCTATTGGGCCTAGAAGCAGCAAATGCTTTGAAATCCCTAGGCCTTAAAGCTCACGTAGTTGAATTTGCACCACGCCTAATGCCGGTTCAGTTAGATGAAGATGGCGGCGAGCTACTGAAAAACAAAATTGAAGATCTGGATGTAGATGTTCACTGCAACAAAGCGACAACTGAGATCGTTGCCGGTGAAGAACACACCTACCGCATGAACTTCAGCGACGGTACACACCTTGAAACAGACCTGATCCTGTTCTCTGCGGGTATCCGTCCACAAGATACGCTAGCACGTTCAAGCGACCTAGAGATTGGCGAACGTGGCGGTATCATGGTTAACGATCAGTGCCGTACTTCTGATGAAAACATCTACGCGATTGGTGAATGTGCGCTGTGGAACAACCAGATCTTTGGTTTGGTAGCACCGGGTTACACTATGGCTAAAACAGCTGTAGCTGCGATTGCCGGCGATGACAGTGCCTTTACCGGTGCTGATATGAGTACCAAACTGAAGCTTCTAGGTGTTGATGTAGGCTCTATCGGTGATGCTCACGGTCAGACACCGGGCAGCATCAGCTATCGGTACTCTGATGAAGACGAGCAGGTTTACTACCGTATCGTTGTCTCTGAAGATCGCACTAAACTTCTAGGTGCAGTACTTGTTGGCGATAACAGCAAATATGACACTTTGCTACAATATGCGCTTAACGGTATCGATCTACCAGAAAAACCACAAAGTCTAATCCTGCCATCATTGGATGGTTCGGCTGCACCGGCACTAGGTCCAGATGCCCTACCGGACGAAGCAACGATCTGTTCTTGCCTAAACGTAACTAAAGGTCAGATCTGCTGCTCTATCGATGAAGGCGCTACCTCTGTTGCAGACGTAAAAGATGCCACTAAAGCCGCTTCAGGTTGTGGTGGTTGTGCAGCAATGCTGAAGAGCGTTGTGGATTGCGAATTAGAAAAACGCGGTGTTGAAGTAAATACCGATCTTTGCGAGCACTTTGCATACACCCGTGAAGAGCTTTATCACATCATCCGTGTTGAAGGCATCCGCTCTTTCTCTGAACTACTAGAGAAACACGGTAAGGGCCTAGGTTGTGAGATCTGTAAGCCAACTGCAGGTTCTATTTTGGCGTCTTGCTGGAATGAGCACATCATGGAAGAGCCATTGGTATCTCTACAGGATACAAACGATACCTTTATGGCGAACATGCAGAAGAACGGTACTTACTCCATCGTTCCTCGTGTTGCCGGCGGTGAGATCACACCAGACAAACTAATCGTGTTAGGTCAGGTTGCTAAGAAATATAACCTTTACACCAAAATCACCGGTGGTCAGCGTGTCGACCTATTCGGCGCTCAGCTACACGAACTACCGTTGATCTGGAAAGAACTCGTCGATGCTGGTTTCGAAACAGGTCACGCCTACGGTAAGTCCCTACGTACTGTGAAATCTTGTGTAGGTAGCACCTGGTGCCGCTACGGTGTCAATGACAGTGCTGGCATGGCGATCAAACTTGAGAATCGCTACAAAGGTCTGCGCTCACCTCACAAAATCAAATTTGCTGTTTCTGGCTGTACGCGTGAATGTGCTGAAGCGCAGAGTAAAGATATAGGTGTAATCGCGACTGAAAACGGTTGGAACCTCTATGTTTGCGGTAACGGTGGTATGAAACCTCGTCACGCCGATCTATTTGCGACCGACCTAGATGACGACACACTGATTCGTTACATCGACCGTGTCCTTATGTTCTACGTGAAAACAGCAGACCGTCTACAGCGTACGTCGGTTTGGATGGATAACTTAGAAGGTGGTCTAGATTACCTTCGCGAAGTGGTAATCGATGACAAACTAGAGATTGCCGCTGAACTCGAATCACAAATGAGCCATGTAGTAGAGACCTATCAGTGTGAGTGGAAGTCGACACTAGAAGACGAAGAGAAACTAAAACGTTTCCGTACTTTCGTGAACACTGAAAAACAGGCTGATCCGCAGATCGTTCATATCATGGAACGTGATCAGATCCGTCCGGCATAACTAGCGATTAGGAGATATTTATCATGACGACTATTGATAGCAACGCTGAATGGATCGATCTGTGCAGCAAAAACGACCTTATCCCTCATTCTGGCGTAGCCGCTATGCATGAGGGCCAACAGATCGCACTGTTCTATATCCCAGAGTATGAGAACGAGATCTTTGCCGTAGGTAACAACGACCCATTTAGCGGTTCTAACGTACTATCGCGCGGTTTAATCGGCGATCTTCAAGGCGAGCCGATGGTGGCATCGCCTTTATACAAACAACACTTTTCACTTAGCTCAGGTGCCTGCATCGAAGAACCCGATGTCAGCGTACCTGTGTGGCCTGCTCGCTTTGTCGATGATCAGGTTCAAATCATGCTGTAATAACCGGTAGCTATAGATACAAGATGGAACGGTTGCACAGGGAAGTCAGTTTTTCCTCTCTACAGAGGAGAAAACTAGAGGGTAACCGCTCTCATCGCGAGTTAAGATTAACTCAGCGTTTCCAGCAACCAGCTGGAGAGGTAGAATGGCCGAAACCTTGTTAAGCAGAGCTTGATCATGGCTTCACCGAGCACCTCAACACCGATTTCGACCAAAGAAAAGCTGATTGGTTATAGCCGCCTTATGCGCGTAGATAAGCCCATTGGGATCTATCTACTGCTTTGGCCGGCCTACTGGGCACTTTGGATTGCTGCCGAAGGTGTTCCAAGCTATGACATCCTTATTATCTTTACCCTTGGGGTTTTCCTAACCCGCTCCGCTGGCTGTGTCATCAATGACTTTGCTGACCGTAAAATTGATGGTCATGTAAAACGTACCGCACAACGCCCTATTCCAGCAGGTATAGTGACCGCCAAAGAAGCCTTAGTGCTGTTTGCCGGATTGATGCTGATCGCGTTTATTGCCGTACTCTTTACCAATCTCACCACTATCCTGTTATCCGGTGGCGGCCTCTTACTCGCAGCTTGCTATCCGTTTATGAAGCGCTATACCCACCTACCACAAGTGGTGCTAGGTGCAGCATTTGCCTGGTCGGTTCCTATGGCCTTTACCGCTGTAAATGAAACCGTTCCCTCCTACGCATGGCTGATCTATATAGCAACGCTGCTGTGGACTGTAGCCTACGACACTATGTATGCCATGGTGGATCGCGATGACGACCTTAAGATCGGGGTCAAATCCACCGCTATTCTGTTTGGAGATGCCGATAAAGTGATCATTGGTGTGCTTCAGGCTTCTACCCTACTTACATTTGTACTTCTGGGAATGAAGTTACAACTGGGCTGGATCTACTATGTGGGTCTTGCTGTGGCAGGCGGGCTATTTGTTTATCAGCAACTATTGATTAGAGATCGCGAGCGCGATGCCTGTTTTAAGGCTTTCTTGAATAATCATTACGCGGGTTTAGCGATTTTTATTGGCCTTGCAGGCCATTATGCAGCCTTAGATTTACTGTAAAACACCTTAAAATCAGCTACTTTTTAACTGTTTATGGCGAATTGTTACCGTTTGTCATATTTGTGTAACACTATTGTCTTCTAATATTGGCGTCGATAAATTGAGTTGAAAAGGGCAATTACGCATGTCTCTATCCAAACGCGTCCTGATTGTTGATGATGAGGCGCCAATTCGCGAAATGATCGCTGTTGCGCTAGAAATGGCTGGCTACGACTGCTTTGAAGCAAGCAATGCCACAGAAGCACACGGCCTGATCGTGGATGACAAGCCAGATATGGTCTTGTTGGACTGGATGATGCCAGGCATGAGTGGAATCGAATTTGCGCGCCGTCTGCGTAAAGATGAAACCACTGCCGATATCCCAATTATTATGCTCACGGCTAAAACCGATGAAGATAATAAAATTAAAGGCTTAGAAACCGGTGTAGACGACTACATCACTAAGCCCTTTTCGCCACGCGAACTCGTAGCTCGTCTAAAAACTGTACTGCGCCGTACAACGCCTAAAGGTATTGAAGAGCCAGTTACAGTGGACGGTCTAACCCTAGATCCAATCTCGCATCGCGTCACCTCTGATCAAACACCAATTGAACTTGGCCCGACTGAATTTCGCCTACTGCAATTCTTTATGACACACCAAGATCGCGCTTACTCTCGCGGCCAACTACTGGATATGGTGTGGGGTGGTAACGTCTACGTTGAAGAACGTACTGTCGATGTTCATATTCGTCGTTTACGAAAAGCACTTGGCGAGCGTCACGACTATCTGGTACAAACAGTCAGAGGAACGGGTTACCGCTTCTCTGCCGATGTAGCCTGATTAGTTAGCAAGGAAAAACCATGCACAAAAACCGCCACTCGATGTTTACCAGCTTATTGCTGGTGAGTGGATGCTCCTTTGCTTTGGGGCTATTAATTGGTTACCCAAGTTGGGCTTTAGCGTTAAGCCTGTTTGTATGGGCCGTTTTTCAGGCACGCCAATTCAACCGCTTGATGCAGTGGTTCCAATCCGAAGTGGAAGAGGAACCACCTGAGTGCACAGGTCACTGGGGTGAGCTTTTTGATGAGCTATCGCGCCTGCAACGTGGCCGTCAAAAACGTGAAGATCGCTTAAAAAGCATTATTTCCCGCTTTCAGGACTCAACGTCTGCCCTATCCGATGCCATTATTATCATCGATAGACACCACAACCTAGAGTGGTGGAATAAGTCTGCCATCCATCTGTTAGGACTTAATCAGGAATCGGACCGCGGTATGCCGGTCATGAACCTGCTGCGTGATCCACGCTTTGTACGCTATTACAAACGCGGTCAATACAACGACTCTATTACCCTGCCATCACCGGCACACAATGATATGCAGATCCAGTTTCATATCACACGCTTTGGTGATGAAGACCGCTTGCTCGTTGCTCGAGATGTCTCTCGATTAATACGACTGGAACAAACACGACAAGACTTCGTTGCTAACGCTTCTCACGAGCTGCGTACACCGCTTACAGTGATTAGAGGGTACTTGGAGACCTTCTTGGACCAAGCCCTGCCAAAACCGTTGCTGCGCGGTCTGAGTTCTATGCAAAACCAAGCGCGCCGAATGGAAAACTTAGTTTCAGACCTGTTGCTGCTATCGCGCTTAGAAGCCAGTAATCAAGCATCAGACGAACACCCGATCCAGATCCATAGTGTCCTAACTCATATTGTCGAAGATGCGGAGCAACTGGCGAAAACGCTGGATAAAGATCATCAGATCACACTCGATATCGACAACGCTTTTGACCTTAACGGCCAAGAGATTGAGCTGCACAGTGCCTTTTCAAACCTGGTATTTAACGCTGTGCGTTACACCCCGGCTAACGGCAAGATTGAAGTACGTTGGTGGACCGACGAGCAAGGCGGCCACTTCTCGGTAAAAGACACAGGTCCGGGCATTGAAGCGATGCATCTACCACGTCTAACCGAGCGTTTCTATCGAGTGGATGAGAGTCGTTCTTCTGCTAGCGGTGGTACCGGCCTTGGCTTAGCCATTGTGAAGCACGTACTGGCACGTCACGGTGGCCAGCTAACGATTAAGAGTAAGCTAGGGAAAGGCAGCACCTTTGCCTGCCATTTCCCAACAGAGATGATCGCACCGTCTCATGTGGAAGATGAACATTCCGCTTAAGCTTATTCGAAGAGATAAAACAAAACGGCCTGCTCAAAGCAGGCCGTTTATTTATTTACGATTCCAGACGCTTTTGGTCCAGATCGATCTCAGTTGTTGAGTGGGCCTCAACCCAGTAGATGGTTGCACCAACCACCGCAGCAGGCATCAGAATCAAGTTCAATAATGGCACCAACATGCCAAGTTGAATCAAGCCACCAAAACCGATTGACGTAAGGCGATCAGACTTCAACATAAGCTTCATATTCTTGAAGCTAACTTTGTTGTTATCCATCGGATAGTCGCAGTACTGAATCGCCATCATCCAAGCACCGAACAAGATCCACAAGAAAGGCGAGATCAGGTTGATCACTGGAATAAACGACAGAACCAACAGAAAAAGAACACGCGGTAGGTAATAGGCCAACTTAGAAAGCTCGCGACCAATCGCTCTTGGGATCAGCGCGATAACCTCTTTCCAACCGTCATCAGTGACGACATCACCACGTAGGCGCTTCTCTACTTTCTCAGATAAGAAACCATTAAACGGCGCAGCAATGATATTGGCGACTATAGAGAAGCCGTAATAAACAAATACGATAACTAACAAGGCCATCACTGGCCATAAAACGTAGTGCAGGAACTGCAACCACTCCCAATCAGGTAGAAACGTTGTAATTAAGCTATCGACCCAAGCGCCAAAGTTACTAAACAATAACCAAATCGCGGTTACAAACAGCACAATATTGGTTAGTAGTGGGACAAGTACAAAGGGGCGAATCTCCGGGTCTGGCAACATCTGCAAGCCCCGTAAAACATAGCTTCCACCTCTTACTGGATTTCCTTTCATATTTACCTTTTAGTAAGTTAAAAATACAATTAATTTTATCGCCACGGCACCTATCATCATCATAAGACCGACGCGGTTTACGTTAAATTCCCGCTTTGTCATGTCCATGGTAGGTTTCCAAAATTCCACCAGCGACTTAAAGTCTTTGGTGCGTCCAGCGTACATCGCTAGAGAAACCAAAAATACTAGCAAACCACCCCAAAATAAAAATTGCTCTAATATTGCCAGATACATCACATTCGCCTTTACTTATTGCCAGTAGAAAGTAACCCGTTTTATGCTTACGGCTCATTGATCAGATGACCTTTGAACCAAAAACGGTTCCCTAGCGTACCAAAAAACAATGTAGTCGGCTGCACTGCCTTGGTTGAGCGACTTATTTTTCCACCAGACCATAGCGCAGATTAACGACGCTAGTATTACGCAGCTGCTGGAGTAGTAAATGAAAGCGATACAAATTGCACAGTTTGGTTCCAACGACGTCTTAAAATATACCGAACTGGATAAACCTGAACTGAATTCAGGTGAAGTCCTTGTCAAAAACAAAGCCGCAGGCGTAAACCCGATCGATTGGAAAACCTGTTCTGGCGGCGGAGCAGCACCATTTATTGGCGAGTTACCTTTTGTTCCAGGTTGGGAGTTTGCGGGCACGATTGAAGCCGTTGCCGATGATGTCACTGAATTTAGTGTCGGTGATGAGGTATTCGGTTTAATCCGCTTCCCTGAAGCGGCAGGCTGCTTTGCTGAATATATTGCAGCTCCAGCAGATCAGATTAGCCTTCGTCCTGAAGGTCTACCAGTTGAAGCGGCAGCAGGCTTAGGCTTAGCAGGTCTTACCGCATGGCAGGCCCTATTTGATAAAGGCCACCTACAGGCATCCCAGCAAGTGGTGATTCTTGCAGGTGCTGGCGGTGTCGGTCACTTAGCGATCCAACTGGCGAAATGGATGGGCGCGCGCGTTGCAACGACTGCATCGGCTAAAAACCATGAGTTCTTGAAATCACTCGGCGCGGACCTAGTGATCGATTACCACAACGACAAAATCACCGATCATATCGATAACGTCGATCTGGTTATTGACGGTATGGGCGGCGAGATCGGTATAGAAGCGCTTAACTGTGTGAAGCCTGGCGGTACGCTAGTAACACTGCCATCAGTGACCAAAGATGAGGTTATCGCGGCGGGTAAAGCGATGAAGGTGAAAGTAGAGCCTATCCGTGTAGAAGCGAATAGCGAACAACTAGATCGCTTAGCAGGTCTTTATGCCGACCGTAAGCTAGAGCTTCAACTGGCTGACACTTATCCTATTGAAAAAGTCGGTGATGCTTTTGATGCCAGCAGATCTGGTAGAACTCAGGGCAAGTTAGTTTTGACTATCTGAAGACACCTAGCAGGGTGCAATAGGTTCCTATTGCACCCTGCTCACTAATCGTCAAATTCTAATAATGATAACGACAAGAGATGATCGTGATAGCTTGATCATCTACGGCGTAAACAAGCCTGTTGGTATCATCAATCCTACGAGACCAAAAACCTGCAAGATTTTCCTTTAGGGGCTCAGGCTTACCGACGCCTTCAAAAGGCGAACGCTTAGAATCTATGATGAGCTTATTGATACGTTTAAGTGTTTTTCTATCTTGGGTTTGCCAATAGAGATAATCCCCCCAAGCTTCATCGGTCCATGATAAAAGTCTTGGATTACTCATCAATCAACTCACGCTCCTTAGTCTGACCCGCTCGATACTGTGCAATTGACCGATCTAAGTGTTCAGCATTTTTAGGGGAACGCAGAAGGTGAACAGTCTCCATTAAACTGTTGTAGTAATCTAATGACATGACCACCGCATCTTCGGAATCCCTCCGAGTAATAACAGTTGTATCCGCATCATTAACCACACCATCCAAAACAGCCTTCAAGCCATTACGCGCTTCGGTGAAGGAAACAATTTTCATAAAACACTACCTGTACAATTAATAGTACAAGTATAGGAAAGGCATTCTGTAATGTACAGAAAGTTGAACATGTATGGATGATCTGAACGAGGGGCAATAACTTAGCTATTACCCCCTGATGGCTAACTATAAATAACTATTAAAAGCTCAAACCTTGATAAACATACATCGCAGTGACTTTATCCATACTGGTGGTGATCTTTTCGGCAGATCTCACCACTAGGGCTAAACGCCCTTTATCAGACGCTGAATCTGATAGTCCCTTAAAGCGCTTAAAGTCACGTTGGATTTTGCTCAGTTCAGATTTGATCTGATCGTTATTAAGCGGGTCGCCTTCTAATTCCGCTCGGTTCTGTTCAAACAATTGTAGTGAGCTGATAAAGGCTTCGCTGTACTCATCCTGAAAACCCCATGCACGTAGCGCGTAGTGGCTGGTAACACGTTGTGCCAACATGCGGACAAAGCCCGCGTTGCTAATCACTTTGCCAAAGCGACTATCGTTATTCTCTACGATCTCCATAGTGACCGCACTCCACTGTTGCAGCAACAGTTCGGTTGCTTGTCTGACTTCGGCCGCTTTTTCTCGAGAAGGAGGAGCAAGATAAAGCGGCTTAACCACTTTCCATTGCTCAGCTGCACGCTTTAACGCTTGTTTCTCAGCATCTGTCTTAGCATAAGCCAAAATCTGTTTTTGGGTTTTCTCGTAATCTTTGATCGATTCAGCTAACTCTTGCTCTGCCTTACGGCCACGCACCGATAAACCTATCAGCATGTAATCCTTCAGCATCTGCTGAGTCAGCATACTCTGGTGAGAAGCCGTATTTATGGCATGCTCAATCGAGGTAATTTCAGCAACACTGTGACCACTGAGAAAGAGCAAACTCATCAAAACATAACGAATCAAACGCATCAGATACTCCTCTTTAGACGCAAGCTTCAGCTAATAAGCTCTCCACCTGATCTAATAAATGGTTTTCTGACCAAGGTTTGGTCAGATACACATCGACTCCTGCATCCGTTGCCTCTAATCTATGTTTATCAGTCGATCGCGAGGTGATCATTATCACTGGGATATGAGCCGTTTCTTCACGGTTTTTCAATATGGTGGAAAGTTCAACGCCCCCCATACGAGGCATCTCCATATCAGTCAGAATTAAATCAGGCTGGCGCTTACGCACCTGATTCAACGCATCCAAACCGTCTATCGCCGTCATCACTTCATAACCGGTGTCTTTCAACAAGGTCTCAAGAGATTTCCGCGCACTCAATGAATCATCCACAACCAATAAGCGTGGAAGCTCCAAATCTATATCACTGTCAATCAGCACTGGCTGATCGGACAATGTTGTACGTTGATGTCGAATACGTGCTGGTAAATCGACGATTGGCGCCGCTTCACCGTTGGCAAGAATAGTAAGGCCCGGAATACCTGGAAGATCCGGTACATATTCGCCCATCTGTTTAAAGGCCAGTTCTCGGTGAGCGATGATCTCTTTGACCAAAACAGCCACTCGTTCACCTTGTGCCATATTAACAATCAATACTGGGTGTACGGCACCCGGCTCAAGATAGAGATGCTTACGTTGATGCAGAAGGTTTTCCAGCATAAATACTGGATAGCTATCACCTTCGTGGATAAAGGAAAGCTCCTCTTCGGTTTCTTGGAACTGGCCATCCAGCGAAATTAAGCTCTGCTCAACACCATGCCCAGATAAAGCAAATACCTGTTTACCACAGCGAACTAGCAAAGTTTTAACCATCAAGGAGCTGGCAGGCATCGCCAAGGTAAAGGCTGTACCTTCACCTGAGGTCGATTGGATATCCAAGGTACCTTGTAGGCGCAAGATCTGCTGATACACCACATCCATACCAATGCCGCGACCGGACAATTGACTAATTTCATCACGAGTTGAGAAACCAGGAATAAGTATGAGTCGGTATACATCATCTGAACTCAATGGCAGATCAGGCTCGATCAATTTCTTATCATGAGCCACTGCTAATACCCGCTGGGTATTGATGCCATCACCGTCATCTTTACAGCTTACTTTGATCTGACCATCGTGGAGGCCGAAACTTAAAGTGATCGTACCCTGCTCAGGCTTACCTCGTTGACGCCTTAAACCTGTACTTTCTAGACCATGATCGACCGCATTTCGAATGATATGCATCAGAGGGTCAGCTAGCTGATTCAAGATATTGCTATCCACCAGCGTATCTTCACCCTGAATAACCAAACGTGCCTCTTTACCGGTAGAACGGCATACTTGTCGCAAGATACGCTGTAAACGTGAAGAGATCGTACTGACTTCGACTTGTCGTGTACTTAAAACATTGTCGAGGGTCTCTTTCTGCAAGCTGGATTGCGCGATATGGAGGGTACTCAAGCTATGGATATGCCCTTCCATCTCCTGAGTTACCTCACGCACGTCTGCTACCGCCTCTTGTACACGAGAGATGGTCGTGTGCATTTCGTTATAGCGGTCCATCTCAAGTGGGTCGAAGTCATCCGCGTTTTCATCCAGGTGAGGCTGTAGATTCATCTGCTCGCTGAACTGTTGCTCCAATTCAAAGAGAACACGCTGCAAGTTACGATGACGCTCACGGTTAGTTCGAGTAAAGCCGCGTAACTGTGTAACCTCTTCATCAAGCTGGGCGTTCAACGTATTTGACTCACCCGCCAAACGGAACAGGGTGTCCAATACCGTACGCGGTACTCGGAAGACCTGGTTTTCTTCTCGAGCGCTGTCTACTGCAGGAGCCTCTGCTTCACTTGCTTGTGGTTTTTCAGTCACATCAGCAGAATCATCAGCACTTGCAACCGCCGGTTCTACAACTGTACGTTCTTGTTCTTTATCAAGGGCGTCCACACCTTCTGTTTTAAGGCGGTAATCCCAATCCATGATCAACTGTAACGTCGAAAGAGCATTGTCAGGCGCGCTCCCGCCTGCAGTGATAGCCTCTGCCATTGCAGCTAAGCAATCAGACGCTTCAAACAGATCATCTTTCAAACTACCTGTAGGCAGCTGATCCTGATCCGCTAAGAATTCCAATACATCTTCTAGGCGGTGAGCCAAGTTAGCCAAGCCCTTGATACCCGCCATATTGGCCAAGCCTTTCAAGGTATGTACCGCACGCTGAGCACTACGTAATGCAGGCTTATGCTCCTGATCCAACAACTGCTGAATACTGTCTAAGTATTCGTCCGACAGCGTCGGTAGTTCGTTGTACAGCATATCCGATAACTGAGGATCGATTTCACCCGACTCATGTAATTCAACATCTTCAGGTTTGGCTTCCTCCCGCACCAGATCATCACTGGTCTGCAGCGAAGCCAGCGCAAACAGATCAGTAATATATTTAGTTTCTTCAGCCGTAGGTCTGCAAGGCAGGGATTCATGACTAAAAGCAGTCAACAGTGCTTGTTGATGTTCTGCAGCACCGAGATCAGAGAAGTAATCCAGTAAGCAGTTAAGGGCGCTATAAACTGCATTAATTTTGTCTTCTAGAAGCGGAATCTGATGTTGCTGTAGATAACTTAGGTTCGCAATTAAGCCTTCAACCAGCACTTTTGCACCATTAAGGTTAATGGTCTGTAGTGCACGAATAACGGTTTCTAGACCATCAATGCTCTCTTCTACCGTTGATGGCTCTATCTCAGTCTGCAACCACTGATCAGATAGCTGCTGAATTGATTGCGACAGCATTGTGACAACCGCAGGATCCACTTGGGCACTCCCCTGCTCCAACACAGCCTGATCAATCTCACAGAAAGCCGGTGGTTCAGGCAGAATTGCGACACTAGCTTCAGCTTCAACCACTAGCTCTTCAACCACTAACTCTTCAACAACATCAGCTTCGTCATCACATGAATCGCTGCTACTAAACTCTTCACGTAATCGCTCTAAATCTTGCGCAAGAAGGGGCTTTAAGAAATCGGTATCTTCAGCCAAAACAGGCTCTGACCAACCGGACTCAACCATCAAATTCAATACAGACTCAACCTGTTGATCATCTGCAGACTCTAATAGATTTTCTATCGCACGATGTAGCTGTTCGACTACCGCTAGGTCTGATAATTCAGGTACTTGCAGTAGTAGCTCTCCGTACAACGCAAGCATGTCAGTAATACCGGTCCAATCATCCTCAGAATAATCATCAATTAACTCGTAGAATTGATCGGAGTGGAGTTCTTCAAAACGATCTAGATCCTCGCCAACCTGCCGTAGCAATGGCAATAATGCTGGCAGTTTATTCGATATGTCACTTTGTGAAGGTTGTGGCAGATCAGCTTCGATCGACGGCTCAAGCAATTCACTTTGAGCGGTGTCATCACATTCAACACCTAATTTCTGACAATCACCCAATAACAGATCGCGAAGAAAACTAGCGTCTTCCTCAGGCACAGGTTCAATCCATGCGGAATCATTCATAAGGGCCAGTAGTGAATCAATATTCTGTTCACTTGGTTGCTCTAACAAACGAATAATCGCACTATTTAGCTTGGTAGCTATGTGAGAACCTTCAAGCTCCCCGAGTTGCTGTAATAGCTCGCCATACAGGGCCAACATATCAGCAATACCTGCCCAATCCTCTTCGGAATAGCGATCAATCAAATCATAGAATTGATCGCTATATTCAGCTTCAAACAGGGCGATATCAACTGCCATTTGTCGCAACAATGGCACAAGTTCAGGCCAACATTGCTCAGCAGATGCAGCTGACTCTATTGGATCAATAGATAGTTCAGGTTCTGTTACAAGTTCTTCCACATCATCAGAGCTCTTCAGCGCAACATCGCCTGCTAAGGTATTAAAATCGCTGCGCAGTAGATCAATCAGGAAGCTAACATCCTCATCAACGACCGGTTCTACCCAAGCTGAGTCTTTCATCAATTCGAGTGCCGGCTCAATCTCTTGAGGGTTTAAGTTCTGTAGAAGGTTGATGAGTGCTGTATTTAATTGCGTCACAATCTGGGCATCTTCCAGCTCATCTATTTGCTGAAGTAGCTCACCGTAAAGCGCCAGCGTATCCGCCACACCGGTCAAATCATCTTCAGAGCAGCGATCAATCAGATCATAGAGGTGATCAGATTGCTCTTCAGAGAGCGTAGATAATGAAACAGCGATAGCTTGTAAAAGCTCAACCAACTCAACCGCAATCGGATGGCTAGGTGATTCTGAATCTGCCTCAGAAGCATTCGACTCATCAACTTCTGCAGTCAGCTCAACCTGTTCAACATCACTTACCTGTGATTGTGATTGCAGCTGGCAACCGTCATCTTGTAAAAGTTCGAATAGGAATTCAGCATCTTCAGCAACTACGGGCTCTGGCCAATCGTCACTTTGCAATAACGTCACTAAGCCTTGCGCGACTTCCTCTGGTGACTGAGAAAACAAGCCCTGCAGTTTGTCAGATATCTCTGACATAACGGTTTCGGTTTGCTTTAGTTGAGTCTCATCTAAAGACTCCAACAGCTCAGCATACAACGCTAGAAAGTCAGATAGCCCGGTAAGGTTATGCTCACTAAACTGGTCTACGTACTCATACAGCTCGACTACCAGTTCTGTTAGAGGCAGCTCCATTTTCAGGCAAAGCTTCTGCTTCGCTGTCAGCCACTCGATGGCTAGTTTAGGATCAAACATTGATCTCTATCCCACCTATTCTCAGGATGAAGCGAGTTTAAATACACTAACTGATTTCTGAAGCTCGTCGGCCGCGTCTACCAGCTCATCGGATAGCTGAGCCTGCTGCTTCATTTCGGCGTTGGTCGCTTGAGTGGTTTCGTTAATGCTGTTTGCACGGGTACGTAGCTCTTCCGCTACTTTCGCCTGTTTCACCGAGCTGTGTGCGATACGTACTACGGAATCTACCAGAGTCTGAGTAGTGGCACGGGTCTCATCCATACGCTCACCCGCTTCTTCCGCTAGGCGCGTGCCCTCGACTACGTCAGTGATTACGTTGTTGATTACGTTAATCGTATCCGATGTCTCAAGCTGGATATTATTTACTAGAGATTCGATCTCAGAGGTCGCTTCACGGGAGTTCTCCGCAAGACGTTGTACCTCATCTACTACCACCATCAAACCACGACCCGCTTCACCAGCTGACGCCGCGTGCATACTCGCGTTAAGGGATAGTACGTGGGTACGTTCCGAGATGTTGTTGATTAGGTTGACGATACCACCGATCTCTTGAGAACGTTCACCCAAGCGTTTGATACGTTTTTCCGCCTCATGGATGGTCTGGCGGATTTTGTTGATACTGTCGATCGTCTGAGATACTGAGTCCATCGCCGTTTCAGATGTTTTGATCGCTTTCTGAGATGCGTTGTTCGACAGTACGGCCAGTTTAGAGATCAATTCCATTGCACGAATTGCGGAGTCCAAACCGTTCAATGTTTCACTGATCTCCTCTTTCTCTCGTTCCGCATAGCTCAATACCGTTTCGGACTGAGATTTCACCTGAACCGATGCATCATTTACACGGGTGGATACGCTGTTTACTTCCTGCAATACCGATTCGATCGACTCTACCAACTGGTTAATGGAATCAGATACCGCACCCGTTACATCTTCTGCTACAGGTACGCGCACTGTTAGGTCTCGCTGGGAAATCTGGAATACGTTCTGGATCAAAGTAATGATCGAGCTGTTAAGGCGTTGGTTCTCTTGTTCCTTAACTTGAAGTGCGTTCTCTTTCTCATCAAGCATGTTATCCAATACGCTCGATAGCTGACCCAATTCGTCTTGCGTGTCCAAGCCACTTCGTGCTTCGACATCGCCTTCACGTACTTTATCTACCGCTGACTGGATAGTTTTCAGTGGATCAATTACGCCATATTTGATGATGGATAGAGAGATGGCCATCGCCACGATCATCAAGCCGATAGAGATCAAGAAGTAGGTCGCCATCTCAGTGGTATCGTCAGCAATCAACAGATCGTTTTGTACCTTGTAGCTTGCTGCTAGCTCGGTTACTTCATCAATCTTTGGAGCCAGTTTATCGATAATCTCTTGTAGGCTGGCAAACTGAGTTTGTTTACGCTCGATCGCTTCTGCTAGTTCGGTAACCAATAATTCAATCTGCTCGATATTGCCTGAAGCAGACGCACGACTATCGGATAGAGATTTAACCTTGCTGGAATCTAGGTGAGCCGTTTGGATCTGTCTTCTGATGGTATACAGGTCTGTTTGAATAATATCTAAGTCAACTTCCCGACCATCAGTAGCGATATATTTATCAAGATCGGTTTGCACAACCGACAATTGATCACGAACCCAGTTACGGTTGATCCATAGAACTAAAGGTTCAGTTTGTGAAATAAGGGTACGGATTTCAGCGGATAGACCTTCATCCTTACTTACCCCGATCTGGATCGCAGTTTCAGATGCATCGTAAAAGGCATCTTGATACTGATCTATGATGACTTGGAACTGTTCTACCAGCTGTTTATCTTTATCAGTGCGTAGATAGGTCTTAAGGCTTAGGATATCTTGATCCAATTTCGCCATTACATCGTTATAGATGGATAGGCGATCCATCTCCTTCGCTACCTGAAAGCTCTTCTCTTGGAAACGGGCCTCGGCCACACTTTCCTGGATATCTCGTACCAACAGTAGGAAGCTATTTAAGTTTTGAGAACGCTGTTTAGCTGCCTCTTGCAGAACAATCGTCTGGTAGTAGGACGCACTCATAAAGAACAGACCGGCACAGAGCAATCCTAATACGATTGCGAACTTAATCGGTATCCTAATGTTCTTAAATTCCCAAAAAGACTGCATAGCTCACTCCGTACTTTTAAAACTGTTTCTTCAAGGCTAGGAACAATCGGTGGTGATCAATTTCAACCCAGTGTCGATTTTGATGCTCATATACCTGTCCCGCTGCCTGACGGATAACATCAGGCAGATCCCCACATGCTTGATCCAGTAAAACTGGGTCAGTGATACTCTGAGGTGGTTGGGTCAATAAGACACCAACTGTCTGCGGATGATCACCGATCAGCAATACCCAAGATTGCGGGGCTGTGTTGCCATCTAAGATTTCTAAGTACCTATTCAGATCATAAACAGGCACCATTTCGCCACGGTGATTCATAAATCCGGCGAACCAGTCAGGTGTAGATGGGGTCAAACAAATTGAGGGAGCTTTCACCACCTCTGCTCGGGTTAATTCCGGGATAAGTAGCTGGTAACTACCGATTTCAAAACCGTGCCGAATCTGGTGAATGCTAGGCTTATCATCCGCTTTTATATTTATTGTTAGCTGAGCATCCATCGCGTATGTCTCAAGTTAACGCAGAAATTTGCGCCATAAGTTCTGCATCAGTAAACGGCTTAGGGACCATGGCTGTTGCACCTTGTAACTGTGCCCAAACCTTATCGGCCTCTTCGTTTTTACTCGATACAATCACGACAGGAATATGTTTTGTTGCTTCGTCAGAAGTTATCTGACGACAGGCTGAGTAACCATCCATTTCAGGCATGACGATATCCATAAAAATCAGATCAGGATTTTCTGTCTTTGCTTTTTCAAGGCCCTGTTTGCCATCGTTGGCAGCGACTACTTCTACACCGCAAGAAGCCAATACTGTACAAATATGCTTTTGCTGAACTAGGTCATCTTCAACAACCAATACTTTTTTCACTGGATAGCTCCATTTACTACTTACGCTTTCTGAAATTCATCAACCCAATTGGATACTCGGCCGATCACCTTCTGAAACTCCTCATGCACTATTGGCTTGGTCAGATAAGTGGAACAGCCAGACATAATTCCCTTCACCTCATCCATAGGTGATGTCTTAGAGGTCAGCATGATGATTGGGGTTTTCTTTAAGTCTGGTCGTTTACGCATCTCAGTACAGGCTTCAAATCCATCCATTCCAGGCATAACCACATCCAGAAAAATAAAGTCATAACTATGGTCTGTTACATTCGCGAGTGCTTCTTCACCAGAACCGGCAAAGTGCACATTAACTGGTAGCGGTAACTGTTGTAGCTCAGCATTTAATGCCTGTTGCATTACATCGTTATCATCCACCACCAGCACTTGATAACTGGTTCGACCACTTTCAACTGCAGCACTTTCCATAGGCTTAGGTGCAGTGTATTTACTGAAAGTATCTTCTTCCGGTTCCTGTTTAGCAGACACAAAATCCATCTCTTCGTTTTCGAGTGTCATTTTATCTAATGCACGTAAAACGCGAGAGGAAACCAGAGGGTAGCCAAGATGAGCATGTTTATCAGTTTGAGGTTTACCACGGCCAACCAAAATGATGCGGGCATGGTAACTCTGATGGATCTCGGCTAATTCAGGGTATAGAGAGAGGTCAAATCCAAATACGAGCAGCAGGTCAGGAAGCTCAGAAAAATCGGGAGTTACCAACGTATAACGGGTCTGTTTAGACAACTTGAAAATCTTTTCTAGCTTAGCCCGTTGATCGTTAGGAAAACCTATTGAACCTATCAGCATATCAGCCCCATACCCTTACAGATGAAATGGGATATGCTAAAAATCGAGAGGGAATTAGATGATGAATATCATCTAAATTATTAAAACTGCCCTGAACTACCCCTGACGAACGCGGGATAATACATGGCGCTTTTTTCATTAATGCTGCGGCATCACAACCAACTCGCTGTGAACTACCATTGCAGTAACACATGACTTCCATAAGCTAGCACCAGCAACCCACAGCATAAAAAATGCGGTTACCAGTCTCCATCTCTACTCTATAATTTTTATTTTTATTAGTGACGTCTAAAAAACGTCCGTCTCTATACACTACCGATTTTATTAAATGAATAAAACCTCTTGTGCACTAACTGAGAGTGGTCTTATGTTAGAACTTTTTAAATTAATATAGCAACTAAAAAAAACGGACCTTTAGGTCCGTTTCATTACTTTTCACTGCAAAATAGCTGCTGTTGCCGCATCAGGAGGCGACAACCTTCACCTCGAACATCCCGACTCCAGCAGGCGTGGCGCGCCCATGATTTATCATCTTCAGTACGCTCCTCTCTGAATTCAGGAACGTCCTTACAGAAGTTTTCACTCGGCGATGCATTGTTTAGACAGGCTTTTAAGAATTTTCCGTGCTTAATCGTACAACTAAATCCTGAGCATTGATTAAAGCTACTTAGCGCTTCCTCAAGACAAGTTTGCTGATCAGATTGTTGTCCTAGCTCCAATCCTTTTTGCTGAAATTCGCTATTCTGATCAGCAAGTTCCTGATTCCAACCTGGTAACCACTTATCTTGTGTTAACCAAGCCAAGAAAATACCCGCTGCAAGCAGTAACAGAATTCCCCAAATAATCTTTTTAACCATCAGGCTTCCTTACGTGGACGCCAAAGCAGTCCTTTCATACACATAAATACACCCACAACTGACAGCAACATGCCGCCATTCACCACCAATGGGTGCCTAACTAATAAAGGTTTAAATGGGTGTTCCTGCTCAAGATCACATTCAGCCAGATCATAGTTATATGAACCGCCCTGATCTAAACACGCATCAACGGCGCTTTGATCAACATAGAAAAGAACCATCAAAGCAATTGATGGCAAAACCAGAAGTATTAAACCAATTCGTAGCATGAACTATTCGCTATCACTTATGCCTAGGTTACTGTAACCGTCGTTATGTGCTAGTTCACGTAGCTCTTGCAAAGCATCACGGCGTGGGAGGTCATCTTGAATGATCTCTAGGATATCTGCTTGGAAATCATCTTCTTGCAACATCAGGTCGTGTGTATTGATGAATTTAACCAGCTCATCATCAGAGATCTGATCATCCGCGTTTAGCTCAATAAACCCTGCCACAGACTCACGAGACATATTTGCTACAGCAATAACTTCGCTGGCATCTGCGGCGATTACGGTGTTAAGTGTAGAGAACAATGCGACAACAGCATCCAAAGCTGGTGATGCACCATACATATCAAAATCATCTAGATCAGGCATATTTTCTTCCACCTTATCCAGCTGAACTTCGAAGTTCATTTTTGCACCGGTATTGTTCAGGTGATCCCAAACCGCATCCAGAAGTTGACGCATTTTGCTGACATCACCAAACTCCATCAAACGAGCAAACAGAGCAAAATTAGGGAACATGCGTTCTGAGACTGCAGCGCAGTAGGCCGCTAACTGCCAATCTTTAAGATCGTAAAACTCTTTGTCAAAGCGCTGATCAGACATCTAATCCACCTGAACTATTGGAAAGTGTTTATTGTACCGGTTTTACGGCTAATTGCAGTGAAATCTGTAGCTATTCTCGCGCGAGCATATAAGCCCGCTCCGAGACATCGTGCCAAGCCATCGCTTGCTGTCTAAAGTTCTCGAATGATTCGTAGATTTTGACCGCTCTGGGATCTTTTTCTAACTCTAGCTGAATCACTTCATGAGACGCTAAACGAAGTTGCTCCAACACCTCATCAGGAAACGGGCGTAACTCAACCTTATGCACCTTTAACAACACTTCTAAGGCACGGTGATTTTTTGCAGTAAGCTCCGCTAGCATCTCTTGGTTAGCCACTTTCATGGCATTAGTCACGATCAATTGCAGATCTTTCGGCAACTGGTTCATCGCTTGTTTATTGACGATGCATTCAATGGTTGTACCAGGCTCATGCCAACCGGGGTAGTAGTAATATTTAGCAACTTTATAAAGGCCCAGCGCGACATCGTTGTACGGAGCAGCCCACTCAGCAGCCTCTATCTCCCCCTGTTCAAGCGCTCGAAAGATCTCATCTCCCGATAACAATACCGGTTCCGCACCTAGACGTTTCACCACCTCCCCGCCTAAGCCGGGAATACGCATTTTTAGACCTTTAAAATCGTCAATGCTGTTAATTTCACGATTAAACCAACCACCCATTTGTACGCCGGTATTACCACAAGCAGCAGGGATTAAATCGTATTCAGCATAAAGTTCCTGCCAAAGTTCGAGGCCACGCCCTTGATACAACCAAGCATTCATTTCTTGCGCAGTCATGCCAAAAGGTACCGCCGCAAAAAACTGCGCTGCCCTGACTTTATCTTGCCAATAAAATGCAGCGCCATGCCCCATTTCGACTTTGCCTAGGGAGACCGTATCAAAGACTTCTGAAGGAGCAACTTTCTCATGGGCACCATAAACAGATATCTGGATACGGCCACCACTCATCTCATTGATTAAGTTGGCGAGAAAATTAGCCCCCATGCCAAACCCCGGGAAGTTTTTAGGCCAAGTCGTGACCATATTCCAACGAAATTCAGGAATAAGTGCTGCATTACCAACTTGAGGAGCCGTCGCTAAAGCGGCGGCAATGGGCAGAGAACCTGCTTGATGAATAAACTTACGACGTTTCACAAATGGAAACCTTATTTATTTTTTTAACGAAAATAACATGCGATTTTTCACTCCGCAATTTACAACAAATGATGATCTGAGCGTCAGAAGGTTGTTATACTTAAAACTGTAGTATTAATTTATAAGTGCTAAGTGAGGTGTAGGGTTGAACTCGTTCAATCTGCTTAAGTCGATTGCGCAAGCGCGTGAGAACTTAAGGAAGTCAGAGCAAAAAGTTGCGGATTATGTTTTAGCTCACGCTAATGAAGTGATCCATATGCGTATTGTTGATCTAGCATCTGAAGCAAATGTCAGTGAGCCTACCGTGGTTCGTTTCTGTCGTGCCCTTAGCTACGATGGCTTCCAAGATTTCAAACTCACCTTAGCTCAAGGTTTAGCCAGTAATAATCACTTCGAGCAATTTTCCCTAAACTCAAAAGACACTGTGACTGAGTTTAAAGAAAAGATCTTCGATTCCATGATTGGTAACTTGCTCAATATCAAAGAGCAATTAGATACCACTACAGTTGAGCGTGCGATCGCTGCTCTAGCTAAGGCTCGCCGTGTCGAGTTCTATGGCTTTGGTGCATCGGCTCCAGTTTGTACTGACGCCGCGCATAAATTCCACCGTTTGAAAGTATCCAGCACCTCTTATTCCGATCCGCATATGCAAGCTATCTCAGCTGTATCGCTTGATGATCGTGATGTCGTAGTGGCTATCTCTCAAACAGGTCGTACCAAAGATCTTTTACATACAGTCAAGCTGGTAAAAGAAACCGGCACAACCGTTATCTCACTCTGCCCAAGTGATACTCCCCTAGCTGATCTTGCGAGCATTCCGATCCATATTGATCTGGAAGAAGATAAAGATCTAAGCACCCTTATGTCTTCTCGCGTACTTCATCTAGTTGTTATTGATGTACTCGCTGTTGGTGTAGCGATGAAGCTAGGGCCAGGGCTGGTTGATCATCTAAAAACTATCAAACGTAGCCTCAGATCTTTACGTCAAAATGACAAGCGCCCAAGCGCTCGTCCTGCCGATGAAATGGACGAAGATTAAGCGATTTCTGTCACATTTGTGACATCTCTTCTTCACCCTTTTGCAACACAGGCTTTTTAATATTCCTCTCGGAATTCGCCGAAAACTGTTTGATATTTGTTCAGAGCTATTATAAAACAGAGATAAGGCTGTATTAAAAAGCGTGTTTGATAGAAATCTTTCTATTAAGCAACTTCACCAGAGCCCCTCATCGAGGAGCGAAGGGTTTATGCCTTAACATGCATAATCAGTTACTGCTTCGCTCGATGGGCCTTCTGACCGTTAAGATAAGATCAGGAGCTTACTATGCTGCATAAAACTGAAGAGCTTAACGAAACCCAGGTTGAAGTATTCGATCTGTTAGTGGGTTTTGAAGAAGAAGAAAAACTTTCCCGCAAAAAACTCGCAACGCGCCGCGCGCTTAGAGCTCGCCGAGCCATCGAACAACGCCAAGAAGAAAAAGAACTCGCCTCTCACATCGACGAATGTTGGTTTGATGAGTAACGTAAAATCACTCGCTATGATTACTTACAAATAAAAACGCCAGTCCTAATGACTGGCGTTTTTGCTTGGGTTGTTTACTAATACTCTGGATAGAGAATATTCAGTGGTATAGACCGGCTACCTTCCACCACGATTGCGCAATGCTTACGCTTAAGCTGACGCGGCTCGGTTACACCACAAGAGTGGGCGATCATCTCCACCTCATGTACCAAATGATTGTGATAGTTAGCGACACGATCTGCTTTAACCATCGGTACTAAACCGCGCTGAAGATCGGGATCATGGGTAGTGATGCCGGTCGGACAGGTATTTTTATTACACTGCAATGCCTGAATACAACCCAGAGCAAACATAAAGCCACGACCCGTTACAGTGAAATCAGCCCCCATACAAAGGGCAGCACCAACATCAGTAGGGTTAATCAATTTACCTGAGGCAATAACTCGGACACGCTCACGCAGGTTGTGAGCCATAAGTTTGTTTACCAAAATAGGTAAACTCTCTCGTAAAGGAAGACCGACACTGTCCATCAACGGCATTGGCGCAGCACCTGTACCACCGTCACAACCATCTAGGGTAATAAAGTCTGGAGCACTCTCTACACCACGCTTGTTAACCGATTCGCAAAATTCATCGAGCCACTCAGCATCACCCAACACCATTTTGAAACCACAAGGTTTACCAGTGATGCGACGAACCTTCTCAATCATATCGAGCAGATCATCAATTGAAGCAATATCTGGATGGCGGTTAGGGCTCAAAGAATCTTGGCCCACAGGAATGCCGCGTACCGCAGCAATTTCTGCTGTAACCTTCTCACCCGGCAAGATACCGCCCTTACCCGGTTTAGCCCCCTGACTCAGTTTGATCTCGAACATTTTTACCTGAGGAATCTCGCCTTTCTCTTTTAGCTTTTCCTCCGAGAACTTACCCTCATCATCACGTAAACCATATTTCGCAGTACCAATCTGATAAACAATGTCGCAACCAGACTCTAAGTGGAAAGGCGATACACCACCTTCACCTGTATTCATCCAGCACCCCGCTTTCTTAGCTCCTTGAGACAAGGCCTCGATTGCAGGTCGTGACAGTGCGCCGTAACTCATGCCGGAAATATTAAAAAAAGACGCCGCATCGTAAGGCGTCTTACAGTAAGGACCGATACGTAAGCTCTGCGTTGTTACCGCATCTTCCTTTAGGGTTGGAAAAGGACAGTTTAGAAAGTAATAGGTGCCTGGAATACGCAGATCTCGAGATGAACCAAAAGCGATAGTGCTATCTACGTTCTTGGCTGCGCGATAAACCCAAGAGCGTTGCGCACGGTTAAATGGCATCTCCTCACGGTCCATCGCAAAGAAGTACTGACGGAAAAATTCACCAGCATGTTCAAAAAGATAGCGAAAGCGACCAATCAGAGGGTAGTTACGACGGATAGTTTGCGCTGTTTGATGTTTATCGATTTGGTATAAAACTACCGCCACAACGATTGCGACAACAAACAATACCAAGAACGCAATCCCAACAAACGCGATAAAATTTATAGCAAAGCTCGACATTGAATCATTCATGCTATGGACCTCCTATAGACATAGCACCGCCTCTTAACGAGGTTTTTTCTTTGTTTGTATGCTGTATCGGCTTCTGTGTAAATAGATAAATCAAAATATCCTATAGTTATTAATAGGCTAGCATCCATTATTAACCTTATAAGCGAAAATCCCGCTGTAACATTAAAACTCTCTAACATTTTAAAAGGCATACAAAAGCAAGGTATTTAAACGACAAAGACAGATTTTATGCCCCAAAAAGCGACTTTTTTTGTCTGATATTTGCCAACCCCCTTTATCAAGAGGTATGGTACGTCGCTCTTCTATTTTTTAGACTTTCAGCCTAAGGAATAGTACTTTTTTATAGGTCATATTTACGAATTTAGCTTAACCCTGATTCATTTTTGAACAGGCGCTTGTTTTTTCGTTATACGCCCCTATTTAACTAGGTATTGTTTAACGTAAGCCTATTTTTCTATACGTAAGAGCTTACGGATTCAGATTTTGATAACTACCGAATTGGAAGACCTGCTTCATGACCAACTTGCCTGACGTTACCAGCCATCAAAATCCTGAGATCCACGGCTCTCTGGACTGGGTGGGCATGAATGGAATCACCGTCCCTCTGCAATTTGACGATAGTAAACTAGGTGTCAACAGCATCGAAGCACGCGTTAATACCTACGTTAATCTGGTAAACCCAAAGGTTAAAGGCATTCATATGTCGCGCCTTTACCTTGCGCTAAGTAACTTTTTTGAAAATCAAACGCTGAATGTTCCTGCATTAACAGATTTCCTATCCCACCTATTGGATAGCCATCACGATATCTCAACTCAGGTTTTCCTAAACTTTGATTTTGATTTCCTAATCAAGCGCGACGCTCTAAAAAGCGATAACAGCGGTTGGAAAAGCTACTCCACGACGCTACGTGCAACTCTGAAAGATGGCGAAGTAGTTCTGGAACTGGCGACGCGTGTGCCTTATTCATCCACATGCCCATGTTCAGCGGCATTATCACGTCAGCTATTAGCTCAAGCATTCACTGATGACTTTGCCAACAAAGGCAGCATTAACGTTGAAGACGTAGAGAACTGGTTGAAGTCTGAAAAGGGCTCATTCGCTACGCCCCATAGCCAACGTAGCCAAGCAACAGCTTGGGTTAAACTGGATAAAGATATGGGTGCATTCCCGTTAACAGATCTAATAGATCTTGTTGAAGATGCATTAAAAACACCAGTACAAACAGCTGTAAAACGTGCTGACGAACAAGAGTTTGCTCGTTTGAATGGCCATAATTTAATGTTCTGCGAAGACGCAGCACGACGCGTTAAACAAGCACTACTAAGCCAAGAACAGTACGCGGACTTCTGGTTGAAGGTAGAGCACTTCGAGAGCTTACACGCTCATGATGCAGTTGCTCTAGCGTCTAAAGGTATTGCAGGCGGTTACAGCCCAGCTGATTACAGCTAAGCTTAAAATCCAATGATAAAAAGGCAGCTTAATAGCTGCCTTTTTTGTATCAGGAATTTATAGCTAAAAGTGCAACTACTCCGCCTCCAACAGCCTTTTTAACTGCTGATCATTTATTTGATGCCAAGACAGAGGCAGGTCGACAATTATTCCTGACTCACCTCTCTGATTGACCTGATTGTTACTCACTTTGTTAACGAGATAGCTATCTTCATCGCCACCCGCATCCACAAATAATGAAAGACTGGGTCCTCCATGATAATCATTAGGGCCGCTTTTCGCCGGGTACATTTGGTAAGTGTCTTTTCCTTGCTGATCTACAAACAACGCCAATCCATTGTGGGCTGATGCGCCGAGTGAAAAGCTATGCCCCTTGGCGTAAAAATCGTCTCCTGCATCATCTAAAAAAATAGTCGCAGAGAGATCCCAAGCTGCACTGTTCGCCGCACCGACCCAACTTTGATAATGATCATTGCCGCCTTCATCCCAGAAAGAACCCAACGCTGAATGGGAGGCAAAGCCTTGAGCATAGCGCGAGCCTTCATAAACATCGGATTGTTGTCCAAAGTCGATTAAGGCTCCCCAGCCAAAGTAATAACCACCACCTTGCGAAAAGTTGCCGGCTTCGTATGCATCTTCACCACCTTCATCCAGCAACACTCCTATCCCACCAGAAGCTTGATGGCGAAGACCAACGCCAACTCCCTGAGAAAATCCTTTGTAGATCCCAACTCCATTAGAGTAACTTGATCGATAATGGCCCGATGCATGATAGCGATCATCACCACCTTTAGAGATTAGAGCAGTAAAAGCACCGGGGCCGGCAAAACCTTGAGCAAAGCCCCCAGCATCAAACTCATCATCACCACTACCATCTACAACAACAGCAAAGCCTTTCCCCAATGCGCTTGCTTGGGTAAACCGTATACCTCGATACAGATCATCCCCATGTCGGTCGATCAGAAAACCCACACCGCTCAGGGCGCTCCCTTGGGCAAAGGGCTGATTACTGGTATAACGATCATTACCCGCATGATCATAGAGTATCCCCACCCCCATAAAGCCACTGCCTTGGGCAAAGGCTTGCGCCGACTGATAGCGATCATCTCCTCCAAGATCTATTAATAGCGCTATAGGGGAATCAGGCCGAGCAGCGGCAACAGGCACCCTGTATTGATCAGAACCACCTAGATCGATAATCACAGGGAAGTTTTCTAGATATTGGTTGTTGCCACTGCCGGCAAAGAGAATCCCTTTTTCTGAGTACCATAAGACCTCGCCTTTTATCCCTTTCACTTTTACATGGTCTCTTTGCTGCTGCTCAAACAGACGCAGATCACTCTCAAGCTGAGATAAATATTCAGGTTCTATTGCGACCGATATCACTTCTGCAGCCGCTACTAAGGATGCAATATCCACCTTTTTCAGTATGTTTAAAGCCTGATTATGTTGCTTCAAACGCTGAACATCGTCATCTAAGTAGAGAAATAAACGCTCAGCAAACTGCTCAGCTAAGGTAGGCAATACTTGAGCCAGAAGCGGTCGCTCTTTTCAAAGGCCTAATTGGTAAGTTTGAAAGAACAGAAGGTTTAGGAAGATCTAACTGTGATCGGGCTACATTAAACAATTGATCAAGATTAAGCTGCTTTCCTTTTTGAACCCGTTGTAAATCCGCTCCTAACGCTCTAGTAGCAAGTGAGAGTTTTAATGGGTCTCTATGGAGGTAACGCACTGTATTCAGTCGAAAAGGGTCATCAATCATCTGATCCTTTTCAAACCGTTTCAATAGCTCTTGATAACTCTGATTCAACGCCGCTTGAGAGGGAGAAAGCCGAATAACTTTATGTACAAAAACTTCTTCGACAGAAATCTCAGCATTTTCTAGATCAGGACGTAATGTCGAATTTTCTGGCAACACCTTGTTCACTGATCCTGGTTTAGGGCTCAAAACAGTCATAACCAACTTTTCCTCTTCTGAGGCTCGCCCTTCCAAAGTTACCCGCTGATTGGGATAAGCATTAAGCAAGCGTTCCCAGTGAGGAATAACGACTGAGCCTGCCAATCCCGATTGCGTTCTTTCTAAAGGCTGACCATCAACCGATAACTGATCCGAAACCGTGCGACGCTTGATTTTAAAAACAAGCTCAGTACCCGCGCCAAGGTTTTGAATGCGGGATCGAAGAAAAGCGGTTACCTCTTTTCGAGGTCTTTCTAAGGATTCGCCATCTAAAGAAACTAAAATATCACCTGACTTTAAACCGGCTAGATCTGCAGAAGAGCCGGGCACTACAGCGACTATACGGACAAGTGCTCGATCTTCTTGAGCTTCGCCAATAGGCTCGGCCGCCATAATAATACCGAGATAACCAGGTAGCTCAGTTTTAGATAATGGCGCGTGCGGTATTTCAGTAGGCGGGACGATCTGAGAGCAAGCACTCAGGGTAAGTGCAGCAAATAGCAGAAAAGCAGAAAAGCAGATTGAATATTTATTAGGGAAAGATAGGCCATGTAAGTTCCGTTTAAGACTTAAAACCGTCTGTCTTTAACGCTTACATTAGCAGGCGATCAAGGCAGATACCATCTCACCCTATTTCAACCATGCTCATCCGAATACTGCTGCACTTAGTGCTTAAAGTTGGCGATCACTTGCCTAACTTGTAGTAACTCTGCCATTCAGATTCAGGAACCATACTACCGCCTGTAGCCCAGATGATATGGGTTGAGTTACCCAACTTACTCTGTAAACCATGATTCTGAAGGTAGCTTTCACCCTGCGATATCAGATTTACAATGCCTGTTGCTCCCGCCAAAGCCGATGGTTCCAACGCTATATTCTCGCTCTCATAAATTTCGGCCAATAGCTGATAAAGTGTTTTGTCCTCTACGGTATAAACCCCACTTAGCAGTGGTTCCATCACCTTACCAACAAAACCGGAGGCACGGCCTACTGCTAGGCCATCAGCACAGGTTTGGTTATCGATACCCAGCTCCTGAACACTGATCTGATCATGCAGTCCGGTGTACATGCCCACCAGCATACAAGGCGAATGGGTCGGTTCAGCAAAGAAGCAGTGAACATGATCACCAAACAGCAGTTTCAAGCCAAAGGCAACACCACCTGGGCCGCCACCGACGCCACAAGGCAGATAAACAAACAACGGATGTTCAGCATCAACCTGAATATTTTGCTCAGATAGCTGCTTAGTTAGACGTTCTGCAGCAACCGCATAGCCTAAAAACAGGTCATTTGAGTTCTCATCATCCACAAAGTGACAACGCTGCTGGCTGAGCGCTTGTTTGCGCCCCTCTTCTACCGCTTTACTGTAATCATCTTCATATTCAATGACCTGCACGCCTTTGCTACGTAGCAGGTCTTTCTTCCACTGCCGAGCATCTGCAGACATATGAACCGTCACCGAAAACCCTAATGCAGCCCCCATAATTCCGATACTAAGCCCAAGGTTGCCGGTTGACCCCACCACGATTTGAGACTGACTAAACAGTTCGCGGCAAACATCACTATTCAGCTTACTGTAACAGCTCTCTTTGGTGATCAGGCCTGACTCTATAGCAATGGCCTCGGCATACTTGAGCACCTCATAAATACCACCACGTGCTTTTATCGAACCCGATGTAGGCAGATGGCTGTCGCACTTCAACAGCAGACGGCCAGGGAGAGTTTGATTGGCCCTTGCCTCGAGCTGGCGATGAAATTGAGGCACCTTACGCAACGGCGATTCAATCATGCCTTTTTTGGCAGCGGTTTCTGGAAACACTTCCGCCAGATAGGGAGCAAAACGCTTCAATCTTGCTGAAGCATCGGCAACATCAGTTTGCGCTAATGGCAGACGTGCAGATACCGCAGAAAAGTCCGTGATTTTAGGGTTTAACCAAAGCAACGGCTGAGTTTTCTGAAGGCGCTCCAACAAGGGAAACTCACGTATCAGATCATTTATTTCCTGTGTGTTTAACCCCATAAAACCAGCTCCGATCGAATAAATTTTGTTAATTCCAATTAATGAAATTAGGATAAAACCATTAAACCAATGCTTATAATTTACAGCAAACCATAAAAAAGCATCCTTGGATTAAAATGGCTAATCTGAAACCCTCTCATTTGAATAACGCTGTTCTCGCTAATCTGCAATGCTTCAGTAGCGCAGCTAAGCACCTTAGCTTTACCCTCGCTGCAGAAGAGTTAAGTCTTACTCAAGGAGCCATTAGCCAACGGATACGTAAACTGGAAGAACAGCTCGGTTTTGCCCTATTCTTGCGCTACAACCGGCGTCTACAGCTTACAGCCGAGGGCGAAAGGCTCCTGATACAAACCAATAACAGCCTGACGGAACTCGATAATCTGATTCGCGATATCCATACACAAGGGCTTGCCGGTGAACTCTCACTCTCTGTCCCCCCTTCTTTTGCTTCACAATGGCTGCTGGAAAAATTGACGGACTTCTCTCAGCGCTACCCGCAGATTTTTATCCGCATGGAAACCCATAGCCGTCTAATCGACTTTTATGCCGAACAGATCGATCTAGCTATCTATTATGGTCAAGGCGAGTACCCGGGGTTGGTTAGTTGGCCACTCATGGATGAACAGCTCATTCCCGTTTGTACCAAAGACTTCGCAGATAAACATGACTTATGGGATAGGCCAGAAAAACTAAAACACTGCCCACTACTACATGATGCTCAAGCATGGCCTGAAGCTGGCCCTTATTCAGAATGGTCCTACTGGGCCGATCAACAAGCATTGAACCTAGTTCTAAAGCAGGGGCACTGCTTTGATAAGTCAGAACATGCAGTGAATGCAGCTAAATCAGGTTTAGGCGTTGCTATGGGGCGTAAGCAGCTAATCGAAAAAGCACTGAACAGTGGGGAATTGATAAACCCATTTGGAGGATTACAGCCGATCCAATCTCAACAAGGCTATTTTCTGGTCACCCATGAAGACAGGAAGGAGCAGCCTATTATCAAGGCATTTAGGGAGTGGATTCTGGAAAAAGTACAGGCCCACTGAACAGTGAGCCTGTTATAGAAGTCTTATTAGCTAAAGCCGTTACTCAACTGTTACCGACTTAGCCAAATTTCGTGGCTGATCCACGTCCGTACCTTTCAAAATCGCTACATGATAAGAGAGCAACTGTAGCGGAATGGTGTATAGCACGGGCTGCATGATCTCATCACATGTCGGCATATTCAGTACATAAGTGCCTTCTTCCGATTGCACTTTGTCAGAGCCTGCGAAGACAAACAGTTCACCACCACGAGCGCGGACTTCCTGTAGGTTTGCCTTCAGCTTATCCAACATATCGTTCTGTGGGGCTACTGCGACGACTGGCATCTCTTTATCGACCAGCGCCAATGGGCCGTGTTTTAGCTCACCTGCTGGGTAAGACTCCGCGTGGATATAGGAGATCTCTTTCAGCTTAAGCGCACCCTCTTTTGCCACAGGGTACAAAGTGCCGCGGCCAAGGAACAGAGAATGATTCTTTTCAGCAAAGGATTGCGCCATCTGCTCAATATCACTATCCATTGCAAGAGCTTGCTGAACCTGTTCAGGAAGCTTTTTAAGCGCGGTGATGATGGCTGCTTCAGTTTCTTCGGTTAAGCCATTACGACGGCCAAGTGCGATTGTCGTTAGCATCAACACCACTAGTTGTGTCGTAAACGCTTTAGTCGACGCCACACCAATCTCTGGACCCGCGTTAGTCATCAAGGCCAAATCAGATTCACGCACCAAAGAGCTGCCCGGAACGTTGCAGATAACCAGGGACGCCAAAACACGATCCTGAATTTCACGTAGCGCAGCTAACGTATCTGCTGTTTCACCAGACTGTGAAATGGTCAGAAATAGCGTACCTTCAGGAATCACAACTGAACGGTAACGGTACTCACTGGCAACCTCGACCATACATGGGATACCGACGAGATCTTCGATCCAGTACTTAGCAATCAAACCGGCGTGGAAACTCGTACCACAGGCAATAATTTGTACCTGCTTAACCTGATCAAACACTTCAGCTGCTTTCACGCCAAAGCATTGTTCCAGCAGTTTATCTTCGCTGATACGCCCTTCTAAACATGCTTTGATCACCTCTGGCTGCTCATAGGTCTCTTTAAGCATATAGTGCTTAAATTCACCTTTATCGGCAGAGCTTACACCGTGTTCAAACTGGCTAACTTCGCGCTCTACTTTTTTGCCGGAGATATCCGTTACCGTGATATCTGCCGCCGTTAGGGTCGCAACATCACCATCTTCCAAGAACATAAAGCGGTCAGTTACTTGTAAAAGCGCAAGTTGATCGGAAGCGATAAAGTTCTCGCCAATACCAACACCGATCACCAACGGGCTACCTTTACGCGCGGTTACCAACTGGGAAGGATCCGCTTTTTCGATCACGCCCAACGCGTAAGCACCTTCAAGCTGGCCAATAATATTGGAAACGGCAGTGTGCAAAGAGCTGGTTGATTTAAGCTCTCTCGCAAGTAAGTGTGCTATTACTTCAGTATCAGTTTCTGAGCTAAATTTATAACCATCGTTTTGCAGATCAGTTTTTAGCTCTTCAAAGTTTTCGATAATACCGTTGTGCACTACGGCCAGTTGATCGCCCGACATATGCGGGTGAGCATTCGCTTCACAAGGTACGCCGTGAGTAGCCCAACGAGTATGTGCGATACCTGTAGTGCCCACTAAAGGCTGCTCTTGTAAGGCATCAGAAAGGGCTTGAACCTTGCCATTACGGCGACAACGTTGAATACCCGCTTCTGTCTGCAATGCGACGCCAGCAGAGTCATAACCGCGATATTCCAAACGACGCAAACCTTCAAGCAGGATTTCCTGAACTGGCCTAGCTGCAACAGCACCTACAATTCCACACATGATTAGTTTCCTTTTTTCTTAGGACGCGGCCAGTTTTTCAATTCAGTTTGTTTTGCACGAGTAATCGCAAGTGCATCATCGGATACAGGTTTAGCAATCGTTGAACCTGCACCTACAGTCGCCATAACGCCCACTTTAACCGGTGCAACAAGGGCTGTATTGGAACCAATAAATGCGTTGTCACCAATTTCTGTCAGCGACTTATTCACGCCGTCGTAGTTACAAGTAATAGTACCTGCGCCTATGTTTACATCTTTACCCAATACAGCATCGCCCACATAAGAAAGGTGATTGATCTTGCTTCCTTCACCCACAATCGCTTTTTTGGTTTCAACAAAGTTACCAACCTTAGCTTTAGCAGCAAGCTGAGTGCCTGGGCGTAAACGTGCAAATGGACCGATATCACAAGATTCAGCAATCACAGCATCTTCAATCACTGTGTTTGCCTTGATATGGGTACCCGCTGCAATAGTGCAGTTTTTTAGGTAACAGTTTGGTTCGATTACAACATCGTCACCCAGTACAACATCACCCTCTAAAACAACGTTTACATCGATCAGTAGATCCTGACCAATAGAGACATTACCACGCACATCAACACGCGCTGGATCAGCTAAAGTTGCACCGTTCACCATCAACCATTCAGCACGTTGTAACTGGTGCCAGCGTTCTAGTTCGGCCAACTGAACGCGGTTGTTAACCCCTTGGACTTCCTCTTCAGCTTCAGGCTGAATCGCGATGATCTTCACGCCACCATTGGCAGACATCGCGATGATATCAGTCAGATAATATTCGCCTTGCGCATTTTCAGAGGATAGCTGCGGTAACCAATCAGCAAGATACTGACTCTTAACCGCTAAAATTCCGGTATTTACTTCATTGATCAAGTGCTGCTCTGGCGTAGCATCTTTATGCTCAACAATCGCCACAACTTTGTCTTCGCTGTTGCGTACGATGCGGCCATAACCAGTAGGATCTTTTAGATTCACTGTCAGTAGTGCCAAGTCACCTGTAGCAGCGATATCCACCATCTCTTGCATAGTGGCAGCTTGTGTTAACGGCACATCGCCATAAAGCACAAGCACAACACTGTCATCAGCTACTTCAGGCATCGCCTGAGCCACCGCATGCCCTGTTCCTTTTTGTTCTGCCTGCAGAGCAAAGTTAAGCGCTTGACCCTGTAGCTCTTCACGTAATTTATCCGCGCCGTGACCGATGACAACGTGCGTGTTTACCCCCTGTAGTGACGATGCAGTGTCGATTACATGTTGCACCATCGCTTTACCGCCAACCTTGTGCAGTACTTTTGGGAGTTTGGATTTCATACGGCTACCCTGACCAGCAGCCAAAATGACAACGTCTACAGACATAGTCTTACCTTTCCTTTGTAGGTTTACGCTTTATTTCCATCGCACTTTAAAGTAAAAATGAAACCATACAATCCCTTTTGTCACAAATTTTATGACAATTATGAATAACGACGTTTTTAAAATATTGGGCTTAAACCCCAGAGAAATTGAGATCTACAAAGCCTTATTAACTTTAGGGGCAAGTTCTATACGAACAATTGCTGACAAATCAGGGGTTAACCGCGGTAGTACCTATGAAAGTCTCAAAGAGATGCAGCAAAAAGGGATTGTGACTTATCAACCTAAAGGTAAACGGCGCTTATTCGCCCCTGTAGATCCAGATATTCTTTTGCAGCTGGCTGAAGATCGCCGACAGAGCTTAGATAAAGCGATCGACGAGCTGAAACAAAGCATTATTCCGGAGCTGCAGCACCTTAAACCTGACTTTAATACTGCCAATGTCAGCTTCTATGAAGGCGATGACGGTATAGAGCACGTACTGAAAGATATTCTGATCACGGTGTCTAGCTCAGATGCTGATAGCTACTCCGTCTTCTCCTCTAAGCCGATCAGGAAGCACCTCTATCGACCCTTCCCTAACTTCACTAATCAGCGCATACAACGTGGAATTAACGTACGTGCCATTGCAATCGGTGATGGCGGTGAAGACGCTCTGCTTTCCGAACGTAAGTGGATCAAAACAGAAGGTAAAGTGGATGCAGCTTATATCGCGATCTACCCACCTAAATGCGCAATCATCTCACTCGCTTCAGAAAACTACCCAACAGCGGTAGTGATTGATTCGCCGGAAGTGGCCGGTGCGCAGAAGATCATCTTTGATACGCTATGGCGACTACTGTAGCTCGCCCCAAAGAATAGCATTCTTGTTAAAAGCTTAACCCTATCTCAATTAGCCAATCCAAATAGAGTTATATTATAACATTTCACTTCATGTCATAATTGGCCGGTTTTATAGCCACTCACCCGAAGTACGAGACACAGAGGTATTGCAGCAATGAATGACACATTGATTAAGAACGCGATCATCATCAATGAAGGTGAACAAAGAGAGGTCGATCTAAGAATTAAAGACCAAAGAATCGATCTAATTGCTGCTGATATAGACCCGAGATCTACCGACACGGTTATCAATGCTAAGGAGTGCTGGCTGCTTCCGGGAATGATCGACGATCAGGTGCATTTCCGTGAACCAGGTTTAACACATAAAGGCAGTATCGCAACCGAATCGCGCGCGGCAGTTGCCGGGGGTATCACTAGCTATATGGAGATGCCAAATGTTAACCCTTCAACAACCAATGCTGCTGCACTAGAGAATAAATACAATATTGCTGCGCAAAACTCGGCAGCGAACTATGCATTCTATCTAGGAGCTACGGAAGATAACTTAGACGATATAAAGGCCTTAGACCCAACCAAAACCTGTGGCGTAAAAGTGTTTATGGGTGCCTCTACCGGTAACCTACTTGTCGAGAACCCAACAGCTTTAGAAGGGATCTTCCGTGAAAGTCCTGTCTTAATAGTAACCCATTGTGAAAGCGGACCGGTTATTGCCAATAACCTAAAACGTGTTCAAGACACCAGGCGTAAGATTACGATCCACGACCACCCTATTATTCGTGATGATGAAGCCTGCCTTGCTTCCTCCTCTTACGCAGTAGAACTGGCGAAGAAATACCAAAGCAAACTTCATGTTCTGCATATAACAACAGAAAAAGAGCTGAGCTTATTCCAATCAGGCCCTGTCCAAGGCAAGAAGATTACAGCAGAAGCTTGCGTACATCATCTATGGTTTAGTGCTGAAGATTACGAAACTCGCGGAAATTTAATTAAATGTAACCCTGCGATTAAAACCCTGCAGGATCGCAACGCGCTGCTAAATGCACTTAAAACGGGACAGATCGATATCATCGCAACCGATCACGCTCCGCATACACTAACCGAAAAGCTGGTTAATTATTCAAATGCGCCAGCAGGCCTTCCCCTTGTTCAGCACGCGTTACTCACTTTGTTAGAGCACGTTAATTTAGGCCGTATGTCGATCGAACAAGTTGTCGAGAAGGTATGCCATAACCCAGCTATTCGTTATGGTGTTTTAGATCGAGGATTTATTCGTGAGGGTTACTTTGCCGATCTAGTTCTAGTTGATCCGAAAAAATCGACATTGGTAAGCCATGCGAATAGCCTATACCACTGTGAATGGACTCCGTTTGACGGCCTAGAATTCTCGGGTCAGATAAAATCGACTTGGGTAAATGGACACCTGGTATATGATGGTACACAGACACTAGTTCAGGAAGGCATTGCTAAACCATTAGCCTTTTCTGGTCTATAACAGTCTAAAGATACACTCAACTTCTAATAAAAAATAACAAAGCCTCTTCATCTGTTAGAGGCAATAATTAGGAGCAACAATGCTTAGAAAGTGTCCGGCGGGCTACTACCCTGAAGTGTCAGACAAGGCCTTTATTGACCCTACCGCCATCATTTGTGGTCGAGTGATTATAGAAGATAATGTTTTTGTTGGACCTTACGCTGTAATCAGAGCCGATGAGGTTGATGCATCAGGTGAGATGCAGCCCGTACTAATCAAACAAGGCTCCAACCTGCAAGATGGCGTAGTGATTCATTCAAAAGCCGGTGCTGAGGTTGTGGTGGGTGAACGCACCTCCATCGCCCATCGCTCAATTGTACATGGCCCATGTACTGTTGGTGACGATGTATTTATCGGCTTCAACAGTGTCGTCTTCCGCTGCCATATAGGTGACGGTAGCGTGATTAGGCACAACGCTGTGGTCGAAGGAGTAGATCTACCAGAACGCTCTCACGTGCCGCCTATGACAGCTATAGCGCATGAGTCAGATCTAGCTTCGATTGAGAAAGTAACAGCTGAATTCTCTTCGTTTTCAGAATCCGTCGTCTCAGCCAACCATGTACTAGTCGAAGGCTATAAAGAGCTAGGCGGCGACCTATAAGTGCTTGCTAGTTGCTAGTTGCTAGTTGCTAGTTGCTAGTTGCTGGAGAGTCTATGTGGATTAAGCCGAGTGTAAATAATTCGTTCAGTATTGCTTTGCTTTCTTTAGCCCAACACGAAAAAACCCCGATCACAGTGTGACCGGGGTTTTCTCTTAATTAAATGCTTGGCGATGACCTACTCTCACATGGGGAAGCCCCACACTACCATCGGCGATGTTGCGTTTCACGTCTGAGTTCGGGATGGATTCAGGTGGTTCCACAACTCTATGGTCGCCAAGCAAAACTGTTACAACTTAGATCTGATTCTTCTTTTATTTGATCTAGATAGTTCTTCGACTGTAGCTTAACTACGCGCTAATTCGTTACTCTCTATCGTCTTACGTATCTTACAAGTCACTTGCCAAACGCCTTGGGCGTTATATGGTCAAGCCTCACGGGCAATTAGTATTGGTTAGCTCAACGCCTCACAGCGCTTCCACACCCAACCTATCAACGTCGTAGTCTTCAACGGCCCTTTAGGGGAATCAAGTTCCCAGTGAGATCTCATCTTGAAGGAGGCTTCCCGCTTAGATGCTTTCAGCGGTTATCCCGTCCGAACGTAGCTACCCGGCAATGCAATTGGCATCACAACCGGTACACCAGAGGTTCGTTCACTCCGGTCCTCTCGTACTAGGAGCAACTCTTCTCAAATCTCAAACGCCCACGGCAGATAGGGACCGAACTGTCTCACGACGTTCTAAACCCAGCTCGCGTACCACTTTAAATGGCGAACAGCCATACCCTTGGGACCGGCTTCAGCCCCAGGATGTGATGAGCCGACATCGAGGTGCCAAACACCGCCGTCGATGTGAACTCTTGGGCGGTATCAGCCTGTTATCCCCGGAGTACCTTTTATCCGTTGAGCGATGGCCCTTCCATACAGAACCACCGGATCACTAGAACCTACTTTCGTACCTGCTCGACGTGTCTGTCTCGCAGTCAAGCACCCTTCTACTCTTGCGCTCATTGCATGATTTCCGACCATGCTGAGGGTACCTTCGTGCTCCTCCGTTACTCTTTGGGAGGAGACCGCCCCAGTCAAACTACCCACCACACAATGTCCCCGATCCCGCTTAGGGAACTGGGTTAGAACCTCAACATTACCAGGCTGGTATTTCAAAGGTGGCTCCACCCTATCTGGCGACAGGGTTTCAAAGCCTCCCAGCTATTCTACACAAGTAATGTCAAAGTCCACTGTGAAGCTGTAGTAAAGGTTCACGGGGTCTTTCCGTCTAGCCGCGGGTAAACTGCATCTTAACAGCTATTTCAATTTCACTGAGTCTCGGGTGGAGACAGTGTGGCCATCGTTACGCCATTCGTGCAGGTCGGAACTTACCCGACAAGGAATTTCGCTACCTTAGGACCGTTATAGTTACGGCCGCCGTTTACCGGGGCTTCGATCAAGAGCTTCGCGCAAGCGCTAACCCCATCAATTAACCTTCCGGCACCGGGCAGGCGTCACACCCTATACGTCCTCTTTCGAGTTTGCAGAGTGCTATGTTTTTAATAAACAGTCGCAGCCACCTGGTATCTTCGACCGGCCTCAGCTTAGGGAGCAAGTCCCATCACCAAAACCGGCGCACCTTCTCCCGAAGTTACGGTGCCATTTTGCCTAGTTCCTTCACCCGAGTTTTCTCATACGCCTTAGTATTCTCTACCTGACCACCTGTGTCGGTTTAGGGTACGGTTAGTCATAACCTGAAGCTTAGAGGATTTTCCTGGAAGCATGGCATCAACTACTTCAGTCCATAAAGGACCTCGTCATCGATTCTCGGTCTTAAAAGAGCCCGGATTTACCTAAGCTCTAAACCTACTATCTTAAACGCGGACAACCAACGCCGCGCTAGCCTAGCCTTCTCCGTCCCCCCATCGCAGTTATGAGCAGTACAGGAATATTAACCTGTTTCCCATCGGATACGCTCTTCAGCCTCTCCTTAGGGGCCGACTCACCCTACCTCGAATAGCGTTGGATAGGAACCCTTGGTCTTCCGGCGGGGAGGGTTTTCACCTCCCTTATCGTTACTCATGTCAGCATTCGCACTTCTGATACCTCCACGGTGCCTTACAGCTTCCGCTTCAACAGCTTACAGAACGCTCCTCTACCATGCACAAAGTGCATCCGTAGCTTCGGTGTTATGCTTAGCCCCGTTATATCTTCCGCGCGGGCCGACTCGACTAGTGAGCTATTACGCTTTCTTTAAAGGGTGGCTGCTTCTAAGCCAACCTCCTAGCTGTCTAAGCCTTCCCACATCGTTTCCCACTTAGCATAAACTTTGGGACCTTAGCTGACGGTCTGGGTTGTTTCCCTTTCCACGACGGACGTTAGCACCCGCCGTGTGTCTCCCGTGATTGAACTCATGGGTATTCGGAGTTTGCATCGGGTTGGTAAGTCGGGATGACCCCCTAGCCGAAACAGTGCTCTACCCCCCATGGTTAGACACGAGGCACTACCTAAATAGTTTTCGAGGAGAACCAGCTATCTCCGAGTTTGATTAGCCTTTCACTCCTATCCACAAGTCATCCGCTGGCTTTTCAACGACAGTCGGTTCGGTCCTCCAATGCATGTTACTGCATCTTCAACCTGCCCATGGATAGATCACTCGGTTTCGGGTCTACTCCTAGCGACTGGACGCCCTATTAAGACTCGGTTTCCCTACGGCTCCGCAAATGCTTAACCTTGCCACTAAAAGTAAGTCGCTGACCCATTATACAAAAGGTACGCAGTCACCGTCCGAAAACGGCTCCCACTGCTTGTACGTACACGGTTTCAGGGTCTATTTCACTCCCCTCACAGGGGTTCTTTTCGCCTTTCCCTCACGGTACTGGTTCACTATCGGTCAGTCAGGAGTATTTAGCCTTGGAGGATGGTCCCCCCATATTCAGACAGCGTTTCACGTGTGCCGTCCTACTCGATTTCACTTTAAAAGACCTTTCACATACGGGGCTATCACCCACTATGGCCACACTTTCCAGAGTGTTCTGTTAAATCTAATAAAGCTTAAGGGCTAGTCCCCGTTCGCTCGCCGCTACTTAGGGAATCTCGGTTGATTTCTTTTCCTCTGGGTACTTAGATGTTTCAGTTCCCCAGGTTCGCCTCTAATAACCTATGTATTCAGTTAAAAGATACCTATAAATAGGTGGGTTTCCCCATTCGGAAATGTCCGGATCAAAGGTTGTTTACCACCTCCCCGAACCTTATCGCAGGTTACAACGTCCTTCATCGCCTCTGACTGCCAAGGCATCCACCGTGCACGCTTAGTCACTTGACCATATAACCCGAAGGCGTCTGGAATCACAGTAACTTGTATTGCTAGTAACGATAGATTTCGCCGAATTGGCGCATGCAGTAAAACTACATGTCTTAAATCTAAATCAAATGAATCAAATCCAAATTGTTAAAGAGCGTTTAAAGCAAAAAAGCTTTAAAAGATAATGTCTTAAACGACAATATGTTTTAAAACTCTTCCTTCTCATCCAGAGGATGATGGTGGAGCTATGCGGGATCGAACCGCAGACCTCCTGCGTGCAAAGCAGGCGCTCTCCCAGCTGAGCTATAGCCCCAAGAAAAACAGTAAGGCTATTGATTGGTAGGCCTGAGTGGACTTGAACCACCGACCTCACCCTTATCAGGGGTGCGCTCTAACCAGCTGAGCTACAAGCCTACACCGTTGCTCTTAACTTCTCTGATCAGATAATTCGTGTGAACGCTTGCCGAGAATCGGCTTTCGTTTAAGGAGGTGATCCAGCCCCAGGTTCCCCTAGGGCTACCTTGTTACGACTTCACCCCAGTCATGAACCACACCGTGGTAACCGCCCTCCCGAAGGTTAAGCTAGCTACTTCTGGTGCAATCCACTCCCATGGTGTGACGGGCGGTGTGTACAAGGCCCGGGAACGTATTCACCGCGACATTCTGATTCGCGATTACTAGCGATTCCGACTTCATGGAGTCGAGTTGCAGACTCCAATCCGGACTACGACCGGTTTTCTGAGATTAGCTTACCCTCGCAGGTTCGCGGCCCTCTGTACCGGCCATTGTAGCACGTGTGTAGCCCAACTCGTAAGGGCCATGATGACTTGACGTCGTCCCCACCTTCCTCCGGTTTGTCACCGGCAGTCTCCTTAGAGTTCCCACCCGAAGTGCTGGCAAATAAGGACAAGGGTTGCGCTCGTTACGGGACTTAACCCAACATTTCACAACACGAGCTGACGACAGCCATGCAGCACCTGTCTCAGAGTTCCCGAAGGCACGAAACTATCTCTAGTAACTTCTCTGGATGTCAAGAGTTGGTAAGGTTCTTCGCGTTGCGTCGAATTAAACCACATGCTCCACCGCTTGTGCGGGCCCCCGTCAATTCATTTGAGTTTTAACCTTGCGGCCGTACTCCCCAGGCGGTCTACTTATCGCGTTAGCTGCGCCACTAAAAGATCAAGTCTCCCAACGGCTAGTAGACATCGTTTACGGCGTGGACTACCAGGGTATCTAATCCTGTTTGCTCCCCACGCTTTCGCACCTCAGTGTCAATATCGGTCCAGGTAGTCGCCTTCGCCACTGGTGTTCCTTCCTATATCTACGCATTTCACCGCTACACAGGAAATTCCACTACCCTCTACCGTATTCTAGATTGGCAGTATCAGGTGCAGTTCCAAGGTTGAGCCCTGGGCTTTCACATCTGACTGACCAATCCACCTACGCGCGCTTTACGCCCAGTAATTCCGATTAACGCTCGCACCCTCCGTATTACCGCGGCTGCTGGCACGGAGTTAGCCGGTGCTTCTTCTGCAGTTAACGTCACAGCTAGCAGGTATTAACTACTAACCTTTCCTCACTGCTGAAAGTGCTTTACAACCCTAGGGCCTTCTTCACACACGCGGCATGGCTGCATCAGGCTTGCGCCCATTGTGCAATATTCCCCACTGCTGCCTCCCGTAGGAGTCTGGACCGTGTCTCAGTTCCAGTGTGGCTGATCATCCTCTCAGACCAGCTAGAGATCGTCGCCTTGGTGAGCCATTACCTCACCAACTAGCTAATCTCACGCAGGCTCATCCAATAGTGCAAGGTCCGAAGATCCCCTGCTTTCCCCCGTAGGGCGTATGCGGTATTAGACCAAATTTCTCTGGCTTATCCCCCGCTACTGGGTAGATTCCTACGCGTTACTCACCCGTCCGCCACTCGTCATCAACTAGCAAGCTAGTCATGTTACCGTTCGACTTGCATGTGTTAGGCCTGCCGCCAGCGTTCAATCTGAGCCATGATCAAACTCTTCAGTTTAAATCATTTGTGTTACCAGGAATGTGGTAACGGGCTCTAGTACTAAACAACCGGATAACATTCTTAAGAACGTTAAACCTTTGTAAATCGCTTTAAATGAATTCACTTGGTTGCTTGTCTAGAAAAAGTTTGCTTCTTCTCAACAAGCGCCCACACGAATTATCTGATCAAATTGTTAAAGAGCGTTGCTTTCTTGACTCTCCGCTGACTCAGCGTTTCGTCTCAAGCGAGGCGCATATTCTACTGTGCGCTCATCCAAAGTCAACCGTTTATTTTGCAATTTTGTGAAAAGTTTTTACTCAGCAACCGGACTTTGAATCCTACTCCGCAAGCGATCTCAAAAACCAATATTTTCAATCACTTATCAAGCACCTTATTTAGGTCTGCAGCCCCTTAAAAAGCGGCCTCCCTAAGCAAGGACGGCGAATTCTACAGATATATAAAAAGGCGTCAACACTTAATTTAAAAAAATTGGCATCTGGTTAAGGCCGGCACCTGTAAGCTGTGCGTTTTTTCAAATGCGTAATGTTAAAAGGTGCCCTATGAAACGGGTTAACTCCATAGCTGCCCCCTTGCAAATAACAAACATTGAGAACTTTTTGTGTCTGCCCCAATCAGAAACAAAAAAGGCAACCCGAAGGTTGCCTTTTAGAACTAATGATTTGTAAGAGTCAGTCTTAACGACCAAGCTTCTTACGAATCTGCTGTAGGGTACGAAGCTGAGCCGCAGCTTCAGCCAGCTGACTCGCTGCTTTAGAGTATTCGAACTCTGCAGTTTTATCAGACATCGCCTGTTCAGCATGTTTCTGTGCTTCTTGAGCTTTCGCTTCATTAAGGTCTGCAGCATGTAGAGCAGTGTCTGCAAGTACAGTTACCTTATGAGGCTGAACTTCAATGAAGCCACCGGATACGTAGAAGATATCCTGTTCGCCACCCTGTTTGCGTAGCTCGACAGGGCCTGGTTTTAGTTCCGTCAGAAGCGGAGCGTGACCTGGATATACACCCAGATCACCCAGGCTACCTGTTACGGATACGAATTCAATAAGGCCAGAGAATAGTTCTTCTTCAGCACTTACGATGTCGCAATGAACAGTCATAGCCATATTTATACCTCGTAAAGGTTAGCTAAAGGCAATTACATGCCTTTAGCTTTCTCGATCGCTTCGTCGATACCACCGACCATGTAGAACGCCTGCTCTGGCAGATCGTCGTACTGGCCTTCCAGGATGCCTTTAAAGCCGCTGATAGTTTCTTTCAGTGGCACGTATTTACCAGGAGCACCGGTGAATACTTCAGCTACGAAGAACGGCTGAGATAGGAAACGTTGCATCTTACGAGCACGTGCTACCAGAGCTTTATCTTCTTCAGACAGTTCGTCCATACCTAGAATCGCGATGATGTCTTTCAGCTCTTTATAGCGCTGTAGTACACCCTGAACGTTACGAGCGATCTCGTAGTGTTCTTGACCGATTACTAGTGGGTCTAGCTGACGAGATGTAGAGTCCAGTGGATCTACCGCTGGGTAGATACCTAGCTCTGCGATTTGACGAGACAATACTACTGTTGCGTCAAGGTGAGAGAAGGTTGTCGCTGGAGACGGGTCAGTCAAGTCATCGGCTGGTACGTATACCGCCTGGATAGACGTGATGGAACCAGTCTTAGTAGAAGTGATACGCTCCTGAAGAACGCCCATCTCTTCTGCTAGAGTTGGCTGGTAACCTACCGCTGAAGGCATACGACCTAGAAGTGCTGATACCTCAGTACCCGCTAGTGTGTAACGGTAGATGTTGTCTACGAACAACAATACGTCACGACCTTCGTCACGGAATTTCTCAGCCATAGTCAGGCCAGTCAACGCTACACGTAGACGGTTACCTGGAGGCTCATTCATCTGACCGTATACTAGAGATACTTTATCCAATACGTTGGATTCTTTCATCTCGTAGTAGAAGTCGTTACCCTCACGAGTACGCTCACCTACACCGGCAAATACGGAGAAACCTGAGTGCTCGATCGCGATGTTACGGATCAGCTCCATCATGTTTACGGTTTTACCTACACCCGCACCACCGAACAGACCAACTTTACCACCCTTAGCGAACGGACATACAAGGTCGATTACCTTGATACCAGTTTCTAGTAGTTCGTTAGATGCAGACTGCTCATCGTAAGAAGGCGCTTTACGGTGAATAGGCATACGCTCTTCTTCACCGATTTCGCCACATTCATCAATTGGGTTACCCAATACGTCCATGATACGACCCAGTGTTGCTGTACCAACAGGTACAGATACTGGAGCACCAGTGTTTGCAACTTCCAAACCACGGCTTACGCCTTCTGTTTGGCCCATTGCAATCGCACGTACAACACCATCACCCAGCTGTTGCTGAACTTCAAGTGTCAGGCCGGTTTTAGATACAGTTAATGCATCGTAAACCTTCGGTACAGAGTCACGTGGGAATTCCACGTCTACTACCGCGCCGATAATCTGAACAATAGTTCCGCTACTCATGTTCGGATCCTCTTAAAATTTAACCTGTGACCTGTTATTAAACAGCTGCAGCACCACTAACGATCTCAGAGATTTCCTGAGTAATCGCTGCTTGACGAGCTTTATTGTAAATCATCTCTAGCTCGTCAATCATGTCGCCAGCATTGTCTGTTGCGTTCTTCATCGCCAACATACGTGCTGCCTGTTCACAGGCATTGTTCTCAACCACGGCCTGGTAGACCAAGGACTCAACGTAACGAACCAGCAAGCTGTTTAACAGCTCTTTAGCATCTGGCTCATATAGGTAATCCCAATGATGGTTAAGCTTTTCTTCGTCGTCTTCCGCCTTCAGTGGAAGCACCTGATTGACTACAGGCTGCTGTGTCATCGTGTTAACGAAATCGTTAGATACGATAAACAGTTTGTCCAGCTTGCCTTCGTCGTAAGCATCTAGCATGACCTTAACTGACCCGATTAGATCCGCCACTTCTGGCGCATCACCTAGGTGAGTTTTTGCTGCTACTACATTGCCGCCATAGTTCTTAAAGAAAGATGAGGCTTTGCTACCTAGCGCACAGACATCGATGTCGATGCCTTGGTCATGGAACTCTTTCATGCTTTTAACAGCTGCTTTGAACGCATTCACGTTCAAACCACCACACAAGCCACGGTCGGTTGCAACAATTACAAAACCAACTCGCTTAGTCTCACGCTCCTGCATGTACAAGTGTCTGTACTCAGGGTTGGACTTGGCTAGGTGCTGGATTACACCACGGATACTCCGCGCGTACGGGCGAGAAGACTCCATGCGATCCTGTGCTTTACGCATCTTAGAAGCAGCAACCATTTCCATAGCGCTGGTAATCTTCTTAGTGCTCTGCACACTCGCAATTTTTGTCTTAATCTCTTTTCCGACTGCCATAGTTCCGCCTATATAGCTTTGTGTTAGATCTGCATGACTAGCATGCAGATCGATCACTCAAAACGAGTTCTTACCAAGCTTGTGTAGACTTGAACTTCTCGATACCAGCCTTGAACTGAGCAGCAATCTCATCAGAGTAGTTGCCAGTTGCGTTGATGTCGTTCATAAGATCAGCGTATTCGCTGTTGAAGAACGCAATCAAAGCTGCTTCGAAGTCCAGTACTTTATCAAGTGCTACACCTTGTAAGTAACCTTCGTTAGCAGCGTACAGGCTAAGACCCATGTCAGCGATAGACATTGGAGAGTACTGTTTCTGCTTCATCAGCTCAGTTACAGACTGACCGTGCTCAAGTTGTGCACGAGTAGCGTCATCAAGGTCAGAAGCGAACTGTGCGAATGCCGCAAGTTCACGGTACTGTGCAAGTGCTAGACGAACACCGCCACCTAGTTTCTTGATGATCTTAGTTTGAGCTGCACCACCTACACGGGATACGGATAGACCAGCGTTGATTGCTGGACGTACACCAGAGTTGAACAAGTCAGTTTCTAGGAAGATCTGACCGTCAGTGATGGAGATTACGTTTGTTGGTACGAATGCGGATACGTCACCACCTTGAGTTTCGATTACAGGCAGAGATGTTAGGGAACCAGTCTGGCCCTTAACTTCACCGTTTGTAAACTTCTCAACGTAGTCAGCGTTTACACGCGCAGCACGCTCAAGTAGACGAGAGTGCAAGTAGAATACGTCACCAGGGTATGCTTCACGACCTGGCGGACGACGTAGCAATAGGGAAATCTGACGATAAGCCCAAGCTTGCTTAGTTAGATCATCATAGATGATCAGAGCGTCTTCACCGCGGTCACGGAAGTATTCACCCATTGTACAACCAGAGTATGGAGCCAAGAACTGCATTGCTGCAGGGTCAGCGGCACCAGCAGCTACAACGATCGTGTGATCCATTGCGCCGTGCTCTTCAAGCTTACGTACAACGTTAGCGATAGTAGACTGTTTCTGGCCTACTGCAACGTAGATACATTTAACGCCTGTACCTTTCTGGTTGATGATAGCGTCGATAGCAATCGCAGATTTACCAATCTGACGGTCACCGATGATTAGCTCACGCTGACCACGACCGATTGGAACCATTGAGTCGATTGCTTTAAGACCAGTCTGTACAGGCTGATCTACGCCTTGACGCTCGATTACACCAGGTGCAACCTTTTCAACAGCGTCAGTTAATTTAGTTTCTACAGGGCCTTTACCATCGATCGGGTTACCCAGAGCGTCTACTACACGACCCTGCAGTTCCGGACCAATTGGTACTTCCAAGATACGGCCAGTACAACGTGCAGTAGCACCTTCTACTAGATCCTGGTAGTCACCCAGTACTACAGCACCAACGGAGTCGCGCTCAAGGTTAAGCGCCATACCGTAGATACCGCCAGGGAATTCAATCATTTCCCCGTACATAACGTCAGCAAGACCGTGGATCGTAATGATACCATCGGAAACGCTCACTACAGTGCCCTCATTACGGGCTTCTGAAGTCACATCAAGAGTTTCGATGCGCTTCTTGAGAATCTCACTGATCTCAGAAGGATTCAGTTGCTGCATGCTTTTATTCCCCTAGGAATTCATCGCTTCGGCCAACTTCGCGAGTCGCGCGCGAACAGAGCCGTCGATCACCAAGTCGTCAGTGCGAACTACTACACCACCCAAGATAGACTTATCTACTTGTGAGGTCAGTGCTACATCGCGACCTAGTTTAGTTTTCAGTGCCTGAGCAAGTTTTTCTTGCTGCTCGTCCTGTAGTTCAAACGCCGTAGTCACTTCGATATCCAGTGACTTTTCCTGATCTGCTTTCAGTTTATTAAACTGAGCGCTGATCTCAGGCAGTATCTCTAGGCGTTTGTTCTCAGCTAGAAGCTTAAGAAAATTCTTACCCGCGTCATCTGCTTCTTCGCAGATATTGATCATCAGATCAGCTTTCTGCGTATCTGTCAGTGCAGGGTTACCCAGTACACGCACTACGTTCTCTTCTGATGCTGCAGCAGCAGCCAGAGCTAGCGTAGCGGACCACTGATCGAGGTTACCCTTATCCATCGCGTACTCGAAAGCAGCTTTGGTATAAGGCCGAGCGACAGTGTTGACTTCAGCCATCGTTAAACCTCGCTTTAAAGCTCAGCGGCCAGTTTTTCAACAAGCTGCGCGTGTGCCTTCTCATCAATAGAAGCTTCTAGTACTTTCTCAGCACCAGCCAATGCAAGTGTAGCTACCTGAGCGCGCAATGCTTCGCGTGCTTGGTTAACTTCTTGCTCTAGTTCAGCTTCTTTAGCCGCTTTAACACGGTTAGCTTCGTCTAGAGCCTTGTCTTTAGCTTCTTCGATAATCTGGTTAGCCCGCTTGTTGGCCTGTTCAATGATGGCGGCTGCTTCTTCTTTGCCCTTACGCATATTTTCAGTGGCTTTTTCTTGAGCCAACTGCAAGTCACGCGCAGCGCGTTCAGCAGCGTCCAGACCTTCAGCAATCTTCTTTTTGCGCTCTGCAAGTGCAGCCGTAATTGGCGGCCACACGTACTTCATGCAGAAAACAACAAAGATAAAGAATGCGATTGCCTGGCCAATGATGGTGATATTGATATTCACGCCATTACCTCTCGCGGTTGTTAATTAAGTAGAACTCGATAGTCGTTGCTTTTACGAGTGACTACTTATGCAACTGCGAACATTAGGTACATGCCAAGACCTACACCGATCATAGGTACCGCATCAACAAGACCCATTACGATGAAGAACTGAGAACGTAGTAGTGGTACTAGTTCAGGTTGACGTGCAGCACCTTCCAAGAATTTACCACCTAGGTTACCGATACCTACAGCAGCACCAATAGCAGCAAGGCCCATTAGAACCGCAGCAGCCAGGAATACTAAAGCGTTAGCCATTTCCATCAGTTTTTCTCCACATTTAAGTTTAAAAGTTAAAGTTTAAAATTTGTTAAAACAGGTTAAAACAGTACTTCAGTTCATGAATTACTTATTAGTGATCGTCATGTGCCATCGCAAGATAAACGATAGTTAGCACCATGAAGATAAACGCCTGCAAAGTAATTACTAGAATATGGAAGATTGCCCATGGCACAGATAGTACCCACTGCGCCCAGAAAGGAAGCAGAGCAATCAAGATAAAGATCATTTCACCCGCATACATGTTACCGAATAGTCGTAGCGCCAGAGAGATTGGCTTAGCCAGTAGGCCTACAACTTCTAGGAACAAGTTGAAAGGAATCATCCATTTACCCATTGGCTGTAGAGACAGCTCAGCAAGGAAGCCAGAAACACCTTTCTGCTTAATGCTGTAGTAAATGATCAAGAAGAATACGCTGAACGCCATACCAAGAGTAGCGTTAGGGTCTGTAGTTGGTACGATCTTCATGTAGCCAACGCCCATTTGTGCAGCGATATAAGGAACCCAATCGATTGGAACAAGGTCCATAAGGTTCATCAGGAAGATCCAGACGAAAATTGTTAGCGACAGAGGCGCAATAACAGGGTTCTTATGGTGGAAAATACCTTTAACGTTATCGTCAACAAACTCAATAATTGTTTCGATAAAGTTCTGGGTGCTTCCAGGTACGCCGGACGTAACTTTTTTCGCTACGCTACGGAACAACCAAAGGAAGAAAATACCCAAGCCAACAGACCAAAGCATAGTATCCACGTGGATTGCCCAAAATCCGAAATCGCCAGGCATGATACCGTTTGCAGTATCTACGAAGCGCCAGCTATCCGAAGCTTCATGATAGCCGAACGTCAGATTCGTCAAGTGGTGGGATATATACTCTGAGGATGTTACTGTGTCGCTACTAGCCATTCTCAGTTTCTCTCGTTCAAAGTTTCAGGAATCTTGTATTCAGGTTCATCTGACCAATCCAACCTAAGATCTGCATCAGAATGAACGTGCCAAATAAGGAAAATGGATTCAGGGGCTGAATCAGTATAAATACGGCAGCAAAACCTACCGCACTTAAAGCCATTTTCCATATTTGGCTCACATACATTTCGGCTAACGCTTGCTTAGCACTCTGACCTGCACTAAATCTCAATGCTCGATCAGCGAAATAGAGGGTAGGTAGAAGGTATAAAACTCCACCTAGCAGTGCCGAATATGCAGTTTCTAAGTTCACTAGTAGTAAACCAGCGCAAAGTAATAAACATATGACTGCTTGAATCAGAAAAATTCTAAATATACGACCGCGTGTTTTACGACTATGGGCTCCCTGCTTGAGGTTCCCCTTGCCCACTGACATTCCAACGCAACCTTACTTAAATTCTGTTCTGACTCTACGCCCCATTTAAGCGCACGCACCCTAAAATGCGAGCCGATTATATGAGCTTAGGGCCTCCGAAACAACAGGCAGTTTACCCATTTGCACTAATGTCGTAGCAACCCTTGCTCTGAGTCACCTTAACTTCAGTGCCAAAGTAGTAATTCAACGCTACTTATTTCAATAATTTCAAAATACTGTCTAAAGATTCAGCATCATCGTAACTGATGGTGATTTTGCCTTTTCCTTTGGCATTTTCACTAATCGCCACCTTAGTTGCGAAGCGCATAGACAACTCACCAGCCAATTCACCTAGGCGAGGGTTAGGTTCTGCTTTTGGTTTTTCTTCCGTTTTAGAACCACCGTCTTGAAGCTTTTTCACTAACGCTTCCGCTTGGCGAACAGATAGACCTTGGCCTGATACTTCCTGTGCTGCAATTAGCTGTTGCTCAGGTTCTAGTGCCAACAATGCCCGCGCATGACCCATTTCTAAGTCGCCGTATTCAAGCATCTTCTTCACTTCATCGGTCAGCTTCATCAGGCGAAGTAAATTGGTTACCGCAGAACGCGATTTACCTACTGCATCAGCCACTTCCTGCTGAGTCAGTTCAAATTCGTCTTGCAGTCGCTGAAGAGAGATCGCTTCTTCGATCGGATTTAGGTTTTCACGCTGGATATTCTCGATAAGTGCCATAGCAATGGCCGCTTCATCCGGAACATCTTTCACGATTGCAGGGATCTCAGATAGGTCAGCCATCTGAGTGGCACGCCAACGGCGTTCACCTGCGATAATTTCATAGCGATCAGAATCAACCGGACGTACCACGATCGGCTGCATAACACCTTGGGCACGAATCGAGTTGGATAGTTCTTCCAAAGCTTGAGGCTCAATATCGCGACGTGGTTGATAACGTCCACGTTGAATCACACTGACAGGAAGCAACTGATAACCATCTATAGATTCAGCGCTTTGAACGGATACCTGTTCTTCTACATCAGTAACGCTGGACAATAGAGCATCCAGACCTTTGCCAAGCCCACGCTTTTTAGCCATTGATTATGCTTCCTGTGACTGTTCTTTTTCTTCAAGTTTGGTACGACGAATCAACTCACCCGCCAAAGCTAAGTAAGCTACGGCTCCTCGGGAGTTTTTATCGTAAAGTAGTGCCGGCAATCCATGGCTTGGTGCCTCAGCTAAACGGACGTTTCTCGGGATTACGGTGCGATAAACTTTATCACCAAAATACTCTACCAGATGTGTAGAAACGTCTTTGGTCAGGCTCATTCGCGGATCGAACATGGTCCGCAAGATACCTTCAATTTTCAAACTAGGGTTTAGACGGGCATTGATTTTATCGATCGTGCCGATCAATGCCGAGATACCTTCCAATGCGTAATATTCGCACTGCATTGGAATAATAACGCCTGCTGATGCTGCTAATGCGTTAACTGTTAGTAGGTTTAGAGATGGCGGATTATCGATCAAGACGTAGTCATAATCCTCATCAACTTCCATCAACGCCATTTTAAGACGAAATTCTCGACGAGGAATCTGCAATAGCTCAACTTCAGCAGCGGTTAGATCACCATTTGAGCCAATGATATCGAAACCTGCCGCTGTGTCTTTAAGGATCGCCTCTTTGATATTCACTTTGTCGGTCAGAACTTCGTAGACCGTATTTTCCAAAGTGTGTTTATCAACGCCGCTGCCCATACTGGCATTGCCTTGCGGATCCAAATCCACCAGCAATACGCGCTTTTTGGTTGCAGCCAATGAAGCAGCCAGATTTACGCAGGTTGTTGTTTTACCTACGCCTCCTTTCTGGTTTGTGATCGTTAGGATCTTTGCCACGCCTAGCGTCTCCCTAAAACTAGCAGATGCCTTTCCCCTTCTGTTCCCGGTACATCAAGTGGGTAACAGGTCTTAAGTTCATAGCCATCAGGCAATGCTGATAACTCTTCCTCAGGATACAGACCTTTCATTGCAAGAAAAACACCCTCTTGATGACAAAGTTGGTGTGTCCAGTTAATCATGTCTTGCAAAGAGGCGAATGCGCGCGATATCACCTGATCGAAAGGCTCAAAGTTACAGTTTTCAACACGCTCGTTGATCACTGTTAGATTATTTAGACCTAACTCCGTTTTAGCCTGCAATTGGAAACGGGTTTTCTTGCCGTTGCTGTCCAAGGTAGTGACATCAAGCTCAGGATGGCAGATCGCCAATGGGATACCTGGTAAACCTGGGCCACTGCCAACATCGATAATGCGATTGGCTTTGATGTAAGGCACTACGCTCAAACTATCGATAAGATGACGATCGATCATCTCTAACGGATCGCGCACAGCAGTCAGGTTGTAAGCTTTGTTCCATTTGATCAACAAATTCAGGTAACGGAGTAACTGATCTTTTTGCTGATCGTTGATATCCAGACCTAACTGCTGGATACCTTTGTTTAGCTTTGCTTCCAAGATATCTTGGCTTACCTGATTCATGCGTTATCGGCCTTAATTTTAGCTTTGCTCAATTGATGTTTTTTTAGATAAACCAATAACAACGAAATCGCAGCTGGAGTCATACCTTGTATACGAGACGCTTGCGAGATCGTTTCTGGACGAATCTCTTCTAGTTTCGCTTTAAGTTCGTTGGAAAGACCGCCTACTTGGTCATAATCAAAGTTTTCTGGTAGAGGCGTATTTTCCTGACGGCGCATCTGCGCTATCTCATCTTTCTGACGCTCAATATAACCAGCATATTTGTTATGAATCTCAACCTGTTCCGCCACTTGATTATCAGACACAGCTTCACCTTTAAGATGAGCGATATCGTTGTAAACCAGTTCAGGACGTTTTAACAGATCCGCCAAATTGTATTCACGTGTCAGCGGCGTTTTAAGTTTTGGTGCTAACTCATCGGCTTCAGGTGTATTAGGCTGAATCCAGGTAGATTTTAGGCGCTGTTGCTCTAACTCAATCGCTTCACGTTTTTCACAGAATGCCTGCCAACGTTCATCACCCACCAGCCCAAGTTCACGACCTTTTTCGGTCAAACGTAGGTCGGCGTTGTCTTCACGCAGAATTAGGCGATATTCAGCTCGGCTTGTGAACATACGATATGGTTCAGATGTACCTAGGGTAATCAGATCATCCACCAATACGCCGATATAGGCTTCATCACGACGTGGATACCACTGCTCTTTATCTAATGCTCGCAGTGCTGCATTGGCACCGGCCAACAAGCCTTGAGCACCCGCCTCTTCATAACCTGTTGTGCCATTAATCTGACCGGCAAAGTACAGGCCGTTCATGTATTTGGTTTCAAGGGTATGTTTTAGATCTTGCGGGTTAAAGTAATCGTATTCAATCGCATAACCAGGACGAACAATATGCGCATTTTCAAAACCACGGATCGATTGCACAGCTGCTAGCTGAATATCAAACGGCAGCGAAGTAGAGATGCCATTTGGATATAACTCATGGGTTGTCAGACCTTCTGGTTCCACAAATACCTGATGCTGATCTTTATCAGCAAAGCGCATGATCTTATCTTCGATAGATGGGCAGTAACGTGGGCCCACACCCTCAATTACACCTGTATACATAGGCGAACGATCAAGACCGTTTCTTAAAATTTCATGAGTGCGTTCATTAGTATGGGTGATATAGCAACTGATCTGCTCAGGATGATCACTCAATTTACCCATATAGGACATAACCGGCGTAGGTGTATCACCTGGTTGTTCCTGCATCACACTAAAATCAACACTACGTGCATCGATACGAGGCGGTGTCCCCGTTTTTAAACGGTCAACACGGAAAGGGAGTTCACGTAAACGATGAGCAAGTGCGATAGATGGAGGATCGCCTGCTCGACCACCTGAGTGATTCTCTAAACCAATATGGATAACGCCACCAAGGAAAGTACCTGCGGTTAACACAACAGACTTGGCTTTAAAGCGGATACCTGTTTGTGTCACTACACCGACAACTGTCTCACCTTCGATAATAAGATCATCAGCAGATTGTTGGAAAATCTGTAGGTTTTCTTGGTTCTCTAGAATTGAGCGAACAGCTGCTTTGTAAAGAACACGGTCAGCTTGTGCACGTGTTGCTCTTACTGCAGGGCCTTTACGTGAGTTAAGGGTTCGAAATTGAATACCACCTTTATCAGTAGCACGAGCCATAGCTCCATCTAGCGCATCAATCTCTTTAACAAGATGGCTTTTTCCTATTCCCCCAATTGCAGGGTTACATGACATTTGACCTAAGGTTTCGATGTTATGGGTTAGTAATAAGGTCTGTGCTCCAGTTCTTGCTGACGCTAATGCAGCTTCAGTACCTGCATGACCACCACCGATAACAATGACGTCAAAGTGGGTAGGAAAATCCACCGTTGTATTACCTCTATGAAATAAGCTTCGATCAGTGTGCTGAGATCGATTTGAAATGGGCGCTGATTATACCCTTACCTGACCAACTTAGAAATGATCGTTTTTTATACAGCTCTATTTTTCTTTATATAAGTATTAAAAAAGAGAAAGAATATATGTTTTTTATTTTAATGATTATATATAGCAAGCCCTTTTTCTGGTGATAACCAATTATTTTCCTTATAAATCAGTAAATTGTCGGAATGATAAGCCTTGGTTTATCGTGCATATACTGTCTGCAAAAGGGGCGTGTAAGTTGTGTATATCTAGGCGTCTTTTCCACAGATGGAATTATTCACAACTTTACCCTTAGGATAACTTAGGTTAGTTATACAGGTTATACACACGCTGTGTGAGTAAGTATTTTTAGACAATGCCTGTAAAAATATTAATCAGCCTTTAAATTTCATGTTAGTTATTTATATATATGATTATAAAGGATAAATTTAAGTTATCTTTATGATATGAACAAGATATCCAAAAAATTGGGTTTTTATGTACTAACAGGATTCTGTGGAAAACCTGATAATAACATTGGGTTTAATTGTTGAGATATTGAGGATTCTGAATAAAAGCAAAGAGTTAGGTTTTTGCACTGGTTAGGTAGTGTTCGCCCAAATTTACCCGTAAAAATGGCGGTCACACGGATATTCGCAGAGGTTTGATTAAGCGTTCCAATCAACAAGTAAATGAAAATGATGTTATTGGGTAAACATAGGTGCTTTGTGAGCTAGCACTAGGCTGAGCGTCCTAGCTGATAGGAAAAAAGGAGCGATAAAGAGGTGGTGAGATAAGCAGGTTGAACGTCCCTGTTCAAAAACGTATTGGTCGATTACTTGCCAATACAGAATGAGCTGAAGATGCGGCCAAGCAGATCATCAGGTGTGAACTCACCTGTGATCTCATTGAGTGCTTGTTGCGCTTGGCGTAGATCTTCCGCGAGCAGTTCACCTGCTCCATTCATCTCTAGCTGATCTAAACCGGTTTCCAGTAACTCATGGGCACGTTCCAACGCATCCAGATGGCGGCGGCGTGCCATAAAGCCACCTTCAGTAGTTGAGCTAAAGCCCATAGATTCTTTTAGATGATCTCGCAGCAGGTCGACACCAGTTTGTGATTTTGCCGACAAGGTAATTGTGGTGTGATCGTGCGCTTCTCGGATGCTGATAGTTTCGCCACTGAGGTCTGCTTTGTTGCGGATAACTGTGATACGGCTCGATTCTGGTAGCTGGTGGACGAACTCTGGCCAGATCTGTTCTGGATCATCGGTCTCTGTACTTTGACTATCAACCATCAGCAGAACACGATCGGCTTTGTTGATCTCTTCCCAAGCACGGTTGATACCTATACGTTCCACTTCATCAGGGGCATCACGTAGGCCTGCTGTATCAATAATATGCAGTGGCATACCATCAATATGGATATGTTCGCGCAGAACGTCTCGCGTAGTCCCAGCAATATCGGTAACAATCGCAGTTTCACGACCAGCTAACGCGTTGAGTAGACTCGATTTACCTGCATTAGGGCGGCCTGCGATCACTACGTTCATGCCTTCACGTAAAAGACTGCCCTGCTTTGCTTCTGCCTGTACTGCGACGACTTTGCCTAATACCTCTTTTAAGTCACCAAGTACTTTGCCATCGGCAAGGAAGTCGATCTCTTCTTCTGGAAAGTCGATTGCTGCTTCCACGTAGATTCGTAGCTGTACGAGTGCTTCAACTAGCTCATGGATACGGCTGGAGAATTCACCTTGTAGGGATCGAATCGCACAGCGTGCTGCTTGTTCGGAGGAACTATCAATCAGATCGGCAATTGCTTCGGCTTGAGCCAGATCGAGTTTATCGTTCAGGAATGCTCGCTCAGAGAATTCGCCCGGTTTTGCTAGCCTTGCACCTAGCTCAATTGCGCGTTTTAGTAGCAGATCGACAATAACTGGGCCGCCGTGACCTTGTAGTTCAAGGACATCTTCACCGGTAAATGAATTTGGGCCTGGGAAATACAACGCGATGCCTTGATCAATCTCTTGATTGTTTTGATCAAAAAACGGGCCGTAGTAGGCGTAACGAGGTTTAAGCTCGGTTTTTAAAACAGTTTCAGAAATCGTTTTAGCCAATGGACCTGAAATACGCACTATACCTACACCACCTCGACCGGGTGGAGTTGCTTGAGCAGTAATGGTGTCGTTGTTAGCCAGGGTCATAATGAATCTCGAGCGAATATAAATTTAGTGCAAGTTTACCACTTTGCTGGGATGGGAGCATAAAGCCTAGATACAAAAAAGCCGCTAACTCAGTAGCGGCTTTTTTTTGTTAGGTCCGGAGTTACTTATCCGTACCGTTTTCGATCTGCTTATTGATCACGTACTGCTGTGCAATCGATAGGATGTTGTTCACAACCCAGTATAGGGTCAGACCTGCAGGGAACCACAGGAAGAAGAATGTGAACAGGATCGGTAGCATCTTCATGATCTTAGCCTGCATTGGGTCTGGAGGTGTTGGGTTCAGCATCTGCTGAATGAACATACTCGCGCCCATGATGATCGGCAGGATAAAGTAAGGATCTTTAACCGAAAGGTCAGCTAGGTATAGGAACTCAGCGTGTCGTAGGTCTACAGATTCCATTAGTACCCAGTAAAGTGCGATGAAGATCGGCATCTGAGCCAAGATTGGCAGACAGCCACCCAGAGGATTAATTTTTTCCTTCTGGTAAAGCTTCATCATCTCCTGAGACATCTTCTGGCGGTCATCACCGTAAAGATCTTTCAGGCGTGCCATCTCTGGACCGAACTTACGCATTTTAGCCATAGACTTAAATGCTTTAGCGTTCAGATGGAACAGTAGTGCTTTTACGATAACAGTTACACCGATGATCGCTAGACCCCAGTTACCTACTAGGTCGTAAACCCATTTCAGCAACATGTATAGCGGAGACGCTACCCACCATAAAACACCGTAGTCTACAGTCAGTGGTAGGTTCTCATCAGCAATTTCCATGATCTCTTGATCTTTAGGACCTGCGTAGAACGTCGCAGTTACTGTTTTGTTCTCGCTCGGAGAAACTGTGAAGTCTGGAGATAGGAAACCAACAATGTAGTTGCCGTTAGACTTACGCGCTTGGTAAGTGTATTCAGCACCTTTAGCAGGGATCCAAGCACTTAGGAAGTAGTGCTGAGACATTGCGATCCAGCCATCTTTACTCTTACGAGTCGCGCTTTCTTCGTCAATATCATCGAAGTCATACTTTTCGTAAGTGTTCTCTTCAGTAGAGAAAACTGTACCTAGGTAAGACTGCATACCCATATCAGTAGATTCTGTCGGATCTGAGCTACCGTCACGTTTGATCTGGCCAAATAGCTGAGAAGACCAAATATCAGATGACTGGTTATTTACGATAAAGCTAAGCTCAATCTCATAAGAACCTTTAGTGAAGGTATAACGCTTAGTGATCTGTACGCCGCTCGCATCAGTGAAGCTCAAATCAACATTGATCTTCTCTTGATCACCTAGAGTAAATTCATTCTGAGAAACTGTGTAAGTCGGGCGGTTGCCAGAAGCATCAGGACCGTTTCTGCCGATCAAACCACTTTGAGATACATAGACGCGGCTAGTTGTCTGCTCTAGTAGAACGAATGGCAGTTCAGAACCTAGGCTTGCTTTATGTTCAGGTAGAGAGACCTGAATAATGTCGCCGCCTTTAGTGTCTAGAGTTACGTTCAGAACATCTGTTGCTACAGTCACTAGCTTCGCTGTACCTGCAGCTTGAGTTGCTGCACCAGGAACATCGCTAGAAGCTTCAGCAGCAGGAAGATCTGTGTTGGCTGGCTGAGAATCGTATGCAGAAACAGAAGTTGTAGCCTGCTGTGCTTCAGCTGGCTGACCGTAGTCTTGGTTCCATTGCAGGACAACTAAGTAGCTGATCATGCAAAGTGCGCCAATGATACTTATACGCTTAAAATCCATGGGTTAAGGACCAATCGAGTTTACTTTAACTTTTTTGATTTATTTTTCAGTCTGGACCAGCACTTCTTCATCAGCTTGTGAACTTCCTCGTTTTCGAGTTCTCCTAAGCCCTGACGAGCAAGGATAATCATGTCCACTGCAGGTAAATTATGTTGGTTCAAACGAAAGGATTCGCGAATGATACGACGAACACGGTTACGTTTCACCGCCTGACGGATATTTTTTTTGGAAATAACAAAACCTAGCCGAGGATGGCCGAGGTCATTAGGGCGGGAAAGTATAAGGATAGGCTGGTCTGGTACTTTCAGTTGTACGTCGTCAAACACACTTTGAAAGTCCCTGCCGGTTAGCAAACGTAACCGACGGGGGAATCTGAATTCGGTCATTCAAATAAACCAGACCGTTTTGCCAGTCATTAAGCAGACAGGCGCTTACGGCCTTTAGCGCGACGACGGTTAATAACCTGACGTCCAGCTTTAGTAGCCATGCGTGCACGGAAGCCGTGAGTACGCTTACGCTTTAGTACGCTTGGTTGAAATGTTCTTTTCATCGGTCAATCCTGCCAACGCGTTTGATGAATGAAAACATGGCAGAAATGTGCCACGCCAAAAAATAGAGGGCGAATTCTATTGAATTTGTGGGGTTGGATCAATCTCTTTTTAGGATTTATTCAACTTTATTGGAATTATTTCATTAATTTCTGCTTTTTTTCGGTGCATGGACCCTATCTAGCAGGTGGTTCCATTTAATATCGACTTATATAGGTAGTGTATTTCCAAATTGGAAACCTTTAATAAAGGCCACATTTGTAGGTAAGCCTTCTATAACTGTTAACAGCTTGTATAGGTAGCTTGCTAAATGCTTTCATGAAGGAATTTGTCAGAAAAAGCACTTTTCTGTGGATAACTAAGTTTTTAACCCTGTTTATAGGCCTTCCGGCAGTGTGTAACTATGGGGATAATAAGTTGGCTAGTTGTGGCTTACCTGAGAGGATGTGTTGGGTAACTCTTTTGTATCCCTCGTATTTACTAGCTTTCCTTGATTAGATTTTTTTTGAAATTGTTCCAAAAAAAGCACTTTGCTGTGTGGATAAGTTGGTAATTAATCGTTAGAATTAGTGCTTCATATAGGTGCTATTTTTACTTTGTCCCTATATTCGGAACTAATAATCATAACTACAGGATAGAAGAAGGGTCTCCCCTCTATGTCGACGGAACTTTGGGCGCGTTGTTTACACAGCCTTCAGGAAGAGTTTCCGGCTCAGCAATACAACACTTGGATTCGACCACTGCAGGTTGCGCCTGAGAGTGCTGAACAGCTGGTATTGGTAGCGCCAAACCGTTTTGTCCGTGATTGGGTAAACGATAAGTTCCTATCGCGTATTCGTCAGGTCGTTAGCGATGTAACTGGCGATATCTCTGTAGAAGTTCTTCTCGAAGTAGCGAATAACCGTGGCGCACCACCAAGACCACGTCCTGCTGCTAACTTTACCCGTCGTCCAATGCCTGCAGCTCCGGCTCCTCAGCCTGCATTTGCTGCAGAACCTGCATTTGTACCTGAGCCTGCTCCTGCAGCTGCGCCTATTTCGGCGCCTGAGCCTGCGGTTGCGGTAGCGCCGATGACTGAACCTGTTCGTGAAGAGGTATTTCAGCCAGCGATGCAGGAATCTGTTCCTGCGCAA